>CANHVO010000143.1 GCA_947463915.1 Planctomycetaceae bacterium
CTTACTGCGGTACCTGGGCCGAATGGATCTGCGCCGGTCCCCCGCATGGTGTGCCAGTACACAATGCTGAATCGAAGATGGTCCTTCATGGACTTTCCCTCGATCAATTCGGACGGGTTGTACCAACGAAAAGCCAACGGGTTCCGGCTTTGCGGACCTTCGTATTGGATCTTGCTGATGTCGGAGAAATAGCTCATGCGAGTGAATGCCTTAAAAAGTTAACTTAGAGGAGGATTTGGAGAGATTCGGAGGTGAATCCGGCGTTACAAAGAAGGCTTTTGCCACAAATTTGCGAGGATAGTTTAGCAATTCCGCCGAAAACACGGGAGGGCCAGCCCCACCGAAGAAACGGAAGATTCGGGTTATTAAGTCAACGCACTACATCAGTGAGGGCAAAACCCGGAAAATCGTTAATATTGCGGGTCGCCGATAGGCTTTGAAAGAAATTTCAGTACACTTAGAAATAGCGGTGGTAAGCGAGCCATTGGATGCAATGATGCACTTTGGCCGTTTTTTCAAGTTCGTTGAATCGAGAACTCCCCAAAGGTCTTGTGGCAAGTGGAGCGTTCGAGGAACAGTTTGGCATGACGCAGATCACATCTGATCGAATATTCGAACTAATCGATAAAAGTCGTCTTGTTGAGTCGGCCGTGCTTAGTGCTCAACTCGAATTGGTTCGGCAGCGTCATGATGGAGTTTTGCCCGAGGACGCTGTCCTCGTCTGTAAGGAACTTGAAGATGCAGGCGTAATCACCCGATGGCAATCTGAGAAAATCCTTCAAGGCAAGTACAAAGGTTTCTTTCTCGGAAACCACAAACTCCTGGGGCACCTTGGCTCCGGCGGGATGAGCAGTGTTTACTTGGCCGAACACATGGTGATGAAGCACAAGCGTGCGATCAAGGTATTGCCGAAATCGAAGCTTGGCAACAACAGCTACCTAGAACGATTCCAACGCGAGGCCAAGGCCATCGCTTCGTTGAACCATCCCAATATCGTTCGCGCTTTTGATATCAATAACGAAAAAGACACACACTATTTGGTGATGGAGTACGTTGACGGCGCAGACCTCCAAACGCTTGTGCGGAAGCATGGTCCGCTACCTTTTGCGGTTGCTGCTGATTACATCGCGCAGTCTGCACGGGGGCTTCATCACGCTCATGAGGCTGGTCTGATCCATCGCGACGTGAAACCTGCGAATATTCTGGTCAACAAAAAAGGGGTGGTAAAAGTTCTGGACCTTGGGCTGGCGTTGTTTTCGGAGGAAACCGATCCTTCGCTCACCATGGAGTACAACGACAAGGTTCTCGGAACCGCAGATTACTTGCCCCCCGAGCAGGCCATCAACAGCCACAAAATCGATAGTCGGGCCGATATGTATGGGCTTGGTTGTACGCTCTATTTCTTGCTAACAGGTCATGCACCGTTTCCAGATGGAAGCATCCCGAGCCGAATCATTCGTCACCAAAATAGCATGCCGCCTGACATCCGAAAGGATCGTCCGGATTGCCCGGGCGAGTTGGATGGTGTCTGCGTCAAGATGATGCAAAAGGACCCGCGATATCGTTACGCGAATTGTTTGCAGGTGGCCGAGATTCTGGAAGCTTGGCTCGCTAAGTATCGTAAAGAGACCGAGGGAGACCCATCGAAAAACAAGAACAACAATCTCTCGGTTGCGGACTTGCTCGACGAGGGGACGAAGAAGTCGAAGCATGATGTCGATACGGTTGCAAATCGCGGCAATAGCACGAAAGTTGCAATTGGTAGTTCCGTGGTCAGCTTGTCGGCTTCGGACAGTGGAGTACTTAGAGCGATCGCCAAAAGCGAAGGTTCTTCGGTCGATAGCAAGATCGATCTTGTCCATGACTCCAATAAGCCGAATGCACAAAAATCAAAGAGTCAAGCAATTGCTAAGGCGACGTCGCCGATTTCTAACACCTCCAAGGGCAATGCAGGCGGCTCGTCTCCTCTGCTAAAGCCCATCGAAAAAGGGAAGGCCGCGGGGCAACCCGCTAAGCAGGTCGAGGCCCGTTCCTCGAAAGCAAATCCAAATCAGAAGAGCAATGTTCTACTTTTTGTTGGCGTTGGGGTAGTCACCCTGGTTTTGTTCGCAGGCATCTTGTTTGCCGTGTTTGCGACTCGATAATCGATTCGGCACCGCCGCATTGGTTTTCAACACGTTCAGGCGAACGTAGCTAAGTAGACTGAATACCATGCTTCTAAAAACCCTTCGGCTTTGCTGCCTTGTTCTTCCTTTCGTTCCATTTGGCATTGCCTCGACGACAGCCCAGACTCCGTCTGGCGCCAATGCGAAAGCTGCTCCCGCGGACCTAAAGCCGATCAAGGATTCGGTCAAAAATCTTTCCGCACTTTTGAAAGAGGGCAAGGTTGTCGAATCGGTTGAGATCGCAGAGCAAGCGACCAAACGCATTCAGGAGCTTACCGAACACGCTTCGGTCAAGGAGCTGGCGGAGATCAAGAAGATCCATATTGAGTTCGCAAAACTGCATAGCGAACTGGTGGTCCAAGGAGCCGAAATGTCGGAGCTACCCACTTGGGAAGCTTTGCTCAAGGCAAAGAAATCGGTAGGGCAACCAGGCGACGAGAAAAAGCCTGCCGCAAAGCCCACAGAGGCCAAGCCCAACGGGGCCGGGACGATCAGTTTCTCGAAAGATATCGCACCATGGATGGTAGAACAATGCTCGCGCTGCCACATCAATGCAGATCGAGGCGGTTTTTCCCTCGCCACTTTCACCGCTCTGATGAAAGGTTCAAAAGGCGGGGTTGTTTTGTTTCCTGGTGACCCGGTTGCGAGTCGCCTTGTTGAGACCATTGAAACGGGAGACATGCCTCGTAATGGCAATCGAGTTTCACCTGAAAATTTGGCCAAACTAAAACAGTGGGTCAAGGAAGGGGCTAAGTTCGATGGTCCTTCTCAGGACGCTCCGATCGCCTCGTTGGTCACTGGCAAACCAGCCCCAGCTGGCACTCCGACAAAACCTGAGCCTACCAAAGTCAACGCTCCTACCGGAAAAGAAACCGTCAGCTTTGTTCGCGATGTCGCTCCCATCTTGATGGAAAATTGCAATGGATGCCACTATGCTGCGACTCAAGTTCGCGGTGGGCTTCAGTTCAACATGTTCACCCAAATCCTCAAGGGTGGTGATAGCGGTGCCATCGTTTTGCCTGGCAAACCCGATGAGAGCCTTATCATTCGAAAGCTTCGTGGGCAAGAAGGAGCGAGAATGCCGATGGGGAGGCCAGAACTGCCAGAGGCACAGATCCAACTAGTAGCGACGTGGATTAAAGAAGGAGCAACCTTCGATGGCCAAAACAAAGACGCCAAGTTGGATCAAGTTGTCGGTCAAGCGTTCGCGGCCAATGCATCACACAAAGAACTGATGGCCAAACGGATGGAAAGAACGAGAGAAAAGTGGAAGATCGCCTCACCCAAAAACGAGCCTGACGAAGCGATCGATGAACAGTTTCATGTGATTGGAAACATAGGGCCAGAAAATGCGAAATCGCTTTTGGCGCAAGCCAACACGGCAGCCGGCCAAATCAGAAAAATGTTTAACGTCACCAGCAAAGAGCCGCTTGTAAAGGGTGGCATCACCGTCTTTGCATTGAAGCAACGTTATGACTACAGCGAATTTGGCAAGATGCTGGAAAGCCGTGCTCTTCCTGCAGAATGGTCTAGTCACTGGCGAAGTGAAGTCCTCGATAGCTATGTGGCGATTGTGTTCGATAAGTCAGAGGACAAGATCAATGAGACCTCCCTCCTGCAGCAAATAACGAGTCTTTGGATCAGCTCTTTCGAAGGGGTGCCACGATGGTTCGCCGACGGAGCTGGACGCCAAGCCCTCGCGTTGACGGTTGGAGCAAAGGACCGTCGAGTCCAGCCATGGGTTAATAGGATACCGGAGTCCATGGAGCAAATGAAAACGCTCAAGTCCCTCTTGGATGGTTCCATGAATGACGAAGCGTCTGCCATCATCGGCTTCGGCGTCATCCGAACGATGTACGAAGCGAAAATGAAGATCAAATACGAAGCGATTGTAAGGGCTCTTGCCAGCGGAATGAGCTTTGACCAAGCGACGACGAAAAACATCGGTTCGATGGAAGACTTTTTGAAGAAGCTTCTTGGGAAAACGAAGTAGGCGACGTAGTAGAAGTCACCGACAACGATGGTCGTTTTAAAGCGATACCGTTCACCAAAATATAGACTTAAGGCGAGCGGCAGGCGCAAAACTACCGTAGCTGGATTCGCCAGAATTCAGAACGTACTGAATTCTGGCGAATCCAGCTACGAATCGTGGTATGTTCTATCCCGCCGCTCGCCTACGGGAATTCGTTTAACAGTCAGCCGTAGGCGTACTGCCGACATTGCAGCCTTCTACTAACTGTTAAACAAAGGAACGGCAACGCGTCCCAAGGCTATCTAACAAAATCAATATAGGGCTATAAACGATGATGTTCCGGCAAAGATTTTTTCCCTCGCTCATCTTGGTCTTTAGTGTTGCCGTCGCACAAGCGCAGTCGGACCAGCCAATTTCGAAAACGATCGATCTGGCGTTTGCTGGCGACATCATGCTTGCGGATACCCCTGGCGAAAGGATCGCGCTGGGTGAAGATCCTTTCGGTGATTTCGCTGAAGTCTTACGCAAAGTAGATCTCGCGATAGGCAATCTTGAATGTGTGGTCTCAACGACTGGCGAGCCTTTCGACAAGCCTTACGTGTATCGCGCTCATCCTCGTGTTCTTGAGCTTGTGCAAAAACATCTCGACGTCGTCTGCCTGGCAAACAATCACACCGGCGATTTCGGGCATGCTGCCTTCCTGGATCAGCTTCAATTGCTCGAGCAAAAGAAAATTCAATATGTCGGTGGCGGCCGTGATTGCGCTCATGCGAGAAAGCCGTTGATCATCGAGCGCAACGGCATGCGCGTCGCACTCTTAGCGTACAACGATTTTAAGCCCAGGGCATTCGAAGCAGGTCCCAATTGGCCCGGTGTAGCCTGGGCGGTTGACGCACAGGTTACTGCAGACATCGAGGCCGCACGCACTATCCATCGAGCGGACTTTGTCATTCCGATGTTGCACTGGGGTTGGGAATACGAACCAGCGAACGACCGTCAAAAGCAACTCGCAAAGCTAATGATCGATGCGGGGGCGGACATGATCGTGGGTGGCCATCCGCATGTGACGCAAGAAGTGGAATACTATAAGGGCAAGCTGATCGTTTTCAGCATTGGCAACTTTATCTTTGACGGATTTGATCCAGGACCGTCGCGCATCGGATGGGTATTGCGAACCAGAATTGGCAAACAGCAGCTTGTCGCATGGGACACGCTTGTCGCAAAAATTGATGATCGTGGGCTACCACTCTTGCAAAGGGACGAACCGAGTCCATCCGGCACGACGGCTGACCAGCCGATTGACTCAAGATGCGGAATGAAGGACTCGCCGTTTAAGTAATCGCGCAACGGCGCTATGAAATAAGAGTACAGAAGAATCCACTGCCGCTCCCAATCTTTCAGTAGGACGCGTTCAAATGCTTCGCAGTCCTCTGGTTTTTCATGTAGTGGTATCTCGCATCTTCGCGGCGCAAGATTTGTTATTCAAGGATGAACTTAAGCGACGGCCGTTCACCTGACATCGCTTTAAAGATGCAGGTGAAGGCCAGATAATCGAAGCCTCAGGTCAGCCCTTCATAAAGTCTCTATTCTTGTTGCTCGTCTTAGGCTGCTGCGGATCGGCTTGTGAGTTCCGCGTTGGCGTTTTCGATGGTAAAGGCGTCGATCCTCGATTTGTCCTGTGCATAAGCTACCATCAGAGCCAAGTCGCAGAGGCGGTTGATACGTCGAGGAACACCGAGCGTGAGTTCCTGAATCAAGCTGATCGCTTCATCGTCGAACATCGAGGGTTTGTTCCATCCTGCAGTCGCAATTCGGTGCTGAATGTAGGCGGCAGTTTCTTGGCCAGTAAATCGATCGAGTACACACCGCACCGCCACGCGATCTTCGAGAGCAGTGTGACGCGCCAAGTGAGACAGGAGAATTGGCGACCCAGACAATACGAGCGTCATCGCGGTTTCGGATTCGGCAAGTTCGGTGGCCAAGTTCAATAGCAATCGCAACGGTTCCAGCGATCCACAGTTTTCTAGCAAGTGAGCTTCGTCTATTGCGATGACTGCGTGTTGAGAGTCGCTGACGTTATGCCGGAGGAATCGTTCAATGGTTTCGATTGAATTCCCGATTCCGCCAAAAGTGTCGGAGCCTTCTTGCGGAGCAATTTGCCGCGCGATGTACCGAAGCAATTGGTCGGGGGGCATCGCAGGATAGACAACTCGAACGGTGGGAGCCAAAAACTCAGGCAATTGGGAAAAAACCGTATCCAGTAACATGGATTTCCCAAGGCCGGGTTCGCCGCACAAGACTGCGACCGAGCGACGCGTTTCGATCGCGTAATGCATCTTGAGCAACGCAGCTTGGTGTGATTCGGAGGGGTAGTAGAAATTTGCTTCCGGCCGACTGTCGAAGGGTCGGCTCTGAAGGCCCCAATGCGATTGGTACATAGTCGAATCTGATTCCCGTTAGTAAATGGCATCCGTGCCTTAGGACTGAAAGTTCTCGACCAGACCGATCGAGGAGATTCCCATTCCCTGCAAAATGCTCACGGCGGTATCCACTTTTTCTTTGATGCTCAATTCCGTATCCACAACGACGATTGCTGCGTCCACAATATTTTCTTGCGCCACACCAACCATGTCGCGTTGCTCCAAGTTTAGGCGATTGGCATCGATGAAGACCATATCGAACGCTGTCGAAATACGTCGAATCAATTTGGCCATGCGATGAAGATTCGCATGCATTTGTTGTTGAGATACGACGCTCGTCAAAGGGAACAATGTAATGTTGTCCGAAATAGAGTGGATTGCAATCTCATTCAGCGGGACGTTTTCAAACAAGCAGTCTTGCCAACCGTGCTGCATATCAAGTCGGAGTTGGTCGATTAGGCTCGGGCAGAATGTATCGCCATCGATCAAAGCGACGCGAAGGCCTGCGCTGGCAGCACATCGAGCCATATGCATTGCGACGGTACTGCGTCCCACACCTCTTTCGCCACTGGTTATGGCCATCACCTTTAGGCCATCACGATTTGCAAGGCTGAGGTGTTTTCCAATTTGATGGAAGGCATTAGCGTGGGCGGTTTCAATATGTTTGACTACTTCGGGCCAGAAAAATTGGTCCACTTCCCAGCTTGGGTTAAATGCAACAGGCAGCGGAAGAGCCGTTGGCAGTTGTGGTGCTGCGGATACTTTTGGTGGTGGGGCATCTTGATCGGATCGAGGGCCGGCGTTTTGAACCGAGCGACTGCCGTGTGAATTATCAAATCGGCGAGTCGTTTTGGCTTCGCCGACGAACGGAGCATCCTCTGGTCGAACGGTCGGTTGGGCTGGTGCTGTCGGCTGAATCGCCACCGAGTTGATTGGTGGTTGGACGACCGGAACATCGGCAGTCTTGTGTGGACGCCGATCCACATGGGGTTCAGGTGGAAGCGATCGTTTTGCTGGTGCGATGCTTGGCGAAGATGAGGAACCTGTTCCAAAGGCGATCGGTTCGGTGATTTCGGCGAGTGTTTGTTCAGAGGGCCTTGCGACAACAGGACGTTGCGACGGCGTGTGTCCAGCGAGACCATCTACGTACATGACTTGGTCGTACGCAGATCGGTCGATTGCGGCAGGTGTACTTGAGCCGTAGGCTGGAGGTTGGAGCGGTTGCCTTGGCTGCTTTGCTTGTGTTTGCGCTGGAATGTGTTTTGAAGGATCAACTGGGCCGACCGAGTGAGGTCGATATTGGGCCGCTTCGTTGGAAACAGCGGGGATTCCATTGCGAACATATGCCGCTGCAGAGGTCGATTCCAAAGCCTTCATTCCACGTTCGGCACCTAGCGCGGACCATACACCCTGTTTGGGACGGGCTGGCTCGACCGGTTTTGGATTTGGATAGGTCCCGGGCTCTGCGTGCGAGGGATCGAATCGAAGCTTTGCCCCGGACGGAAGATTTTGGGGAGGTTGGGTCGCTGTTGCTGGGAGCTGCCGCGCAGTGCCCGGTCTGGCTATGCTCTCAGTTTGCGTCGTTTGAGTATCCGAATCAGTTGGAGCGGATGGCGCGTTGAGGGACTGCGATGCGCGGTTCTTGAGATACGCTCGCAAAAAAGCCTGATTCACTTCGCTCATGATCGATCAATCCATTCAATCAACGTGGTACGTTTTACTTTATTTACCGGGGGGATATCCGAACGAGGTCCCACCTTGCTGGGGCGCAACTGGCGTGTACGGAACTTGAGGCGTTACCGTAGGTGGATATCTATTGGAATTGTTGGCAGCTGGCTGTCGAATCATCTGCGACTGCTGAGCCGCACCCGAAACGCTTTGCTCGTATAGAGGTACTCTTACCGCCGGGTTCTCCTGTGGCATTGGCGGATATGATCTGCCAGACAACGTGTTGTCCGATGACAAAGGTTGGTAGACGCTTGGTGTAGTCGAATTAGGTATGGGTTGGTATGGGGTTAAGTTGTTTGGTTGCGTGTTCCCTGCATTGACTGGCACATACGAAATGGGGGTCGCTGGAAAACTTGGCTCCACGGAGGGCTTGGGTAAGGATTGCCCTTCGAATGAATTGGTACTTGGGTTTTGGTTACTACGGTTTCGCAAATCGATCAACTCTCGAGTCGTCAATGTCGGGGCGACACTATCCACGATCGTAGAAGCTCCTTCACCCGGTTTTGCTGCAGTGGTTGTCCCTGCCGTCTTGGACGAGTTGAGCGAATTGCTCGCGGGGAGCATAGAATTAGGTGGAAGGGAATTCATCGCCACTCGCGTATCAGGGAAGCTGAGTGATGGATTCGATGTCGCAGACGTTTCTGGTTTTGAGCTGGGTGGTAATAGCGATGGCTTGGCTTGAACAATGTTTTGTTCAAGCGCTCCTCGACCTCCAGCCCCATTTTCCGCCACAGCACCTTGAAGCGATATCGGATCTTTGGATGTGTCGTTTGGCGAAGAAGGTTCGTTGAGATCGATACTTGCCACGGAAATCGTTGATGGAACTTGAACGGGAGTTGCCACACTTCCGAGTTCAAGCGGTTTGTCGTTAGAAGTTTTTTGTTCTGCCAACGCAAGAGTCGGAGGCTGCAAATTCGGGATTGGAGGGAATGGGTCCACTTTTGCCAGTGCAGGTGTATTGGCTGTGCCTACGTTTGCAATCGGTGGCGGCGTAGCAACCGAATTCGATTCCGGTTTCAAACCTGATTGGCTCGCTCCTGGGTTCGATGCGATCGCGCCGGCCCCATTCCTCGAGTTTGTGTTTCGAATAACCAGGAGGCAGAGAGCGATCACCAGTACCCCAACGACCACATTGAACGAGCGATTGCTGTTGGCGGCTGCTGGTTTTGGAACTGGCTGCGCGGCAGGTATGGCAGGTGCAGGTACCGGAGTTACGACTGGTGTCGACTCAACCTTGGCGATCAACTTTTCAGCAGGACCACTTGGCGTGGCAAAGGCTGACCTGGCCGTGTTCGCGATTCCGCCCACGATGTTCGGCTGAACATTGCGCAGGGAAAAGAGAACAGGGACCGATCCGGTCCCCGGCCTATGCGGTTGAGCACTTCTGTGCTGCCTGTTTGATTCGGTCATTGGGACGATTCCTTTCGAACCAAGCTGCCCGTCGGGCTAAATTTGTTTTTTCAAGTCGTGCCGATCGCTCCCGAAATCCGGAAACACAACGGTAGACTACTAGCGGTTATCGGTCGGATCATTTCGATTCTTGAGCTTTTAACGATCGGAGAATCTAGGTTAATTGCGGCAACGCTTCCGCTTTCGTGGTATTGCGCGGCTGAATTCGCCTGGATCAGGCTAGAAACGAACGACCCTCAAGGGAAGAGCAATCCAGAGACTTTACTGAATTTCTAACCTAACTTGGTTCGTTCGATCTCCCAAATTCATACTCTTGCACGTCGCGATTTCGAGTCATACGTATCAAAATCGATACAGTTGGCCCATGGGACGCTTCCTGCGCAATAAGAAAAGTCCAAAATTGCGAGGGAATGTTGGGGAATCTTTCTGGCAAAGTATCATCAAATAAGAGCAGATTTCCAATTTTTCGGGGTTACACATGTCCACCAACGAACGCCGCACAAAGAAGGTACGAAAGCTAGCGATCGAGTCGCTTGAATCGAGGCGCGTCATGGCGACTCTTCCGTACGGTGCCGAATTCGATGACACGGGCGAGTTTATGTTGGGAAGGGTCGCTGTTACCCCAGTTTTCTTGGAAAGCGATGGCTCGATCGATGCCAATACGGAGAACTGGAACCCGGCTCAAATCTCTCAAGTTATTAGCAATATCCAGACCGGACTAAATTGGTGGACGCAGCTTTTGGCGACCAAAAGTTCCGTTCACACTCTCAGTTTTGTCATTGATACGACCTACGCGACCAAGCCAGTTGCCACCCCGTACGAGCCAATCTCTCGACGATCCGATGACCACAATTTATGGGCGAGCAGGTTTCTTGCGGATATAGGATTCAGCAGCGGAACGACGATCGATCGAGTTCGCGCGTTTAACAACTCCCAACGTGAAAAGTTGGAGACGGATTGGGCCTTTACCATTTTCGTAGCGAACTCCCAGGCTGATGGCGATGGCGGTTTCGCGACGGGCGGGTCCTTTACAAGAGCATTTGCCTTCGCCGGTGGGCTTTACGAAGTGGTTCCGTCGACCCGTCCAGCTTCGACCTACTCGCACGAAACCGGGCACATGTTTTGGGCGAGGGACGAGTACATCGGTGGAGGTAGGTACGCCGATCGCCGCGGCTACTATAACGCGCAGAACACCAACGCATTCGACCTAAATCCCATCCCAAATTTCCAGCAAGAACTGAGTATCATGTCGGCTGGCTCCACGCTGCAGACGGCATACGACACCGTGGTTACCGCGGATGCAACGCTTGCTCAGATAGGATGGAAAGATAGTGATCGAGATGGGATTTTTGATGTGCTGGATGTCCCGTTCTCGCTAGAGGGAACTGGCCGATTCGATGAAGCTACGGGCACCTATCGTTTTGTTGGACACTCGTCTGTCCAAACTCTCGCCAATCGAAATTCATCCGGCACGCAAAACGACATCACGCTGAACAAAATCGGCAAAATCGAATATCGAGTCAACAACGGTCCTTGGACAACGTTCTCTACCCCGAACCAGTACGTCGTCGATATCGATATGAGCATCCCTTTGGGGACAACGATATCGGGAACCATCGAAATCCGAACATCGGATCCTCGTATCGGAATTACAAGCAATGTCTTTAACGGCACGATCGGAGCCGCACCGGACACCACAACCCAAAACGGTATTCAGGGATTCGTTTGGCATGATGCAGACCGGAATAACGCTTGGAATTTCAATGAGGCCGGATTAGCTGGCATGTCGGTTACCATCGTCAATAGCAGCAACCAGCCGATCGTTTTTCAAACAATCGTTGAACCAGATACTTTCCCGTCTGGGCAATACACGAACACTTCCAACGGTGTTCGACTCGATTGCATAGGGGAAGACACATTGGGTGCGATTGGAGTCTTCGAGGACCCCAATGCCACCACTGGCACAAAGATCTTTAAGCCGTATTCCAATTCGGCAAGCGGATATGCCGATGCGTTTCGCGGCACCCGCCAGCAGTTGCGGGCTCGCTTCGACACACCAACATCCTATGCTTCCATCGACGCAATAGCGATCGTTGACGACACCGATGTTCGCATCGATGCCTTTGCGGCCGACGGATCGTTGATCAAACGTGTCGAACAAAAGGGTTTGGTCAATGGCCAAAAAATAACCATCGAGGTTGGAACCGATACGGCTCAGATCGCTTCGGTCATCATCAGTGGTTTCAACAACTCGTACGTCAAGCTCGACAATCTGAGATTCGGGCCGAAGAACTCTGCCAAGACCGCAAGCGACGGCAGTTATCTTTTGGCCAATCTTCCAGCTGGAAACTATAACCTTCTCGTCCAAACTACGGACGTGGGATACGAATTTACAAATCCATCCACGGGACTCCAATCCGTCGTGTTTGCGACCGGAACATCGCTATCCCATATTGATTTCGGTTTGAAACGAATACCGAGTCCCTGGCAAAACCAAGCGTTAAAGGAAGATGTCGACAATAGCGGCTCTGTTAATCCTCTCGACGTTTTGGTTTTGATTAACGAGATCAACCGCGCTGGTTCCCGCCCATTAACGGGGTCAGGTCAAAGCGTTCCCCCATTTGTCGACGTCGATGGCGATCGAAACATTGGCCCGCTTGATGTCCTAATGGTCATCAACTACATCAACACACACTCTTCGTCGCGCGGTGTTGGTGCCGGCGGCGAAGGAGAGACGACTGCTTTTGCACGAATGCCAATAACGCCATCTTCGGCCCCATTTACATCCTTTGTCATCGATGCCAGAGCCGAACGGTCCGAAACTCGAATTGTTGCCAACTCAACTCGCGTCAGCCGCCTCGGTGAGTCGGGGGCTGAGAAATGCGGCTGCCCCGCTTGCACCTCGTGTGCGCCGTCAGGCGAGTCAAGCCCAGCCATCATCGATATTGCGACCGCCAGCAAGTTTGCTAACTCTGTTTCCTCAAAAACAAGTAAGCCCGACCTGTCAAGCAATTCTAGTTTGGCAAACCTAGATGAGCTCCTCAAGAACTGGAATTCTTGATGTCGTTTAGGCAGATAGCACGACGCGCAAGCTAGTGAATTTACTGTCCAACTCACTAGCTTGCGCGTCGTGCTAATGCAATTTTCGTGCTAACGTTCGCCTAAGAACAACGCCTTCAGCATAAACCTGCTTGAAAATGGAGAATATTTTCACTTCTTCGGACACAAGCTCTTGCGGTTGCTCGGTTCCACGACAACGATCGTAGCTTCAAGCGATCGCAACACTTTGTGGAGTCAATGACGTGAGACTGAGCCTCTTTCTTCTTTTCGTTTGTGCGTGCGCTGCATCTGCAACCTGCCTTCAGTCCGCGGACTGGAGCCAATTTCGTGGCCCCAATGGTTCCGGAACGGCCGAAAAGCTTCAGCTCTCCGATCGACTGACATTGGACGACGTCGTTTGGAAAATCGATTCTGGAAAAGGCGGTTCCTCGCTTGTCGCTTCCCAGGATAAATTGTTTTTGACTTCGTACGAAAAGGACACGCGAACGTTGAAGTGCTTAAGCGCGGTGGACGGCAAGGAGCTTTGGACGCACAGTATTCCTAAACTCCGAAAAGAAACTGCGACGCCACCCAACGATCCTGCCATGTGCACTCCTGTTTGCAATGACCAATACGTCTGCGCGTGGTTTCCTGACGCTGGCATGATCGCATGTAGCCACGAGGGTGACGTGAAATGGCAAAAGGACCTTGGGCCGTTCTACAGTATGCATGGCATTAGCGCTTCGCCAGTGCTTATTGAGGGGAAGCTGATTGTGACCGTCGATCAGTTGCAGAGTCCCTATATTGCAGCCTTAGATATCGCCACAGGGCAAGAGTTGTGGAAGGTAGATCGATTGATAGGCATCACAGGCGGTTACTCCTCTCCTGTTCATATGCATCTCCAAGGCTTGGATTTGGTGGTGAGCGCTGGGCCTGGGGAATTGGTTGGATATGATCTCAAGACGGGCGAGCGAAAACTGACATGCACTGGGCTGACCAATGCCCCTGTCGGCTTGCCGGTGGTTCAGTACAACCGTGTCTACTATTCGGAGCCACCCGGGGAACCGATTCCAATGGAAGCGTTGGGCAATGCCGACCAGAACAAGGATGGCGTGATAGAATTGGCCGAAGTCAAAAGCTCGGTTGGGACGTACCGATTGATTGAACGTATCGACAATGGTTTTGGAAACTCGGACGGCAAGGTTGACAAAACCGAATGGGACAAAGCCTTTGGAACGTTCCTTAACAACGGAGGACTTTCGTGTGTCGAGGTGAGTCTGCTCGATGGCACCGTCGCAAACAAGGTCGCCTGGAAATACACCAAGACAACACCGTATATCCCGTCCGCACTCGTCCTAGACGGAATCGTTTACATCATCAACGATGGAGGGATTTTGATAAGCTTCGATGCGGCGACGGGAGAAATCATCAAACGTTCGCGACTAACCGATGCCACCGGCCAATACTACTCTTCACCCGTATCGGACGGGCAGAGAATGGTTTTTGCCAACCTTGAAGGAAAGGTCAGTCTGGTTCAAAGTGGTCGAGAATGGAAATCGCTTTCAACTCTTGACTTAGAGGAGTCGATTGTTGCTTCCCCGTCGATTCAATCCGGTCGACTGTACATTCGAACAGAAACACAGCTTTACTGTTTCGGGAAAAAGGAATAACTCGCGGCGGGAGAGAACATACCACGATTCGTAGCTGGATTCGCCTGAATAAAGTGCGTTCTGAATTCTGGCGAATCCAGCTACGGTGTTTTTTCGCCTGCAGTTCGCTATCTGAGGTCCAGCTTTTCGCGCTTTGTTAGTGAAACCAAATCGGATGCAACGAATGGTCTTGGGATCGGCATTTCGCGAGCCTCAATTGAATAGACAATACGATTGCTTGATTTTTCAAAACGAATTTCGGAGATGACTCCTATCGTTGGCTCATTCTCAAAAAAGTGGGATAGGACTTCTACCTGTTCCCCTACCGAAAAACCTTCGTCGTCTACCCGTCGCCACATAGTTGGCTTGACGCGAATCGATTGCTCGCCGTACCACAAACGGTAATACTCACCGTCGAAGCTATCACGGCGAAAGACGCGGGAGCTTGGAATCCACTTCTCTGCTTGCTCAACGTCCTCTGGATGGATCCAGTTCATTCCGTCACTTGGCCAAACCAGATACACACCGCAATCAGGCATGGAAGGCCAAATCGTCATAACATCCTTCGCTCATCAGTGCGGAGCGATACGCTCGCCCCTAGAAATCTAAATCCCGTCGCGTCCGAAATGTCGCACAATTGTCCGCAATTGTAGCAGAACTTAGATATACACATTACCAATCGCTTAATCCGAGGCTCTCCTAGTCGCACCGCCATGTTCTATGACCTAGGGTCCCGTTTGCTTTCGCCGATTGCAACCTCTGACTATACTTTGACCTTGGGTTTCTCGAATAAAAACATCCATTTGTGCCCTCGTTTCAATTCAAACCGTTTTGTCTAGACCAGTTTAAGCCGTGTGTGCCCCATGAACCATCGTCGCAGTAAGCGTTCACGACTCGTCTTCGAAACCCTAGAAGCCAGACAGCTTCTCGCGAGTTTTATCGTTGCAAACACAAACGACGATGGCATTGGCTCGATGCGCGATGCCATCGTCCGTTCCAATCAAAATCCCGGCGTCGACACCATCGCGTTTGCAATTCCCGATGGGGACAGAAGTATCGAGTTAACTTCGTCGCTCCCTGACATCGTAGATCAGGTCATTATCGACGCGACGACTCAACCTGGATACTTGGGCATACCCCTTGTTGAATTGCGGGGTTCGTTGATGACGAACGGCGAAAATGGATTGACGATTCTAGCGGGAAACTGCACTGTCAAAGGTTTGGCGATCAACTCCTTTCCAGGTGAAGGTATCCTTATCACTGGGGCTGGTGGCAATACGATCGAAAGCAATTACATCGGAATCGATTTAACGGGACAACAAAAAACCGGAAATGGGCGTTCTGGAGTTCATATCCTAGAATCAGCCAACAATCGCATCGGAGGCTCTGGTCATGGCAACGTTCTC
>CANHVO010000144.1 GCA_947463915.1 Planctomycetaceae bacterium
AGGATGCAGGGTGGATGCGATGTCGACTTGCATTTTTCGAGTGCGGGACAGCGTAGCCATTTGGCACGGACGCCGAATTTCGTTTAGCAAAGCATGGAATGGTTACGGTTGCTTTAATACGGAATGCAAACGAAAATGGCGAGACTAGCTCAACGAGAGCTAACCTCGCCACGGGGGAAGGGAGATATAAGACGCTCTGCAATGATGATGAAGCGTCCTACAATCTAACTTAGGTCGACGGCGATTCACCCGCAAAGCTTTCTGTAGGAAATTGCCTTCGTGTCTTCAAAATCGAACCTTAATCTGAAACATTGTAGTGATTGTCACGATTCTGCCGGCAGGTTGCGGATTAGACTTGTAATGGGTTTGCTGCCGATTTCCCTTGTATTGAATGTTTTGTTTGCTCTCGGCTGCGTCCCCCAGCGAGAAAAGTCCGTGGTCCTCTATTCCGCTTCGGATCGCGAATACGTTACGCCCATTCTCGATGCGTTCGAACGTTCACATCCAGGCACCGAGATCGCGAGACAATTTGACGTAGAAGCGTCGAAAACGCTTGGTCTGGTAACGCGAATCCAAAACGAGAAAGAGCGTCCGCGTTGTGACGTTTTTTGGAACAACGAGATCATTCACACGATCCGACTTCAAAAGCAAGGCCTATTGGCGAGTCGCAGATGGAAAGTCCCAGACAATTGGCCTAAGGGGTTCAAGTCCAACGACGGCACTTGGATTGGCTTCGCAGCCAGAGCCCGCGTGCTCATTATTAACAAGACGAAACTACCTGATCCTGCAACGTGGCCCAAGAGTGTTTTGGAGCTCGCAGATGAGAAATGGCATCATCGCTGCGGACTGGCGAATCCAATTTATGGAACCACTGCCACGCATATGGCAGTCCTTGCTTCTCACGAAAAACAGATCCGCAGCGAGGAAAACGTAAACGCCGCCTATTTCAACCAAGAGCGAAAACTGGACTGGAACCAATGGTCGGACGCTTGGATTGAAAACGCAGTTGTCTTAGCCGGCAACAAGCAAGTGGCATTGGCGGTCAGCAGCGGCGAACTTGACTGGGGCCTGACAGATACAGACGACGCCGTCGTAGAAAAAGAATCTGGCCATCCCATCGAAATTGTGTTCCCGGATCAAAACACAGATGGCTTCGGAACACTCTTCATTCCCAATACGATCTGCGTACTCCACAAAGCACCCAATCCAGCTGCTGCTTCACTCCTGGCCGACTACTTGGTCAGCGAAAAGGTGGAATCCAGACTAACCATGGGAAATAGCGCTCAGTTCCCCGTGTGGCCAGACGCGAAAATCAAATCCCGTCTAACCGATTCGCAGGAATCTCGATGGGCACAAGTGGATTTTGGAATAGCTGCCGAACGTTGGGAGGACGTTACAAGGGACCTGACACAACGATTGGAAAAACACCGGGGACGTTGAGTATTCTGAGTTCAACGCACCGCTCAAATTGAGCCGCTAGCTTTAGCTGCGTTAGGCAACGCGGTAAAGCATTTTGGGCTGATAAAAACAAGGATTTATGGAGCGAAAGTCGTCAAGACTTTCGGCTGCATCTCCTAAACGACCGAAACTCTTGACGAGTTTCGCTACAAGACGAGTTTCGCTACAGGATGCTTCACAGCGTTGCGAGTTAGGGATTCCCTGATAGTCACCGCGGCTCAATTTGCCTGTGGCGCAACCTCGCGGTCAGCTACCTCTACCTCTGTTTGAAAACTGAGATTCAACGCACTGCTCAACTCGGACAGAACATCTTCGAAGGACGACTCGAGTTCGTCATCGCCTGTAACAATTCCAAGCGTTGGGCTCGTTGTCGCCTTATCTGCATCGGACTGAAGTTGTGGTGAGGTTTGAGCTCTGGCAGCCAATTCATCGTAACGAGCTCGCTCCAGCTTAGGCATTTCAAGAACGGCCAACTCATGTTTGTGGCACATTGAATCCCATGCAGCAAAGGTTGCAATCTCCTCAGTCACAAAGCCCAAAGCCCGGGCTCGAAGCAGACTGGACATTAGACTTCGAAGAGTCAATCCAGCAACATGGCCACCGCCTCCAAACAACGCGGTTTCCCACGCTTCCTCACGATAGGTATGCGGCTTTTCTTGCTCAAATTGCTGAGCGACACGTTTGGCGTTTTTCAGCGCCCAGCGGTACAGCCTCTCGTATTCGTTATAGGTTGTTTCGTGACCACGTGGAGTCTCAAGCATCACCTCGCGAGCCACGGTAGCAAGTTCCACAAAAGCCGACGAAACAGACTCATCCACGCCTCGCCAGTCCCCTAAATCCAAACACACCGATCGCATTTTCTTTGCCGCCTCGGATGTTTTGCCCATTTGGCGAAGACGGGTTGCCTCCAACAAATTGCGTTGTTGCAATGCCGACGAGGAAAGCTCCGCGTCACTCACAATCACGTCAGAAATGCAGGCGTTAGCAGACTGGGGTTCCATAACGGACGCATTACTGTTCAACATGGCAAGAAGTCTTTGCGAGGCGAATAGGTTTTGGAAATCGGAATCGGCAATCGATTTTTCGACGAGTTCGAGGCAGAGCTTTCTCGCTTCCGTGAACGCTCCAAGCCGCAACATTTGTTGGGCGTAATCAAAGGCGGCACGACGAACTTGCGAGGCGGTTTCTTGGGTAAAATCGGCGGTAATCTGAATCATTGCAGGATGAATAGAATTAGGAGAAAGCAAAACACCGGAAGAGTTTGTCTAATCAACTTAGAACATGCGGAGAATAGTGCCGGCACCGCCATCCAATTTACGTGGGAAGCTGCAATGAATTTGCCGTCACGACCGACACAAACAGGTCAATCCGAAAATGCAGATCCGGAAGAGACGCAAAGTACGCCTTCGGCTGACTGCTAAACGAAGTATTGAGTCAAGAAATCCTAAGCGATATCCATGACCCGTTGAGCCAATCGCAACTCAGTCGCTTGAATCAGATCCGCGGGTATCTTCTGACCGTCAGCCAGAAAACTGACCGGAAGACCGCTGCTTTGCAAACACGAAAAAAGCGGGCCCAGACCACCCGACTCGTCTAGTCGCGTCAAAACCAATCGATTCGGAGTCAAAGGCTCGAACGCCTGCTCATACCGCAAAAACGTCCGAACATTGCAAGTGCTCGACAGAACCAAATGCGTTTCGTTCGGCTTTACCATTGCCAGGATCTGCCCCAGTTGCTCTATGGATTCCTCCTCGTCAGGCGAGCATCCACCTGTGTCAAGCAGGACAAAGCGGCAGCCTGATAAATGGAACATGCAATTCGGCACTTGTTCTTCCGTTTCTGCAACTTCAAATTTCCAGCCCAATATGTCCGCGTAGTTGTGCAATAGAAAGTTGGAGCCGAGTCGTTTGTTGTCCGTTGTCAGAACGCCTACAGAAAAGCCCAACTCCATTGAAAGATATGCAGCGATCTTCGCAAGAGTCGTGCTCTTGCCTGCACCCGGTGGACCGACAAATGCAAGCACTTGTTGGCGAGAATCATCGAGGTTCAATGGCGGTGCGGCGTGTACCATATCGCGAATCCAGCCCATCAATTCCGATCGCAGGGTCCAGACATCTTTCATAACCGCAGGATTGCCCAGCGCACGAGCCGCATCGATCCACTGCCCTACTATGCCGGGATCGATGCCGGCGTGAAGCAACTCTTGATGCACTTGCCCTAAAACTCGCTCTGGGGCAGCGAATTCGCTGGAAGCTTCGGGAGTTAAGCGTGAGCTTGCGAATTCGGCTTCTACGCTGGTCGCATCATGAATGCGGTCGATTGCCTCGATTTCAGGTTCGCTTTCCCATCGCGATTGCGGCCGGCCTTGATCTTCTGACGGCGCTAGCGTGTCGTTCTGAGCCGATTCAGCAGCGTCGAGTTCGAAGGCATTGGTTTGGGAACTTGCAGTAACCTCGATTCGCGAACGGCCAAAGAGCCCGGACCTTGATGTTTTCGTTTCCAAAATCGATGCGTCCGGACCAAACTCAGCCCGGATCTTTTGAAATGCCTCCTGGAGCGTCTTCGAGCGGAAGGTTTTGATACGGATAGGCTTGTTCATTGGAAAATCTCTGACTCTAGGAACCGATTAGTCACTGACCATTGCAATGGACTCAACACTGGTATCACGTGAAATCTCGTTGTAACTAAGGACCCGAAGATCCGGTAACGCTTCTTGGGTGATTTGTCGAAGCGGGACACGAATCTTGGGGCTGACGACAATGCACCGCGGCTTGCCCAGTTGATCGAGTTTTCGTACCTGGTCAGCGATTCGACCGCAGGTCTTCGAAATGGCGTCCGGCGACATGCGGATAAATACACCTCGGTCGGTTTGCTCTGTACCCGCCGCAATCCTATCTTCCACAGCTGGGTCGAGCGTTACCACTCGCAGTACGCCTGTACTGTCACGATAGCGATGGGAAATGGTTCTCGCCAATCGGTGCCGAACATACTCCGTCAACCATATCGGGTCCTTGATTCGATGGATATAGTCGCCAAGCGTTTCAAGGATGATGCTCAATTGCCGAATGGGAATATCTTCTCTAAGCAGATTCTGTAGCACCTGCTGCACGTCGGCCAGTTTCATTTGGCCCGGGATCAACTCGTCGACTACGGTTGCAGATGTCTTCTTGAGTTGGTCGATGAGTTGCTTTGTGACCTCGCGAGTTAGCAATTCGTCGGCATGCTTCCTGGCCGTCTCCTGAACGTGCGTTGCCAATACGGCTCCGCACTCGACAACTTGGTAGCCATATAGCTCTGCTTGTTGGCGATTGCGAGGATCGATCCACACCGCTCTCTTCCCAAATGCAGGATCGGTGGTTTCGTCCCCAATGATCGCGCCTTTGGTCAACCCAGTGTCAATCGCTAGCAAACGATCTGGCCGCAGCATACCGGTTGCGATGCGATTCCCCGACATCTCAAGTTCGTAGCTATACTCGGGCAAACTCATGCGGTCTTTGATTCGAACCATCGGGAGCAGAACTCCCATTTCGGTTGCCAACGTAGCCCGCACTGTCGAGATCCGTTTCATCAAGTCGCCACCGCGATTGGGATCCGCCAGAACGATTAGTTTTGCTCCCAATTCGAGCCGCAGCGGATCAACTTCGAGGTAGTCTTCGACTTTCTTTTCAGGCGCAGTCTTTTTGGCGATTTCCGCATCTTTCCCCTTCTTTTCGACAACCTTGGCGTCTTCTCTCTTCTGACGTTGCATGATGAGTGCTAGTCCAATGCACCCGCCCCCCATCGTGACCATCGGTACAGCGGGCAACTGAGTGAACGTCATCAAGAGCAAGAATACGCCCGAGATGATCAAGGCTTGTGGTCGTGAAAAGATTTGACGCAGGAATTCGCCCGAGAAGTCAGACTTCTGCGTGCTACGAGTAGTCAACAATGCGGCTGCCAACGAAATCAAAAAGGCAGGAACTTGACTAACAAGACCATCACCGATGGTTAGTTTTGTGTAAACGTTGGCCGCTTGGGCGAGCGTCATCCCCGAGTACATGTAGCCCATGTAGAGCCCGCCAACAATATTGAGCAGCGTAATGGCGATGCCGGCGATAGCGTCACCTCGAACGAATTTGCTAGCACCGTCCATCGAACCGTAGAAGTCCGCTTGTTTGGTGATTTCTTCTCGACGACGTTGGGCTTCTTTTTCATCGATCGCCCCTGCGGTCAAGTCGGCATCAATGGCCATTTGCCGCCCCGGCATTCCGTCCAACGCAAATCGAGCGGCAACTTCGCCGATTCTTGACGCACCCTTGGTGATAACGATGAAGTTGATCAAAAAGATGATGACGAAAAGCACAATACCGACTTCGAGAGAGTCGCCGGAGACGAATTCGCCAAAAGCTTGGATGACATGGCCCGCCGCGTCGATTCCTTCGGTCCCAGTGCGGGTCAGAATTAGTCGAGTCGTAGCCAAGTTGAGGACGAGCCGGGAAAGTGTCGTCGCAACGAGCATCGCTGGGAAAATATTAAATTCCAGAGGAGATTCGATGTAGATCGTGGTCAAGAGAATGACGACCGCGATCGCAATGTTGGCGGACAACAACACGTCCAGCAAAGCCGGTGGAAGCGGGACCAAGATAACTACCAGACAAGCAATGATTCCAATCGGAACGATGGCATGTCGGTGACGTAGGAATAGCTTGGTCCAAAAATCCATCCAGTTTTGCCCTATCTCGAGAACTTGAGAAAATCCGGGAACAATTTGGAAAACTACTCAGGATTCCTATGCGATGTCTATATCGTTTTCGGGTTCCAAGCGATAATGTACGCGATCAAGTGCCCCAAAACGGATTTGGATTCGCACCCTTTGTTTGACAGCATTAGTACAAAAGACGACTTCGTCGAATGGCTTCTATCGAATCGCCCCAGACAATCCAGTACCCAACTCTTTCGCCTCGGTTTTGGCACGGTATGCCCTCCCGAGTGTGGTTACCGTTGTTATGGAAAAACTCGTTCAAGGTCTCGCTATCACGTATGCACATCGCATCGGGCGTAACGGCGTTTATGCCTTTCTCCGATCTTATGGGGTTGCTACAGCACACAATTTTCGGTCATAAGATAGCGCAGACCAAGCTTGTCGGACCACCTTTGTTTATCCTCGGACACTGGCGAAGTGGAACGACTCTTCTCCACGAGCTCCTATGCCTCGACGACCGATTCGCGTCGCCGACAACCTTTGAGTGCTTTGCTCCAGCTCATTTTTTGTTGACAGAGCCGATGGTCACGAGGTACGGAAATTGGCTTATCCCAAACCGCAGGCCGATGGACAACATGAAAGCCGGCTGGTCGTTGCCGCAGGAGGACGAGTTTGCACTGATGAACCTCGGTGCCCCAACGCCTTATCTGAGACTCGTTTTTCCATGCCATGAATACCCCTATCAAAGCACTTTGGCTTCGGATGGTTTTAGCCCAAAAGAATTGGAACGATGGAAGTACCTCTTCGATTGGTTCCTGAAAGCGCTGACCTACAAAAACCAAAAGCCGTTGATCCTGAAAAGTCCGCCGCATACAGGCCGAATCGGTATTCTCAAGTCGCTGTACCCCGATGCAAAATTCGTGCACATCGTTCGGGACCCTCGCAAGTTGTTTCCGTCGACCATGAAGCTTTGGAACTCACTGGATCAAGTGCAGTCAATTCAAGTCGGTGAATACCAACCCAAGCTCAAAGAGTTTGTCCTCAAGTCGCTGACCACAATGTACGATTCGTTTGAACGGGACCGAGTTGGTTTGAGCGAAAAACAGTTGATCGACGTTCGCTATGAGGATTTAGCCAAGGACCCTGTCGAGGTTTGCAAAAGCATCTACGATCAACTGGAGCTTGGTGGCTTTGACCGGATTGAGCCATTGCTCAAGGATCGAAAAGAGCAGGAAAAAGAATACAAAACCAATCGTTTTGGCTCCAAGCCTGAGGAAGAAGCGGAGTTCATGACGGCATGGCACAGCTATGCGACCAAGTACGGATATGCTTAAGCCGCTGCCGATTGACGCACATTTGTCTTCGATTTGCCAGTACGTTCGAGACAACCCAATCACGATTGTGGAAGCTCCGCCTGGTTCTGGCAAAACCACGCGAGTGGCACCGGCTCTTATGGATTTCCCCTTTGCTGCCGGGCAGAAAATCTACCTTTTGCAGCCAAGGCGAATTGCAGCCAAATCGGTCGGAGAACGAATCGCTTGGGAACGCGGCAGTCACATCGGGGAGCGAATCGGATACCAAGTTCGCTTTGATTCCAAAGTTTCGCGAGAAACACAATTGATCGTCGCGACTGAGGGAGTCCTGCTTAGGAGATTGCAGGATGACGCAGGACTTTCGGACACAAACATTGTCTTGCTGGATGAGTTTCATGAGCGGTCGCTCGATTCGGATTTGCTGCTGGGAATGCTGAGGCGAGTTCAACAAGCGTTGCGTGATGATTTGAAGATCGTCATCATGTCCGCCACCATCGATTCCAATTTGATCCAATCACAACTGGGGGGCGCGCCCATCGTGCGAGTCGAGTCTCCTAATTTCCCTGTCACCATACGGTATCGCCCGACGAAACCGGAAGATAGTCTCTCCGATCGCATGGTCGATGCGATTCGAGATGTGGCCGAAACAAATGATGGCGATGTACTTGCGTTCCTGCCGGGAATGGGTGAAATCCAGCGAACGTTTGATTCTCTTTCGCAAACTCGGCTGGGGTGCGATTGCGAAGTCATGCAACTCTTCGGCGGTATGGCGCTTGAAGATCAAGCTAGGGCGATTGAGCCAGGCAAAAAACGCAGAATCATTTTATCGACGAACGTGGCAGAGACATCGCTCACCATCGAGGGCATTCGCATCGTTGTAGATAGTGGTCTGGCCAGAGTGATGCGTTATTCGCCTGATGTCGGCTTGGATCGATTGGCCTTGGAGAACATCAGCCAAGCTTCGGCAGCTCAGCGTGCTGGACGTGCTGGCCGCGTTGCACCTGGCATATGTTATCGGTTGTGGAGCGATGCGTCCGAGCGGGCAAGGTCGGCCTTTCTGGAACCCGAAATTCGCCGCGTTGACATCGTTTCAGCGGTATTGCAACTTTTTGCCTGGGGCGAGGGGGAAAGCGATGATTTCCCTTGGCTGGAGCAGCCAAGAGCAGACTCAGTTGCCAGAGCTCGAAGTCTACTCGAACAACTTGGAGCCATCTCCAAGAACAAGATCACCGAGATCGGCAAGGCCATGAGTCGCTTGCCTACGCATCCGCGACTGGCTCGAATGGTCATCGCAGGATTTGAGTCGGGGTGCTATGAACGTACCTGCATGATGGCCGCATTGCTTTCGGAGCGAGACCCGTTTCAACAAAGCCGGACCGCTTCCACTCGGTCCGCCAAGCGTTGGGATAGCGATTGCGTGGAACGACTCGTTGCACTGGAGAGTTTCCTGGACAACCGCCATTTCGAAAGCCCATTTGGCACGCTTCATCGCAACGGCGTTCGATCGATTGTCAATGCAGCACAGCAACTTCAAGAACAATGCACATCCGTTCTAAAAGGGACCAGCATCCTTCGCGAACGTCAACGATCGCAGGAACCCGAGACATTGATGAAGGCCATGCTGTTTGGTTATCCGGATAGACTGGCTAAGCGACGGAACGTTGGCAAACCGCATGGTTTGATGGTCGGCGGCAAAGGGGTCGCACTTTCCCATCAGAGCGGCGTTACTGAGTCGGAGCTGTTTTTGTGCATCGACATCGATGCGGGAGCAGGAGATGCCGCCGTTCGACAGGCCAGTCGCATCGACTTGGATTGGTTGCCCAAGGAGCAGGTTCTGTCGAGCGAGGAATTGTTCTTCCATCCGAGTCAAAAGCAGGTTGTCGCAAGGCGGCAAACAAAGTGGTTGGATTTGGTGCTGAACGAAACCCCGACAGCCATCACCGACACGCAACAATGCGCCGAGATACTTTGGCGTGAAGCATGGAAGAACTGGGAGCAAGCGTTTCCGACGGATGATGATCGTGTTCAAGGGTTAGTGGAGCGAGTCAATTGCCTTCGCCAGTGGTTGCCGGATTTGGAGCTACCGGAGTTGGGGGAGTCTTTTTTGCAGGACGTCGCCAAAGAGCTTTGCCTGAATCGTAGATCGCTGGCCGATCTGCGGGCCGCTCCATGGATCGATTGGATTCAATCTCGCTTCACCAGCGAGCAATGGCAGGCGATCGAGAAAGAGGCCCCAGCCAAAATTCAAGTTCCAAGCGGAAGCTGGATCAAGATACAATACGCTTTGGGGAAACCGCCCACGATGGCAGTCAAGATCCAAGAAGTGTTTTCCATGAGAGCAACGCCTCGTATCGCAAAAGGGCGAGTACCTTTGTTGTTGCATCTGCTTTCGCCCAACATGAGGCCGCAGCAGATAACCGAAGACTTAGCGTCGTTCTGGGCAAACGGCTATCCGATTGTCAAGAAAGAACTCAAGCGTCGATACCCAAAGCATTCTTGGCCAGATGACCCAACCACTGCAACACCGGGACGCAGATAAGACCAGGCCCACCTATCCCAACCCGAAGCGTAAGCGAGTGACCGCGGAATCCCTCGCACACGCTTCGGGTTATGATTAGTGTTTTCCCCAACACCATCGACTTCAAGCATGAACACACAGCCAACCAACGACGAAAACGCTGCCGCGGAAGATAAGCTGAAAGAGAAAGACAAAGCTGCGGACGCATTAGCCGCAATGCAACCGCTTTTGGCCAATTCCATTTGCTTGAAGTGCACGAGCCACAGGTCGATTGTGTCCGGCAAAGGCTCGGTGTTTATGCTATGCCAATCCGAGGACACACCCACGAACTGGCCCAAGTACCCGCCGCAACCGCTAACTCAGTGCCGTTACCTAAAGAAACCACCTACAAGCTGACGGCTGCGGGGCTCGCGGCCTGTTGATTTAATCCTACCCCGAAGCGTGAGCGAGGGGCTCTGTGCCCTGGCTCACGCTACGGATTGTTGCAGGAACGTTGCCTAGCGACAAACCCATTAAATCAACAGCCCGCTCGCCACGCAGATTCATTTCGAAATCGAATGCAAGAGCCGTGAAACAGCGCGACCAAACTGTGGCGCCGTTTCACGGCTCTTGACTTCATCGTGCTTAAAAACCGTAGGGCAAGCCCCACTGCTACAAATTGTCGCCGCTACAGCGGCTAAGAAACGAGACTCACTTCACTTAACAGAAACTCGCAATGTCCTAAAGCGAGACGGATTTCTTGATCGATACACTTTCTCACCATCTCCAAGTGGTTCTTCTGACGTGTGCCGGAACAAAAGAGTCGCTAAACGAACGGCGCGTTAGCATTTCCTCTAGTAGCGCCCAGGAGGTCACGCATCGTTGCATCATCTGGTAGAACGGCAGCATGGGCAAAATCCAGAAGCACCGCGCGTCGCGGGTTCGATTGTTAGAGTAGTACAGGACGATCAGCCAGAGCAACGTTTCCGCGGTAGCGAAAAGCAAATAGTAGGCGACGCTCAGGTTGGCAAAATAGACCATGTCCACTGTCGTCACCACGAAGAGTAGGTAAACCCAAAACCACAGAGGCAAGAACATATTGAAAACCCAGCGTTCTAGGAACAGCATAAGGTTTGACCATTGAAAGTTTGCATTCCGAGGGTTTGCCATGTCGATGTGCTTTCGCGATTCGAAAGTAACGACAGCCCACTCCCAGCGTCGTCGCTGTTTCGTCAGCGCCTTTAAGCTTTCCGGGACATCGGTGTAGCATTCAGCATAAGGTGCAAATTCAATTGCATAACCTACTTTGCGGAGTCGAAGCACGATATCTTCGTCTTCTCCCGGCCCTACATCCCATCCACCGACCCGATCAAGCGCAGATCTTCGAAAGGCTCCGAAAGCCCCAGAAACGATGCCCAGTACGCCTAACCTGCTACTCAACATCCGCCCCAAAAGGATCGATCGCAAGTATTCGAAGGATTGAATTCGCGTCAGCAGATTGCGTTGTGAGTTCCGTACCAGGACACTTCCGGATACCGCTCCTACCTTTGGATCGGCTAGCGGTTGGACGATTTCCCAAATCGCGTCGCGAGCCAATTCGGAGTCAGCGTCGACGATTACGATTACCTCCGCCTTGGTAAGCGGCAATGCGGTATTCATCGCCCCGGATTTGCCTCCACGCTTTTTGGTGACAACTCGAACACCGTTATGCAATTTGGCAAAATCGTGAGCAACCAGGGACATACCGTCGCTCGATCCATCATCGACCACGATGATCTCAAGTCGAGGGTACGATCCCCATATATTAGTAAGTCCACGTTCCAAGCCTTCCGCTTCGTTCAGGCCTGCCACGACCACGCAGACGCTTGGGCAGAAGTTGAAAGACGGCGATTCCTTGCCGCGAACTGGCAAGAGAGATTCTTGAACAAAATCCCAAATCCACATAGCCAGACTACCAATGAGATACCGTGGGGTATCAAATAGAAAGATCGGGCAGAGTAGGAGAAGGAGTTCAGTCTGTGGTACGGAGCAAAGCCAAGATATCCAATC
Organism: Planctomycetaceae bacterium; assembly: GCA_947463915.1. Taxonomy (GTDB): domain Bacteria; phylum Planctomycetota; class Planctomycetia; order Pirellulales; family Pirellulaceae; genus JBKCUI01. The sequence goes on from CANHVO010000144.1 coordinate 11,999, forward strand.
GATCAACATCGTATCCCACTACCTCCTCTTCAATTGCCATGCGTATTGGAAAGCGAATATTGCAATGCAGGCAAGTCCCAACTTGTTCCACTTTACTTCCGGAGTAACTGCAATCGGCACATTCATATTGTGATTTGATGACTTCAAAATCGGCGCCTGCGACCAACGAATCCATCAAGCATTTTGGACATGCGAGCATGCTATCTCTCTCGAACTCCACTGCCTCGCCAACATAGGCACAAGCGAAGTGATGAATCAGCTCGTGATATTCCATATGGGGCGAACCGCAGTCATGACAACCGGAGCCAACGGCAGCAACACCTTGGCATTCTGGGCAAGTGTTGATGCGATGGTACACCTTGCGCTTTAGGACCCCCAGATCGGCCCACTGTTCCAACGCATGGGCCGAAAGCCCGGGAGCCATGCGGCCTGAGGATGATTGCATTGCAGGGATCAAATTAGCGCTTCGAAAAAGGTCGGCCTCGGTTGGTTGAAATTGGGTTCCCAAACGAACGCCACCTTGTGGATAGTGTGCATTTTTGAGAAGAACGTGGGCAAAATGGAATCGAACACCGCGGCCGTCGTTGCAATTGCATTCCACGCCCATTACCCAGTTGCGACTCGGAATGGTACCTCGATTCGAAATCTGCAATCCAATTCCGCCGATCGCAAAATCGACTGAAAACGCTTCACAGACACCGTTTCGATCGGGGGTTCCGTCTGGAAGGACCGGAATTGCGAGAAGGGGACGCGTTACTAAGTAGCGTGGGGTTTGCCGTCGGTCGGTACCACGAGCTGCGTTTCGGCGGTCAGCGAGGGGGCACAATGTCTGCTGTTGCTCTGCTCTCAAGCCATCTCTCAGACGCAGGCAAAGGCGTTCGCGACGAGCCGTAGCAAAGCTTATGGAACGAAGGAGAAGAGGACTATTCAAAGTTGAGGTCAGCAAGCAATCGTCGAATCCCGATTCGACATGCGATACTGCGCTTGCATCCGATCGTTCAGGTGTCAAAAGGATCATCGGAGGACCTGGGAAGCGAAGCTCTGGAAGGCTTAGATTCGCAATCCCGTCTCGCTCAAGTAAATCCTGTTCTATGAGAACGCAATCAAATTGACCTGGATTGATCCGGAGTTGATTCAAGTAGCCATCAAGCTCACGAAAAACAAGGACCTTTAGCTGGTGATCACAGTTATCGTCTAGGATACGTGACGAATGTTGATCCTTGAGAAGAGCGATCGTCAGTTCCGCTCGCTCTTCGAAGGATCGTTCGATGCGAGCGAGATCGAAGGAGGCTAAAGCTTCATCAGCAGCGGAAAGCTGATGAAAAACCGTTTGAGTTTCATTTGCGGATGGTGCATGGTCTTGTCCTACTAGAACAGCTGAACTTTGAATAACGGCGCGGCTAACCGTAATCGCTACGTCGTTCTTGATTCGATGAAATCGGGAAATGGCGATGCGAAGCCGCCGCATTAGTAAATCTCCGTTTATACTGCTGTTTGTCAGGCAATCGGAAAAGCCGAGACCTAACCATTCTAGCGACACCTCAGGAGACCCATCGTTGAGAATAGCCACGCCCGGAAGGCTTTCCAGTCGTTCGACGATCTCCTGCAGTTGCCCTTCAACGGCTTCGTTTCCATCAAGGCTAATCAGCAGGACATCGAATGGCTCATGCAATTCCATTTCAACTGCTTGCTGAGCAGTGGAGCAGTGTTGCAGCTCCCAAGGCATTCCTTTGTAAGTAAGCAATTGGGAGTAAAGGGTGCGAGCCTTTTGGATATCGGGTTCGATATAAAGGATTCTCATGAAATACGATCTCTATTTGGCTTGCTTGCACTTGGGGTTGTCAATAATGCGGGCGTCCTGCGATCGCGGCCAGATTGGCGCGCGGTGAAACGAACTTAATCCTGCGAAAGCGTTCAGGTTACTGATTGGACGAAGCGAGGCCATCCGAAGGGGAATGCGCATCGCTGGATCGAGCTTGGACCATTTTCTGTTGCTTGACCGTATAGCCGAAATTCCACTGAAATCTCGGCAGACGAACTTCGGCACCCAACCACACGGGGTCGCCCCCCTGCGTCTTTAACAGGTCTGAGTCTATCGGCTTGACGACTAACGCAACCAGTCTCGCGTTGCGTTGATAGTAGCGAATAGCATGATCGGGAACGCTGCTCGTTTCGTCTTCGATGCGAACAATTGCAAACGGGAGACGGGCTCGGTGAGGCGGAACGTCGAGATAGAGCAGGGAACCAACTGGGAATCGAACCGCTTGATCTTGAGTTACGAATAAGCGAGCTTCCATGGATCGATCTTCGAGAAGTTCGAGGAGTTCCGTTCCCTGAGCCACGAATTCACCAGGAAGGCGTTTGCGATGAATGATTCGTCCGCTTGCAGGAGCGCGAACTTCCTTTTGCAGTCGGAACGCGTTCCACTCGTCCAATTCGCCTTGCAACGCAGCGACGCGAGCACGCTCGGATTCCAGCAAGGAAGGATCGTTTACGGCGGTTCGCTTAAGCTGGTTTATTCCGAGCTTTAATTCTGCCACAGCGTGTTCGAGGGAATCGACCTTGGAGCGCTGACCTTGGTGCTGCGCCTCGAGTTGATCGAGTTCAACTTGAGAGACGATGCCACGTCCATTCAATGGTTTCATTGCTTCGCTGGATGCATCCAGCTCTCTTAGCTTGCCAGTCTCCGACTGGAGTTGACCGAGAATTTCAAAATATGCAACTTGAGTTCGTAGCAGTTCAAGAGAATGCTCGCGATTTTGACGATCAATTTCTGCGATTCTGGTTGTCATCGTACCTCTAGCCATTTCAAGTTCGCTTTGAATTTTGGAGAGCTTCATGTCTAGCTCAATGCTGTTCAAGGTTGCGAGGAGTTCGCCTTTCTCAACATGCTGGCCTTCTTCGACCAGAAGCCTCGAAACAATTCCTTGCATTGGAGTGGCGATTCGCAGGACATTGCCATGAATCGCCCCGTAGGCCTGATATCGAAACAACTCATTCCACAACATGCTGGACGCGGCAAGCATGATGGAAAGGAGTACGAACGCAATGAAGAACTTGCCTTTGGGGCGTTTGGGGGTAGGGGGGCGATGCGCAGGAGGTAGCGAAGTCCATTTTTCAGACTTGGGCGCCGTTCCTACCGCCTGGTCAATTCTCTCGGTCGATCGAGGAAATCCAATCGATCTCGTGGTTGGATTACTAGGGCGTTTCAGTTCTTGGGTGGTTAAATTGGTAACCATGATTCATCGATCTTTACGGCGTGGCAAAGCGAACACAATTCACTGCGTTATGTGGCTTTTTTCCACAGACGATCAAGGGTAGGTTGCGAAAACGCAACGCAAGGAAAAAATCAAACATGAATTATCGCTACAATCGGAAATTTGGTAGGTGCCAGGCACTTATATTGACCTGGCTGGCTGTGTCTGCTATCTTTTGCGAAAGGAGATTCGATATGCCTCGTACGCCACGCGTTGAACAGTTTAATCCGAGCCAAGTCTGCATCGTTCATTTAATCCAACGCTGCGTTCGCAAATCGTATTTGACCGGATTCGATGATACTACAGGAAAAGACTACTCTCACCGACGCGAGTGGATCCGCTGCCGCATGGAAAGACTCGCTTCGGTCTTCGGAATCGATGTTCTAACCTATGCGATCCTCTCAAATCACCTTCACCTCGTCGCCCGAACCCGACCCGATGTCGTGCGAGA
>CANHVO010000145.1 GCA_947463915.1 Planctomycetaceae bacterium
ACCCGAACTTGCGACGAGTAGCGACTGGTGGGCTTGCCCCGCCTAAGTCGCAAATGATTGGCGTGCTACACAGCAGAGCATCTGATGAGCCTTTAGCACACCAAGAATGTTGCGAACATTGGGCACGAGCCCCAAGTTCGCCGCGGTGCGGGAAAACCGAACTTGCGATGAGTAGCGACTGGTGGGCTTGCCCGCCTAAGTCGCAAATGCTTGGCGTGCTACACAGCAGAGCTGCCGATGAGCCTTTAGCAAGCCAAGAATGTTGCGAACATTGGGCACGAGGCCCAAGTTCGCCGCGGTGCGGGAAACCCGAACTTGCGACGGGGAATCTACATCTTGTCCAAAACCGTACAGCTGCATGAACTGCTAGCAACTTCTTTGCCGCGGTCGTCAGTCACGACACATCGAACGTATCCAATCCGCAGACCGCGCTGGATCATTTCGCCGCGAGCGATTAGCTTTTTCCCTCGTACTGGTCGCATAAAGTGGATGTGTAGGTCGATTGTGGAAAAATCCTGGCCTGGGTCAAGAGTTCGACCAAACGCAATCCCCATGGCAGCATCCGACAGGGCAGCCAACACGCCGCCATGAACCCTGCCCATGGGGTTGTTGAGCCTCTCATCGATTTCAAGTTCGACCACTGCCTTTCCTAGTTCTTTGTCTTCATCGGTGGCAGGGAGTACATTGAATCCGATTAGTTTGGAAATCGGAGCTTCGTCGAATCTATCGAACATTCTTGCGAATCGTGCTGGGGGTCGGTTCGCTCAAATTGAATTCTTCGAGCGCGAAATCGGCGTCAATTCGGCGAACGCTTTTGAGTTGAATGTCGCCGGTATTGGGCTCGATATGATAAACGGCGATAGAGGATTTGGCATGGTCGAGAATGGCCAATTGCTGAATTCCGTTGGAAAGTATTACGCTAGCCATCAAGGAATTTCCGGCAGACGCAACTTGAGCAGGCGCAATTGCACGGTTTGGCGACATCATTTGTTGATGAATTGGCAGAGCGGGTGGTTGGCCGAGCCCGTTTCCGTCACCCTGGCTCCAACTGGGAGTCGTTTGCACCGAAAGAAAAGCCAAAAAACCCAGGCAACATCCAAGCACCGTCGTTCTCTTCCAATAGCTCGTTAAGTACATCGTTAAATCTCTGGGAAATGAGTGCGAATCCGTCAATTGGCGACTAATGGCCAATGGATTTCAAGATTAGAATTCCGCAAAAACGGATGCTAGAGCATTCGCAGGTAACCCGGCGCAAGTGGGAGGAACATGACTGAAATTCCTCACAGATGAGTCGGCGGCACCCAAAAAAAGCCTTAGGCTGACTGGGGGCCGATGTTCCTAAGCTTAGAATCGCGTATGATGATCGCTTCGGCGTCCGGAAAAGAACGACTCCTTCCGTGAATTCACACTTCCAGTTACGACAATCGGCGCATGCGACGCGTAGAAGAACTATTGTCAGGCCGCTCCAATTCTTTGAGCTCGATCTTAATGCGAGCTGGTTTGTGGTGTTTGAGCCAACCCTATTCCGCGGTAATTTGGGGGCGCAATCTTGCGTACGATCGGAACTGGAAAAAAGCAGGAAAGACGACTGTTCCTGTTGTATCGGTCGGGAATCTCACCGCAGGCGGCACGGGCAAGACCCCCGCAGTTGCCATGTTGGCGAGATGGTTTCGCGATCGAAACATCCGGGTGGGAATTTTGTCCCGCGGATTTGGAGCAGGTATAGATGGGCGGAACGATGAGGCCAAAGAACTAGAGGTCTTGCTGCCTGACGTCCCCCACTTGCAAAAGCCCGACCGGCTTGCGTCAGCGCAAATCGCGACCGAAGAGCTTGGAATGCAAATGCTATTGCTGGATGACGGTTTCCAACATCGGAAAATCCATCGCGATCTAGAAATTGTTCTCTTGGACGCCAGGGAACCGTTCGGTTTCGGGTATTTGTTGCCTCGGGGCCTCTTGCGAGAACCACTCCGATCGCTGCGACGGGCAGACATTGTCATGGCAACGCGTGCTGATCAGGTGGAGCCGCAGAAGCTGGCAGAAATTCGAACCCGCGTTCAGCGATACAATCCCAAAGCTGCTTGGTTGGAGTCTGAACACAAGCCGGTTCGACTTCGGAATTCCAATGGAGAAACACGAGACATCAACTGGCTTTGCGGAAAGAACGTGTTGGGAACTTGCGGATTAGGAAATCCCCAGGGCTTCATGCAGACATTGCGGACATGTGGAGCGAATGTGGTTGGTAGTACTACTTTTCCTGACCACCACAACTACTCAGCTCAAGACATCCAACTTTTGGGTAAGCAGGCAAGCGAATGCGAAGTTAAGTGCGACGCAATACTTTGTACTGGAAAAGACTTAGCAAAGATTGATTCGATACGAATCGGACAACATGAACTCTGGAGCCTGGACGTTGAGCTGAAGATTCGAACCGGGACGGCCATTCTAGAGGAGTATCTCGAGCGGATCGTCGCGTCGGTTCCAATGGACGAGGCAGAGCACGACCAGGAATCGGGGAATTCCGAATAAGTTGGTACACCGGCTTCAGACGGACAAGCGGGCTATTGCTTTAGTCGCTTAACCGTCAGCCGAAGGCGTGCTCCGCACGCATTGACAGTACGCCTACGGCTGACTGTTAAACGAAATGCATTTGGAAAAGCGCTAAATCAACAGCCCGCCATTCCGGCTAAAGCCGGTACACCAACGCGATTTGGTTGTTGGAAGAGCACAAAAAAAAAGCTCCCGGAAGTGAACGAGTCCTAGGGGGGCTGAGGACAAGAGCTACATTTCCGGGAGCATGGTTTCGAGCGGGCAATAACAACATCCGTGTGCATCACCCGCATGAATCCACTATGTCTTTCGTTTGGCAGTTGCACATCCGTGTACTAATGCCTAAACGTGATTCACACTTCTGTTCAACAGCATCGCTATCTACTGAAATGCAAATCCAACGTAGTGGATTTGTTTTCTGTTTTGAAAGATCGGACTCATTTCCCAAGCGACTGGAATCACTTGTTGGCCGCGGTTCATCACTGCGACGGCGGTAAGATAGACCCGACCAGCCCTTCGGGTCAATCGCGATTCCGACTTTTTGAATACGGATTTTGAACTTGCTTGAAAAAACGTGAAGGTCAGTTGTAATGCCAACAAAAAATGGCAATCGCGTGAATGATGGCAATTCGATGTATCCCGTTTTGACTTGCTCTTTTGGTATGCTGGGGGATATAAAACGAGTGTTGAGCGATTACCGAGAAGCAAAACCGCTTTGGCATGTTTGTTGCTTTGAGGGACAGAGGGGTTGCAAGATCGCGACCGAAGAAAACAGTCACGTTTCGTCAATCCGCAAAATCGATCTAGACAATGCGGCTTGGCTATTCATCACACAAGTAAGGGGATAGGATTCGCTGGTCTGGTTGGATAGGTCGTCCGATAAACAGGTATGCTTTCGCTCGAAAGCAGCGTCTTCGCAAAGTCGCTTTGACCTGATGGATTCGGATGGTCTTTTCTGCGACACGGACTGCGTTGGAAAAAGGGATCGGGCACGGGAATTAGATTCTCGTCTTGTCAGCACGGTAGCAGTCCATGTAATCTCGATCATTCGATCGGGCCAAGAGTCCTTATCAAACAGGGAAGAAGACACAAATGCAAATTTCCGGAAATTTTTCGCTAGGTGGAGTTGACGCTGCAAAATCTGCTGGACGGAGCAACGCTCCTGCGGCATCTCCCGCCGCGAAAGCACCTGAATTGACAAACCCTGTCGATCAGCTTGATCTATCCCCAGAAGCGCTCAGCGTTTCCAATGCGCAGTCGTCCGGCGAAGTTTTCCGCGCCGACAAAGTGGCCAGCCTGCGAGAAGCGATTGCTCAAGGGAACTACGATACCGATGAGAAGCTCTCGATTGCATTCGATAAACTACTGGACCAACTCGGTTAAGTAGCCGGATCGTAGACGAGAATTTTGACAAGCAGGGGACCTATTGGTCCCCTGTTTTCGTTTGCACCTTGGTTATGGCCGATCGGCAGAGCAGGTACCCAACAAAGCAAAGGGGCCCGCTGACTTATTCGTTTAACAGTCAGCCGAAGGCGTACTTTCAACGCCCGCAGTACGCCTTCGGCTGAATGTTAAACGACATTCGAAACACGGAATAGCACCGTGCTGCCCACATCATTTTCGACTTGAACGAAACGATTCCAACCGGACTAATCGTTAAAGTCATTAGTCATTGTAGGACATTGTGGCATACGTCGTCTAAATTACCCGACCTGCTCATTTTTCCTGGCCCATGCTTCTTGACCAGTCGATCTAAGTCGCCTGTCGGGAAGTAGTTTCCCAGCACGAAGAGTCCAGTTCCACCCAGGGGCTGGTTGCTCCGGTCTCGTCAAGAACGCCCTCGAAAAGAGTTCGAGCGGACGAGTCGCTCCGAGCACGCAAAACTTCATTCACGTAGAGCCGCAACTAGACGTGAAAGAAGACCGCGATGCGAGGGCGTCCATGGACGGGATCGACCAGAGCATATTTGTTGGCAGCCCTTTGCGGAGCAGCCGGACTCTTTGGGCAATCGAAACTACAGAACGAACAAATAACGGAGTGGCGAGCCGCAAAGCATCGTCCCGTCTGATACTAGTGTCCTGCGTGGTTTTGCAAACGTTCAAGGGAGAATGAGAATGAAGAAGTTATTGGCTCTTCCAGCGATTGCAGCAATGATGGCTGCATTCAACGCTGGTGCTGTTCAAGCTGCTTATAACGGCGCGATCAGCTACGAAAACTGCGGATGTAATGTTGTGGACTCTTGTGGTCCTTCGACTTACACCGTAATGAAAACCGTCAAAAAGGTTGTGTACGAACCAGAGACCGTTACGGGAATGAAAACCGTTAACCAAGTCGTATACGAAGACAAGACGGTAAACAGCGTTCGATACGAGCGAGAAACTCTCCAAAAGGAAGTTTCCTACTCGGTCAACGTTCCAGTTCGCGAAACACACACCGGTGTTCGCAACTACACGGTCAAACGACCTGTTTACGAAACGCACACAAAGCAAGTTACGTACAACGTATCTCGCCCAGTGTACGAAACACACAGCAAGGTCATCAACTATACTGTTTGTGTTCCAGTTCGCGAAACCCATGAAAAGGTGATCAACTACACAGTCAAACGACCTGTGTACGAAACACACTCCAAGGAAGTGAACTACACCGTGATGACTCCAGTTCGTGAAACGCACGAAAAGGTTGTCAACTACACAGTGATGAACCGAGTCATGGAAGCCCGTGAGCAAGTCATCAACTACACGGTTATGGTTCCAGTTACTGAAACCAAAGAACGAACTGTAAACTACACAGTAACCAAGCCTGTCAACTACACCAAGACAGTCACTGTCAACGGTGGCAGCTGGCAAACGACTTCGGAAGAAGTTCCAGGACCAATCGTTCGAAAGACTGTTCGTGAGCCAGGCACTTGGACATTTGATCCATCGACCTGCAAGAATGTTTACTGCCCAGGCGCTTGCCGAGTAGAATGCGTTCAATGCCCACCAAAGACAGTTTGCAAGAAGGTTTGGGTTCCATCCTGCGAAACCAAGGAAATCAACTGCGTAAAGTACGAAACAGAGTGCTTGACCAAAGTTGTTCCTTACACTGTAACCAAATGCGTTCCTGAGTGCCGCACCAAGACGGTCACTCACAATGTTTGCAAATTGGTTCCAGAGTGCCGAAGCAAGACTGTAACCTACACAACTTGCAAAATGGTTCCAGAATGCCGCACCAAGACTGTATGCTACAAGACATGCACAATGGTTTGCGAGCCAAAGACCAAGGTTTGCACCTACACAACTTGCCGTATGGTTCCAGAGTGCCGTCAAAAGACTGTTTGCTACAAGACATGCAAAATGGTTTGCGAGCAACGAGTCAAAGACGTTTGCTACACAACTTGCAGCATGGTATGCGAACAAAAGAGCGTTCCTTACACCTACACGACCTGCAAAATGGTCAAGGAATGCCGCACCAAACTAGTACCTTACACTGTTTGCAAAGCAGTTCCTTGCTGCACAACAGTCAAAGTTGCTAAGTGCGTACAAGTTCAAGTTCCTTACACCTACACCAAGTGTGTTGCTAAGACTATCTGCGAAGAAGTCCCAGTAACAGTTTCCTGCGGTAGCGGAAGCAATGCTTGCGGAACAACAAGCAGCGGAATCGGTTCGGGCAACGGTCTGTTCAACGGACGTCTCCGAGGCCTTCTCCGTGGCTTGCGATGCAACGGCGGATGCAACAGCTGTGCTCCAGCAGCTGATTGTGGATGCAATGCAGCACCAGCTTGCGGTTGCTAATTAGTTACAACGATCGACACGACGAACTAGAATCTTCGCAACGCGGAATCTGTCTCTCCGAGTTGCGATCACAATCCAGTTAGTTCCCAGTCGCCAAAAATCAAAGAACGGTTGGTATCCTCGGATACCAACCGTTTTTTCGTTTTGCATGTTCCGAACAATTGTCCCAATTGTTTCTGCTAATGAACAATTGAGACCATCTTCGACACGTTGAAAAACCGGTACAAACAGTGCCGCCGGATCATGCGTTCCAAACTCTACACTATTGATGAGAAATCTCCAGGCAAGTTGCAATTGTCACGTCATGAGCAGACGGCATAACCAAGAGTCTTTTTAGCGAAACACACGCTCGGTCATCGGCATCGATGGCTATCGCCTACAAGTGGCGAAAAGTGGATCCAACTAAAACTTATGTTCTGAGGGGCAAAATGAAAGTTCTCGTTGTCGATGATTCTAATGCCATGCGAAAAGTCGTAATTCGCTCGCTCACAGCTTGTGGAGTTACAGAAGTTTCCGAAGCAAGCGATGGCATTGAAGCAATCACCAAATACAATTCCGACCAGTTCGACATGATCATAACCGATTGGATCATGCCCAACAAAGATGGGATCGAAATGGTAAAGGATCTGAGAGCGTCCGGGGCAACCATACCAATCGTAATGGTAACGACTCAATCGCAGAACGTTCATTTTGACGAAGCTTCTGCTGCCGGGGTCACCGACTATCTCAACAAGCCATTTACGAACGATGTTCTCCGGGAAAAGCTGGAACTGTACGTAAAAAATTAGTTCCAGAACCTCGGAGACTTGGCGAAACAAAAAACGGCTAGCACGACGCGCCAGTTTTGAAGTTGAACGTTTTCAGTGCTTCCGGGCCAACGGCCCAACAAGTTACATAGCCCAGCCCAACGGAGACTGCTGATTTAATCACAACCCGACGCGTAAGCGAGGGAAGGTCTGCCCCTCGCTCACACTTCGGGTTGTGATAGAGTCTTTGCCTGCGGCAAATCCGCTAAATCAGCAGCCTCCGTCAGGCTGGGCTATGTAACCAACCGAGGCTTTGCCCCTAAAACAAAATAGTGCAACTTCAAAACGCGCAAGTTAGTGCACTGGAAATAAGGTTCACTAGCTTGCACTTCGTGCTGGGCACACGACAAGTACGATTCATTAGCTTCCGCTTCGTGCTAGTAGAACACGCAGCATGCCTTGCCAATCTCGATTTGCCTAGCACGGGCTCATACGGCCTGGACAAGGCCTAATTCGGCAGTTCTTAAGGAGTCGAGAACAAGCAAGATACCAGATTGCCGTTGAACTAGCCCTCGGACCACATGTTGATTAGGAAGCTGAAAATTAGCAGGAAGATTCTGTAGCTCTTTGGCCGGTATGGTTTCTACGTCCTTGAGCTTGTCCACTGCAATAGCCACTCTACCGCCCGTCGACTTCACGACGACATAGCTTGCTCGTTCGCCGCTTGTTGGGGGAGACTTGATTCCCAATAATCGTCCCAGCGCCAAAACGGTCAGTACCTCTCCTCTGAGATTGATCACTCCTGCAACAGCATCGTAATCGACTGGTACTCGACTCAGCACGGCATGGCAATTGATCTCTTGAATATCATTGATATCGATTCCAAATACATATTCGGCGATCTCAAATGTCATTAATTCATGGGGTTTGGATGGCTTGTTCATGTTGTCTCCATAACATAATTCATGGGCTGTCGTTTACCGGTGATGAGTTGCCGGCGAATAGAATTGGTGAGATTGTCGCGATCCAATTTGATTTGCCAGTCATCAATGCCGACGTCTCGCCCTCGACGTTGGGCGGCGCCCGTGTGCAAACTTGTGATCGCTACGATCGGCATGTCCTGCAATCGAGGAGTCGATCGCACCTTCAAGGCGAGTTCAAAGCCATCTAGAACCGGCATTTCGATGTCGGTCAAAAGCAAGTCGACTTTGTTGCTAGGATTGGAAAGAAACTCCCAAGCCTGGCCTCCGTCGTCCGTCAACAGCACCTGGAAACGACTAAGTTCTAAGAACTTCCGAACTTGATTTCGAAAAAACGGGGTATCTTCGGCAAGCAATACCGTAAATCTGGACCAGTCCACAGCGGAATCGCTTAGGTCAACGGTTTGAACGTCGGGTTGGGCTACGCTAGAGCTTACCCTTGTCGATGACTCAGCCAACTGATTTGATTTCAGTCGCTTGTTCAAAACGGTATCTGCAAATGCATAAACATCCAAGAGCTCGACAACGACGTCGTCGATAAGGACGGTCCCGCAAACAGCGCGGTGAACCGTTTCGTTCATTGAGACAGTGGTTGAGATATCACGAATATCGAGAATCTCAGAAACCAAGAGACCGATCTCCGTTTCCCTAATGGTAAAGACCGCCACATAGCAATGGTCGCGATGCTGCTCTCGAACATGGTTCAAAATTCCGGAATCAAGCTCGATGACTTGTAATTGTTGATCGCGATAGGGCATGATCAACATGCCGTTTGATTTCTGAATACGGTCCGGATCTACTCGTTCTATACGTTGAAGCACCATGCGAGGTATGGCGGCAGTATTGCCGTTGGCGCGCCGAATGATGACCGCAGCCTGGGATTCGTTTCGAGAGACATCAATCTTGACGGTTTCATCCGGTACTGGCTCAACCTTGACTCCAAGCTTCGCTTTCTCTGCGACCCCCTGCATGCCCAGAATGAACGCAACATTCCCATCACCAAGCACCGCAACTCCCTCTAGATAGCCACACTGACCTAGATGCTCTCCAACAGGCTTTACCACAACATGTTCAGGATCACAAACCTGTTCTACAGCCAATCCAAATTGAAAAATCCCCGTCTCGATTACGACGACTTTATTTATCTTCTGCCGACGCGACGATGTCCGACAACGCCCCGGCAAACACTCGCGAAGACGCACCAGCGGTAGCAACCCTCCGCGCCAGCGAATGGTCTCGCAGTCATTGACACACTCGAGCCGTCCCTTGAGATCCGATGGAGTCAGACTGATGAACTCGATGACAGCAGCCTCTGGAATTGCAAACCGAAAATCGTCTTGTTGCACGATCCAGGAGGGAATGATGGCGAGCGTTAGCGGGAGGGTGATGTGGACGCGTGCTCCTTTGCCCAACTCGCTTTCGACGTCAACAGTTCCGCCAATTCTCTCAATGTTGGTTCGAACAACGTCCATGCCAACGCCGCGACCGCTAACATCGCTAACGACTTCCGCGGTTGAAAATCCTGGCTTAAAGATCAAGTTCACGATTTCGCGATCGGACATTCGAGGCGCCATATCAGGATGGACAAGCCCGCGTTCCACTGCTTTTTGAAGCACACGATCCCGATTGACACCAGCTCCATCGTCCTCAATGATGATCCTTACTTTGCCTCCCTCATGAAACGCCTTGAGTTGCAAAGTCCCTTCAGCGTTCTTGCCAACGCTCACTCGCTTTTCTGGCAATTCAATGCCATGGTCAAGCGAATTGCGAAGCAAATGAGTTAGCGGATCTGCCAACGCCTCAAGAATGGTCTTGTCAAGTTCGACGTCGCCTCCCTCAATTAGCAAGCGACATCGTTTGCCAAGCTTTTGGTTAAGATCGCGGATCAATCTTGGGAATCGGTTGAACAGCAGTGAGACCTGCTGCATCCTAGCGCTCATGATGGAATCCTGCATCGCTGTCGTCACCTGATCGATGCGCGCTCCGATTCCAACGAAACCCTTCAGCTTGGCAGAGTCGATCATTCTCAAAAGCTGATTTCTCGAGAGAACCAGCTCACCCGCAAGGGTTACGAGCTCTTCGAGAACGGCAACTGGAACTCGGATGGAAGTGTCGTGCGCATTGCCACTTTTCGGACTTGCATTGGGAGTTCCGTTAGATCCATGGCCGGCGATCTCTGTTTTTGGGGCAGCGCTAATTTCCAGTTCGGAGTTGTGAGGCCGCGACAAAGTTGCAACGGACTGCGTAGCAGAAAGCTCCAGTTCATTGATTATCATATCAACGCGAGCATTGACATCCGTTTCCAAACTTTGCGTTTCGCACTCGCTCCGCTCAAGCGTTCCGCTGCTTGACTGAGCAAGTTCCCAACGCTTTAGTTCTTGAATCGATGGCTGAATGTCAATCTTCGCCGTTGGCGTTTCCAAAAGGCTTCGAAGCACATCGTTTACCCGAAGCATGACATCGATGCCTTCGGAGTTCAATTGGATCCTATTATGACGTACATGGTCAAAAATGGTCTCAAATTCATGAGCAAGTTTTTGGACAGAATCCATCTTCAAGAAGCCTGCAGAGCCCTTAACAGAATGCACTCCTCGAAACAGTTCATTCACTGACTCTTGATTGGGACCATGCTCCAAAAGCAAGAGATTTTGGTCGACGAGCGCTAAGTTTGCGAGCGACTCGGTTATGAACTCTGCAAAAATTTCGGCGTCTTCTTCGTCTTGCTTAACGCAAGCGTTTGGCGTGTCACTCATTTCACATTGCTCTTAGATAGAAATCCCCTCCACCCCATTGCCTGAACGGAGGGGGCACATGACTATTGAAAAACAAAAGAATCCGTAAAGTGTGCGCACTGTATGGGTTGAATTGACCAAACCAAAGAAAAACTGGGCAATATTTTTTGAATGCGTAGGGGTTATGACGTACGCAAAGAAAGACTAAAGAAATCAACAGTGAATAATTTGACAATCACAACTTGTAGGTAAAGTTTTACGTCGTCTGGCAAGATTCCCAATCGCAATGAAACATAGTGGAAAGCGCGATAAACATGTACAACAACAGCAATACCGAGCAATTCAGTCCAGAAGTCGTCGCGAGCCTAACGAATACGTTGGACTCGGTCATGGACAAAACGATCACGGCAATCGATCGCGTCAACGATCAAATTCGGGTGCTTGCACTCAATGCTCGAATCGAAGCGGCACGAGCCGGCGATGCTGGAAAGGCGTTCAACATTGTTGCGATGGAGATTGCGGGATTGTCCAACACCTCAACAACAGTCGTAGCCAATCTAAAGAGACGCTCCAGGAAAACCCTGACGCGCATATCTAAGATTAGCGAGTCGATGTCAGCTTCCTTCAAAGGAGTGCGACTTAGCGACTTAGCACGCATGAACATCGACCTGGTCGACCGTTGCTTGTACGAGCGTTCTTGCGACGTCCGATGGTGGGCTACCGACGCAAGTGTCGTCAATGCACTCGCGCAAAAATCCCCTAAATCACTGGAACACGCTTCACAACGCCTTCGAACGATTCTCGAGTCCTATACAGTTTATTCGGATTTACTCGTTTGCAATACTGCCGGACAAGTCGTTGCGAATGGCCGCCCCGATCTATTTCGATCTGTTGGGACCGACGCCTCCGACACAGCCTGGTTCCAAACCGCGATGCAGACTCGAACGGGACGAGAGTATGGGTTCCATTCGGTTCACAATTCCAGCTGCGTTAACAATCGCCCATCCGTGGTCTTTTCCGCTGCGATTCGCGAAAATGGTCTTATCGACGGTCGTGTGTTGGGCGTTTTGGGGATCATTTTCAACTGGGAAACCTTTGCAAACGATATCGTTCGCAATGTTGCTTTAAGTGACGAAGAAAAAAGCTCAACCCGTGTTTGCATCGTAGATTCAACCGGCCACGTACTTGCGGACTCTGCGGGCCGAATGCAAAACGATGCGATCGATTTCGGTGGCCGCAGCAGGCTTTTCGCGAGCAAAGCTGGACACGTCGTTGCCGAGGTTGCCGGGACAAGCTGTTACATTGGTCAAGCCAAGTCCGCAGGTTTTGAAACCTATGCTAGTGGATGGCACGGAATCTTGATTCAAGAGGTAGCGACAGTTTCCGATTCAACCCAGGAACAACGCCCCGTTCGCAGTTCCAAGAGAAGATCGGAATCTCAACGCCGACGTCGAGCTGTAGCTAGCGTTGGATAACCGACATCAAAGAATTGCCAGGGGATTCCGTGGGTGCTCAAGAGTCCCCCGAGTAACCCCCACGCGATTCTCGGCCTTCAAGGATTTCCAAACCGTTGGACCATCTATCCGTCCAGCCAAAAGGTCCCGGTAAAGACCTAGCAGCCTTGAAGTCTCGTTGGCCGATGCATCGCGCAATAGCTCGATTCGAAAATGCTCGATTCCCATGCGTAGAAGCTTTGGCGTTGCTTCGGCGCCACTCTGAGCATGTCCGTTGTAAAGTGTATTTCGGCAACCGATATCGGCGTGCAAGACATGCTCCACACCAAGACGGTCTCGCAACTTGACCTCGTGACGATCGCATGGGCGGCCGCAGTTTGATTTGTTCGTGCCGGGCGAAAGCACGGTACAAAAAACACAATGCTCCATATGAAACATCGGCATGTGCTGATGTATCACTACTTCTAGCCAGGAAGCAGGCATCCCCTGAACCAGCTCATTCAACTGATCGCGGTTCAAATCATACGAGGCCGTGATTCGCTTGAGCCCTCTCGACATTAACCAATCGGCAGTCAAGGGATTGGTTACGTTTAGTGAAAAATCGCCAATCGCAGGAATTTGGTTGGCGTTAGCAAAATCCAATGCAGCCAAATTGCGAACCAGCCAACCATCAGCATCATGCTTGGCCAACGCTTTAAAGAGCCCCTGCTCGCCGGGCTTTTGAATCCGCAGCGTCGCAAGGTAAATCGCAGCGTTCGCTTCACGCGCCGCAACGACTGCTTCTCGGTACTCGCGTATATCTTGAAATTCGACATAAACTGTCTTTTGGCCCTGGTCCAAAACCTGTCGTAGCTGCTCCAAGGTGCGAACCAATACATGCAGACGATCGGCTTCCGGGGACTCGTTTGCGGAGGCCTCCGCCGCTCCGGCCACCATTGCGTTTGGACTACCGTCGAGCTTCGCTATCATACGTTTCGCGACACCGGACTCCGAAATTGTTCTATGTGCTGGGGCGGTGCGCAACCGGTCCAGTTCACTCACCATCTGCTTTCGCAATTCCCCCAAAACGCTCAGTGGAACCATTGGGTTTCCGCTAAGAGATGCTTTTAGCGATGCTAACTCGTAGGGAGTATTGCCAAGCCGGGACATTTGCTGCCGCAATTCGTCCTCGGTAATCGAGTGCTTTCTGGCCTCTTCTGGCGCATGCTCCGTCGTTAGTTCCAACGTTTCGGTTACCCCGTTTTTGTTCAGCCAGCTCACATGGGCCAAGATCGGTGCTCCGACGGAAATCTTCATCGAGAGTTCAATCGGGAGCTTTCTCAAGAACTGCTCGGACGCAAAACTTGCTCGCAATCGTTTACTCAATTGAGGAGAATCGGTTTGCCAGATCGTTTGCCCTGATTTGATTTCAACGTTTCGGAAGAGTCCATTCTGGAAAGCCAATTCGACTCGTCCCTGACTGGGCAAGTCGGTCGCCTTACCATTCACAAACACCTGAAAAATGCGTCCGCCGATTTCCTTGCCCGAGATACGATCTCCTTGCAGCACAACCCCGTCCCCTTTGATCAATGGGGCTTCGAGGTCAACCACCAATTTCTCCCCTTTGAGCGCGATCACCTTGCCGACGCGAACGCCCTGTTTGGCGCTCGTGATGCCGGGAACAAGTCGTTTGTGATCGCAGCCTTCCAGCCACCCCGGCGTGAAGCCGCGTGAGAAACTCATCTCCATTTCACGCTTGTCTTGATTCGACCAGCGGACCTCCTTGCCTGCCATAGCAGCATCGATGGCTTTTCGATAATGACCGACGATATTGGCAACATACTCAGGCGTCTTGAGTCGGCCTTCGATTTTGAGAGAACAAACACCCGCGTCAATCAAGTCGGGAATATGAGCATATCCGGCCAAGTCTTGGGGCGACAAGAGGTAGCGATTGTCCCCTAGGTCCCGATGTTCGCCATCGCAGAGTAGGTCGTAGTTCAATCGGCAGGCTTGCGCGCATTGGCCACGATTGGCGCTGCGGCCCCCCAATGATTCACTGGTCAAACATTGGCCGCTGTACGACACACACAACGCACCATGGACAAATGTCTCGACAGGCATATTGGTTGCCGCTGTGATCTTGCGAATTTCCGCAATCGAGAGTTCTCGAGCTAGGACGACCCGGTCTACGTTCAGGGACTCAATTGCTCGAATGGTCTCCGCCGAAGACATGGTCATCTGAGTGCTGGCATGCACACTCAATTTAGGACATATTTCATGAATGAGTCGGACCGCGCCCAAGTCCTGCACCAGCACTGCATCAACACCAGCCGAAGCCAGCTCGGCCACATGCTTTTCGAACTGAGCCAGTTCGTCAGTAAAGATGAGGGTGTTGAGGGTAACGAAACCGACCAAGCCGCGTCGGTGAAGCAGTTGCATGAGGCTTGGCAAATCTTCGAGTGAGAAGTTGACCGCTCGAGCCCTCGCGTTAAAGCCAGCATCAAGTCCGAAATAGACAGCATCGGCCCCGTTTTCAATAGCTGCGTGGATACATTCCCAGTTTCCTGCCGGGGCTAGCAGCTCGGGCGCCAGCCTCGCGGAGGAGGATTCGTTTTTCATTTCAAAGATCTTTGTTCTTGCGGTCGTTTTCTTCGGTGCAGCAAAGTGGCAGCACTCTAGGCAATTCTGGCTCTATCTTAGTTGCCGAATACAGAATCGTCGAGACGTTGTTTGCAAGCATCCACCGGATGATTTGCGTCCCAGGCGATTGAACCACGAAAGACTCGAACTACACGAAAAATACGATCTTTAGAACCTTACGGTGATGTAAGTAGCGTCAAGCGGTAGGAATGTACGTTTGCGTTCTGCTCGACTTATCAACCTGTTTTCTTTTCGTGTGATTCGTGTATTTTGTGTTTGTCAATGTCTGGAACGTTTACCAAACTTTGCCACCTAGCGCCGAGCGGGCTGCCATTGATTCGCGAACTGGTCGGCTTTGTACATTGGCAAATACCGATAGTAAACTTCTAAACACATGCATGCGAACGCGGTTGAATAAACGCGACCACCATGCCTCCCCCAGACGCAAGTTGGGTTCCACGAACCCTCTAGGGGGCCGCGTGGCACTTGGGTGACACACAGCTGTTGCTTCAGCGCTTCGTTCCATTGCTCCCAGGCCACTTCCCTATTGGATCGGAAGGCTGGATTGCCATTTGCGGCATTCTCAACCTCCCCTCGCATTTGATACATGGCAAGCGTCGCGTAGTACCAGTAGTAAAGGTTCTCTTCGCTCTTTCCGGGCAAGTTGCTCAGCAACATTCGCTGTCCCTCATCTGCTGCTTGAGGCGACAGCGGGAAGCCCAACAAGAGTCGAGATGCGATCGCTTCGGCTGTCATAGCTGGAGTCGCTTGCTCCGGCGGTGCCATTTGTCCAGACTTAGGTCGGTAAACAGCCAGCCCACCAAATCGGCCAGTGCTAACC
>CANHVO010000146.1 GCA_947463915.1 Planctomycetaceae bacterium
ACTGTCAACAGACTGTATACTCAAGATCGGCCTCCCTGATGTTCCTTAAGTTGCTTCGTAACAACAACTTATACGCAGGAGAGGCCACTTTTGTTTGCGACATGAATGAATAATCCGGGTTAAACGAAGATGCGACTTCATGATTTCTAGCCCCTTGTGAACTACGACTTGAGAACTACGACTTGGGTGCCAACACTTTCCCAAAAGAAGGCGGGAACTTGGTTAATTCAAAGACGGCGCCGTAGTCATTGCCACTTCCCGGACTAGGAAGCTGCGCACCCAGAGAAACCTGCCATCCATTCTTTTCCGAGAACGTCCATTGTGCACCAATAACAGCGACGCTGTTGCTGTTGGTGCCCGAAATGAAGTCCGCAACGAAACTCAACTCCTCACAGAATATTGGATACTCGATCCCGGTCATCCACCCAACTTCGTTTCCTGCGCCCAAAAAATTCGTGTTCCCATAGTAAACGCCCGAAATAAGGGTACCTTTGAATGGACTCGCCTCAGGCTCCCATCGCGAAACGGCCCAGGTGAAGTTCAAGTAGTCGACTTTTTGAGCTCCATTGTTTGCGCTCAAGCCATTTTGGCTACCAATCTCAAAGGTCAGAGTTTCAAACGGACGAAACCCCTTCTGAATGTTGATCAGGAGTGCATCTTCATTGGATTCGCCCGGAAGTGGTTTCAGGTTACCAGGATAAAGGTTTACCTTGAAAATGTTGATTCCAACTTCCCAGTCATTTCCTAATCCATAATCAATGGTGGTATTGGACTCGCCAAATCGCCCCAGATTCATCTGCTGTTGAAGGAAGACTTCGTCTTTGCGAGTGACGGTACCAGATGGAACATTGAATAGGTTTTGTTGAGCCCAACCCATCTGTGAAAAAAGGAGACTTCCAACCGCGGTAAAGAGAAATCGATGCAACTTCTGTTGGAACTGAAAGATGGCTGTTCGAAAAGGACTGGTAAAGGATCGATGCATGACAGAATGCTTATGCTGGCTCGGAAATGACGAACGATTTGTCGACTAGTAAATAGTACCCTTGACACGACAAAGCTAGACCGACTGCGCAAGCTACGTAGACTGGGGGTAAATCCCGGGGTGTTAAAACGTCGGGGGTGACATGACTTTCTGCGGGGCTGGGGGCCTGTTGATTTAATGGGTTTGCCGCAAGGTAAAGTTCCTGTCCCAACCCGAAGCGTAAGCGAGGGGCACGGTCCCCCTCGCTCACGCTTCGGGTTGGGATTAAATCAACAGCCCGCCAGCCCCACGGCTACAAAGTGTCGCCGCTATCGCGGCTAAGAAACAAAGCTAGTTCGCTAAATCCATTTCCTGTTTAGCAGCCACATTTTTACCGCTTGTGTCACCACCACGTAACCAGCCACCGAAAGCCCCAGTACGGGCCAATACAAGACTGGTAGGGTCGTAAATCCTAGGTAGGTTCCAATTGGCGTGGATGGCAAGGTAATTCCGACAATCATGATGACCGCTGACATCACTAACAGCGGCCAAGATGCCCAGCTTTGCAAAAACGGAATCTTGTTTGTCCGAATGATGTGAATGATCAGAGTCTGAGTAACAAGACTCTCAACGAACCAACCCGTTTGAAATAGGCTTTGACTGTGTCCAGCCAGTATTGGCGTTGAAACATCCCAGCAACCAAACAAATACAGCATCGCAAAAAAGGTCGTGTAGTCGAAGATCGATGAACATGGACCGACGAAAACGATGAATCGCGTAAGTTGCTTGAGATCCCAAGGTTGAGGTTTTTCGATCTGATCGGCATCGACGTTGTCGGTTGGAATCGCCGTTTGGCTGACATCATAAAGAAGATTATTCGCCAAAATCTGGATCGGAGCCATCGGCAGAAACGGGACAAATATGCTGGCGCCGAGCATGCTAAACATGTTGCCAAAATTACTGCTCGCTCCCATGCGAACGTACTTGCGAATATTGACGAATACCTTACGGCCTTCGATCACACCTTCTTCCAAAACCATTAGTGACTTCTCTAACAAAATCATGTCGGCTGATTCTTTGGCAATGTCCACCGCTGTATCGACACTGATGCCCACGTCCGCTGTTCGTAGGGCGGGTGCATCATTGATTCCATCTCCCATGAAGCCAACAATATGCTCTCGGGATTGCAAGGCCCTGATGATTCGCTGCTTGTGGGCTGGCGATACCCTGGCAAACAACGTCGTCTTCATCGCTATGTCCGCGAGTTGAGTGTCACTCATGGCTTCGACGTCGCTCCCCAGTAAAACAAACTCCGTCGATAGTCCTACTTCTTTGCATATCTTTCGGGCGACCAACTCATTGTCCCCCGTGACAACCTTGACCGAAACACCGTGACTCTCCAAGGCCTTGATCGCATGGTTGGCGGTTTCCTTGGGTGGGTCCAAGAATGCGACATATCCCTTCAAGACCAATTCGAACTCGTCTAGCTTGGTATACGGAGTCGCGAGATGACTCACATCGACCCTTGCCTCTAAATCCTTGCTCGCGATTGCCAAGACCCGAAAGCCATCGCGGGACAGCTCTTCAAACTCGTCGGCCAAGTCCTGTTGAATCAGTTTCTCCATCGGAAAGAATTCGCCATCGAGCTCAAATCGTGTGCATCGTGGAAAAATAGCTTCTGGCGCTCCTTTGCTAATGATGCGGTCTTTGCCTTCCGGAGTGCGAACCACCACCGACATGACTCGACGCTCAAAATCGAACGGAATCTCATCCACTTTTTGATAGTCCGGAATGTTTGCATGTGAATGTGTCTCAGTGTGAGCTAGAATCGCTCGATCGAGAACGTTCTTCAAACCGGTTTGAAAGTGGCTATTCGTATAGGCAAGCGAAAGTATCTCTGGGTCTTCCTTCAGTACAACATCACAGTATCGTTCCAAAATGACTCGATCCATGGTCAATGTTCCGGTCTTGTCAGTGCACAGAACATCCATGGCCCCGAGATTTTGAATGGCATTGAGTCGTTTGACGATCACCTTCTTGTGGCTCATGGCAATAGCGCCTTTGGACAAGCAAACGGTTACGATCATCGGCAGCATTTCGGGCGTCAAGCCGACTGCCACAGCAATTGCAAAGAAGAATGCTTCGCTCCAATTTCCTTTCGTCAACCCATTGATGACGAACACCAACGGCACCATCACCATTACGAATCGCAACATAAGCCAAGTGAAGTTGGCAATCCCCTTATCGAAAGCAGTCGTTTCCGGTTGTTCGGAAAGCGATTGAGCCATACTCCCAAGATAGGTCTCTCTCCCTGTCGCAACAACAATACCTAAAGCGGACCCGCTCTCAACGCTCGTGCCCAAAAAAGCAATACTGGTGAGCTCGACTGCAACTTTGGTGTGTGGATTTCTTTCGATCTCAAATTTTTCGACCGGGTAGCTCTCACCTGTAAGAGAGCCTTGTGTGATGAACAAGTCTTTGGCGGCAAGGATTCGCACATCGGCAGGGATCATGTCTCCGGCCGCCAAGGTTACAACGTCGCCGCGCACAAGCTGCGAAACAGGCAGTTCTTTCGGTTTGCCATCGCGTAGGACCGTTGCCGTTACGGAGATCATGGCTTTGAGTTTGGCAGCTGCACTATCCGCCTTGGCCTCTTGAACCAGCTTCAACCCGACCCCAAGGGCGATCATCACCGTCATGACGGTTCCCGCGCGTGCGTCGCCCGTCGCAAAGGAAATGGCGGCCAATACCCCCAGCAAAATCACAAGCGGATTGAGTACAGAGTGCCAAATGAGCGTGCTCCACGCAACTCGCTGATCTTTTGCAAGCACATTTGGGCCATGCTGAGCACGCCGCTCAGCGGCAACCTCAGACGTCAACCCATCTCGCGAAGTTTCGAACCTTGCAAAGACCTTCTCGCTTTCAAGAAGCGCCGAGTCAACCAACTGCTGTGAGACTTGGATCGAAGGCTTGCTCTGCCGCACACTTGCAAAAAGTGTTTTTGGAAAGACTAAATTGGAGTGTCGTGGCATAGCAGGGAATACTGACGGTAGATGAAGGTAATCTCTTTGGCCGAGCTGCAAGTTGCAATGGGAAGCGCTCTCCGGCTCCGTCTTACAACCTCTGGGAATAGCCCAAACTCTGGGGGTAGCCAGAAGTCACCCTCTCTCTGGGAGGGTCGGCCAAAGGCCGGGGAGGGTGAACTGGCTTGTGCAATCGACGCTGGCACTTCACCCTCCCCTCGCTTCGCTCGACCCTCCCAGAGGGAGGGGTGACTCGCTTTGTGCGAGTAACTTGACAGACTCCTACGGCAAATAGCATGCCAACTACTTGCGGCGTCCGATCAGTCGCGTGAGGTCTGCAAGAATACGAGGTAATGTCATTCCGCCCGGCGATGCAAGGTACTTCGGCTCCCAGATGGGATCGAATTTTTGTTTGTACTGACGCAGTCCTTCGAAACTGTAAAATCGATCGCCATGTCGATAAACCAGATCGATGGCTTTGTTCCAAAGAGGCGCCAGCGGTCGACTCTCAATTCCTGATAGTGGAGCCATCCCCAGGTTGAACGATTGGTAGCCTTCCTGCTTGCCCCACAAAATGAGTTCGGTAAACAGGAAATCCATCAAACCATTTGGACCATTGGATGCATGTCTCATCAGATCGATAGAAAGTTCGGACTTTTCCGCTCCCATGATGACGTTCGCGAAAGCAATAATCTTGTCATCTTGCTTGACGACCGCGCATGGGAATCGCCTCATGTAGTCTTCTGAAAAAAAGCCCAGAGAAAAGCCTTTTTCAGACGCATTTTTCTTCGCCAACCACTGGTCCGAAATATCGCGAAGCCTCTCCAGCTGCTCTGGTACTCCTGCTTTAGGGATGACTTCAAAACGAAGCCCGGCTTTCTGTAGTTTGTTTCGATTGGTTCGCAAACTTTTGTGTTGACCTTCCAGCGAGAACTCTTGGATCGGTACTTGGGCTTCTTCGCCTAGCTTGAGCAGCGCCAGCCCTTGGTCCAAGTAGAGCGTTAAGAATTCCTTGTCCACCTGGTAAAAGACAGGCCAACCATCGTAGCGATCGCATGTTTCCCTGAAATTCCAAATCAACTCGGAGAACTGCTCTTTGCTACCAACAGGATCGCCCATCGAGATCCAGGAACGTCTTTCGACTTCATACATCACGAAACTTCGCTTGTCCGGACTCAGCAAGAATCGTTTGTCACCGAGGAGGCTCAGACTGGCGTTGGTCCGAGGCGATGACTCGACAACACCTTCCACGGCGCTCCACTCTTCGCTGGTTGGCTCATCGATGACTTCGGGCTTGGTTCGCGTTGAAAGTCGCCAAACCACAAAGCAGAGACTCATCGCAACCACGCCAACGCTAGCCCTCAAAACTCGCGGGGCATCCCCTCGAAACGTGAATTGCCACCACAATTCATGCTGATATTCAACATGACGAAATGAAAAGACTCCTAACCAAACGGAACAAAGAACCGCCAATACAATCGCGCTTAGCCAACCGTACGTAAAGCTCTGATGCAGCAAGTAGCCACGTCGATAGAATCGTTTGCGGCTCAAAATCAACGTCAGCAACACAAAGCCCAATAGGATCGCTTCCTCAAAATCTGCTCCTTTGAATAGTGACGTAAAGATCCCGATCACCGACAATGACATTGCCATCCACCATGCCGAGTCAAGCTTGCGTTGTAGCCCTCGAGCAACCACCAACATGGCCGCTCCTACCAAGCTTCCGAGGAAATGAGAGACTTCGATGAATGGAAGCGGCAGCCATTCTCGGAGGATACTTACCCGCGCCTCCGCGCTCGGAGTCGCACCCGAGATCAGAAGCACTGCACCGCCGACGAGGACCACTCCAGCAATAAGACTTGGTGCGATTGCGGCCGCCGCACGACTCAATTGCAAGATTACAGGATCGATCCGCTCTCGACGTTGCCGATACTCGAAACTGCCTAACAAGAGCGCAGCAACCATCAACGGAAACAAGTAATAGATGACGCGAAAAGCCAAAAGAGACGCAATCACGTCGCTGTTCGCTTCGGCTCCCAACATCGTCAAAATGACCAACTCAAATATCCCCATTCCTCCAGGCACATGGGTGATTACTACCGCAATCGATGCTAACAAGAAGATGCAAAGGAACTGGAGGTAAGAAACCCCAGTCGAACTTGGCAGAAGCACGTAGAGCGTCGCGGCTGCAATCAAGAAGTCAGCGGCGGCCACACCAAACTGAGCGAGTGTCATCCTTGGGCTTGGCAGCTTTACTTCCTTGCCCCATATGCGAATCGATTTATGCAAAAAGAACGTCAATGCAAAATAAGTTCCTGCGACAGCAAGCAAAATCCAGCCAAGACCAAAGACGGTCGTAAACGGCATGTGCAACTTGGCGGGTGCTTGGATTGGGGCGATAACGAAGGCAAGACCCGCCAATGCAAATTCGCCAATCCAAAATGTCACTCCAAGCATGATCGACAATTGAACGATCTGGATGGAAGTCACTCCAAAAGCCGTGTAGATGCGATAACGGATTGGTACGCCACCCAATGTCGCCCCAAAATTGTAACTTGCAACAAACCCAAGAAACGAGGCGAACGCCACCTTGGTCGGTTGCAAAGATACGCCAATGGCTTTGAGTGCCAGCCAATCGTATCCGATCAGAACGACGAAGTTCAGTGTCGCCAATCCCAGCGCCGCGCAAATCTTCAGCGTTGAGATCGAGTTGAGACTCTGCTCGATCTCATGCCAGTGGTATTGTGAAATCTCATGATACAGTAGCCAAATGGCGATCGCAAAAACAACCATAGGCAGAATAGTAAGTAGACGCTTCAAATTCATCTCCATTGGAACAAGAACCAGATCGTTCTGACTTTACTCCCCTCGCCGCTTTCTCAGGCAACGCTGCGAAGTATTCTGTAGCGAAACTCGTCAAGAGTTTCGGTCGTTTCAGTGATGCAGCCGAAAGTCTCGACGACTTTCGCTACTCCAGAATCTCATGGACCACATGACCATGAACATCGGTGAGTCTGCGATCGATTCCGTTTTGCCGAACTGTTAGTCGTTCGTGATCGATGCCGAGCAGATGCAAAATGGTCGCGTGGAGGTCGTAGCAGTAGGTTTTGTTTTCTACGGCCTGATATCCCCAGTCATCGCTTTTTCCGTACGCGATCCCTGGCTTGACTCCGGCTCCCCAAAGCCAGCTGACAAAAGAACCACCATTGTGATCGCGGCCGAGACTCCCTTGAGCAAATGGAGTACGACCGAATTCTGTAGTCCAAATCACCAGCGTATCTTCAGCCAGTCCACGCGATTTCAAGTCCCTCAAAAGTGCGGCAATCGGGCGATCGACACTCACGGCCATCGGTGGCAGCTCTGTCTGAATGTTGCCATGATTGTCCCAGTTGGCTGTTGCTCCTTGTGGCCCGCTCCAAACTTGGACAAAGCGTGTCCCTCGCTCCACCAGTCTCGCTGCGAGCAAACAACGCCGTCCGAAATCTTCGGTTGCAGGAACATCGATCCCGTAACTTTTGTGAACGTGCTCTGGCTCAGACGCGATATCAAATGCTTCGGGAGCAGACAACTGCATCTTGGCGGCTAGCTCGTAGCTCGCCATGCGTGCCGCAAGCATCGAATCGTCCGGGCGAAGCACTGCATGCCTCTGATTGAGCCTATTCAATAGCGCAAAGCTTTCGGAGCTATCGGATCGTTTCGCAAAAGGGAACTTGGGATTGGCCACCAGATCTGCAATCTGCGGCGAGGTTGAGTTTACTGGAATGACCGTGCCTTGATGGACTACCGGCAAGAAGCCGGAACTGAAACATGCCTTTTGATTGTAGGGCAATCCCTTTGGATCGGGCAAGACGATGAACGTTGGCAAATTGTCTGTGATGTTTCCAAGTGCATACGAGACCCAAGCTCCCAGGCATGGAAACCCTGGCAACAGAAAGCCACTATTCATCATAAATGTTCCTGGCCCATGGACATTCGTTTTCGTGGTCATCGCCATCAAGAAGGCCATCTCATCGACTAACTTAGCCTGCTCAGGAAACAACTCGCTGACCCATCGCCCAGATTGGCCATGTTGTGAGAATGTGAAGGGGCTTTTCATGATCGCACCGGCCGGAGCCGTAAACCCTTCGGGCTTATCTTTTGGGCCAAGCATCTGGCCATGGAGTCGTGCCAATTCAGGCTTGTAGTCGTACAAATCCATCGGACTTGCCCCACCCGTCATGAACAACTGAATGACCCGTTTTACCTTGGCAGGATGGTGCTGAATTCCATTTGCCATGCGGCTTTCACTAGAGCCCGCAATGCCATCGCTGGCCAGCATGTGTGCCATAGCGATGCCGCCAAAACCACCACCCACGGTTGTTAGCATTTGGCGTCGGTCTAAGGACATCGGTGACTCGGAGTGATTTGATTGTTTTTGTATCATGGTTAATTTGACTTCTTTTGACTTGCTCCCCCTCGACCCTCTTTGGCAATACGTCGAGCATTCCGTAGCGAAACTCGTCAAGAGTTTCGGTCGTTTCGTCAATCCAACCGAAAGTCTTGACGACTTTCGCTACCGTAAAGCCTGGTTTTTGCAGTGGGAAATGCTTGCGCGTCGTTCTAATCCACAAACAAAAACTCGTTGCTGTTCATCAGCACTCGACAAAGCTCGGCCAAACTATGCTGCTTGGCAAAGCCACTCAACTCCTCAATCTCATTCGAATTCGGGGCTCGATTCCATAGCCTCCAAACACATTCGGTCACTTGACCATCAAGGCCGGGCGACAATGATTCGAGTTGTTTCGCCATCGCTTGGCTCTCCGCCAAAATGAAATGGTTGTTGAACAACGATAGCGATTGCAAGGACGAGGATGAGACGCCGCGTGTCGGAGAAAGCAAACCGAGGTCTGGGAAATCCACAGCCTCCATAAAGGGATCCGCGATGCCTCGCCAAACATAGCGATAGATGCTTCGGCGTTTGCCGGCAGGACTGTCCCAGTCGAAAACGCTGTAGTTTAACTCCGGTGTGGACTGAGGGCCTTTGCTCTGACGAAATTGCTGATCAGCAGGCCCGCCCATTTTGAGATTGAGTTGTCCGCTCGCGGTGAGCACAAAGTCCCGAATGGCATCCGCGTCCAAACGCTGACGATTCTGTCGCCACATAAGTCTATTCTCAGAATCGGTTTTGTTCCCATCCGCTGAACTCGTGGAGACTTGGCAGTAGGTATCGCTCGTCACAATCAATCGATGCAGGGCTTTCAAGGATTCCTTGGCGTCATCGCGAAACCAAACGGCCATCCAGTCGAGCAGCTCGGGATGCGAAGGTACACCTCCCATGCGTCCAAAGTCACTTGGGGTATCGCAGATACCACGTCCAAAATGGTGATGCCAAACCCGGTTCACAATGCTTCGCCATGTAAGAACGTTCTCCTTGTGTGCGATCCAATCGGCAAGCTTTGCTCGTCGCGCTGGCTCCTTGTCCGAGTCCTTCTGTTCAAACCGAGATACTATCTCCTTCAAAACGCTAAGGGCCCCGGGACCAACGATGTCTCGCGGTTTATCAAAGTCGCCGCGATACAAAACATGGACCGTCTTCGGGGATGCAAGGCTTTTCAGTTGGTCTTTGCCATTCCCTTCTGGTATCGCAACAGACTTGCCGGCGGCAAAGACACGCCGCGGCTCTGGAAGTTTGGCTTTTTGCTTGATTGCCCAGTCTTTTACGACAAACGAGGCAAGCGTGATGCGGTCGGCTTCATTGATCGATTCCCAGGTTTTGCTGGTGATCGAATTGCTGTTGGTGGAACTGTATCTTTGAAGAACACTCTCGACCTCCAGCGGCTTGGCTTGGATACCGCTGGGATCGTCAGCGGTAACAGATAGTTTTAGGGCACCGATGAGATGTGAGCCGCCGTGAAGTTGCTTTAACACGACGGTCAAACGCGCCTCCGGAGACAACGCGATGGTCTCGTCGAATTCGAAGACGGCATAGTGCGATTGCCCGACAGCTGGATGTATTCCCCAGGCCGTAGTTAGGTCGCCATCGAAGGCGCGTTCGATACCCCAAGCCTGCTGATTGAAGTCAGCGGTCGCTCGTTTGATTTTGATCGGTATCGACTTAGCGCTGGCTGGATCAAATAGGTGGACTTCGATTTCCGAGAGATGCAGATTGCCGTTCTGACATCGCCCCGGACCGTTCATGGGAAGCGAGGCGTTTGCGATCACGTCTAATCGAATGGCGCTGAGACGCTTAAAGGAACTGGACGCAGTGATCACATACGTGTCCCGTTCCGGATTGATCCCTGAGGCGAGCAAGCTTCCGTCGGGCTCACGAGTCAGCGTGCTACCGTCGGTTGCCACATAACTAATCAACTCTAACGCCTGCCATTTGGCTTGTTGCGAAAGGACGGTCAAGTTCTCGAGAATTTCAGGTTTGTACTCGAATGCAGCCAAGATCGAGCGATTGCGTTGTTCGGCGGCATCCAGCAGTGCTTGAATCTCGCCTCTTTGCTTCATGATCTCATGACTTGGATCGTAGGTGATGTCCCCTTTGAGGATTCCGGAAAACACGGCCTGCAGACTGTAATAGTCCTCTTGTGAAATCGGGTCGAACTTGTGAGCGTGGCATCGTGCGCAATTTGCAGTCGTACTGGAAAAGGCGGAGAGCGTTTGCGTCACCATATCGTCGCGGTCTAGGTAGTCGAACGTAACGGGGGCTGTCGCAAACGTACTTAGATCAAAAGTGCCTGCACCTAAGAATCCCAACGCAGGTGTCCATTGAGGCTCATCGGGATAGAAATAATCGGCTGCAAGCTGCTCTCGAATCATGCGAGACCAAGGCTTGTCCTGGTTGAGCGCATCGATCATGTAATCGCGATAAGGCCAAGCGTTGTCGCGGCCCACATCATGTTCGTAGCCATGAGAATCGGCAAAATGAATCGCGTCGAACCAATGCCGAGCCCAACGTTCGCCGTAGCGCTCGGAGTTGAGTAAGCGATCGACCAAGTGTTCGTACGCATGCTCGTCCGGATCCAATTCAAAGTCGCGAGTCTCCTTTGGGGTGGGAGGCAGGCCTGTCAAATCGTAATAGACGCGGCGAATCAACGTGCGTCGATCAGCGCGCGGAGACTGGGTTAGATGTTTATCCCGCAATCGAGCAACAATAAACGCATCGATCGGATTCTTGCAGTCGTTGTTTGGGGGATTTGACCGAGGCAGTGGTCTGAGCGACCACCAATCGCGAGCGTTTGCAGAATCGTTTTGTGGCGGTGACACTCGATCATCAAAGGCTCCGTTTTTGATCCAGTTTTCTAAGGCGAGAATCTCTGCCTCGGGCAGCTTCTCTTCAGGCATTTTGAGGTCAGGGAGTTCATGTCGGATCGCCTTGAGTAAAAGGCTCTGATCGGGATTAACCGCTTGGATAGCTGGGCCTCGCGAACCCCCTTTTTCCCAACCGACTTTCCAATCCAACGTCAGTTCACTTTCGATGACGCCCGCGGAATGGCTATGGCAACTGTAGCATCGCTTTTGCAAGATCGGCAGGACATCTTTATGGAACGTCGATGCCAGCGTTTCATCTGCGGTGGAGTCTTGGCCACGAAGCATGGCCATGGGGATGGTGGAGGCTAAGATAAAAATTGATGCCGCCAGCCAACGGATGCTCACTCTGTTAGGCGAGCGGCGGGAGAGAACATACCACGTCGCGTAGCTGGATTCGCCAGAATTCAGTAGGTTCTGAATTCTGGCGAATCCAGCTACGGTAGTTTTCCGCCTGCCGCTCGCCTTAGCGGAACGGCGCAAGCCGTCCGGTGAGTATCTTATAAGGCAAAAGGCAAGCTGAAAGCTACCAGCCAAGAATTCCAATGGGAGAGCGAGGCTCCTGCCGAGCTTGCAACGCCACGGTTCGGCAGGAGCCTCACCCTCCCGAGAAACAAATTGTCTGGGCGAAATCGATGCCGCTACAAATTCACCATTGCAAGTGAGTGCCATGGGCCGCTAGCCTTATTGGTTAATGGGAAAGCGTGCCTAGTTGCTCACAAACCGCTTTGGCTTGTTGGATATCGCTCGCGAGTTGCGTCAATAATTGATCCTTTGAATCAAATTTGCGGACCTCTCGCAATTTTGCAAAAAGTTCAATTGAGATATCGTGGTCGTATAGGTCTCCATTGTAATCAATGATGTGAGCTTCTACTTTCACGCGGTCCTCGCCAAATGTGGGATTTGGGCCGATGTTGATCGCTACTGGAAATCCAATGGGGCTTGCTGAGTTGCACGGTGGTGTGGACATGCAATTGGTGCTCGCGACACGTCCGGCATAAACTCCTACTGGGGGGCAAAGAACTTGGATGTTCTCAAGGTTTGCAGTTGGGAAGCCGAGGGTGCGGCCTCGTTCTGCCCCATGCCCGACGATTCCCGAGATACGGTAAGGTTCGATCAGCAGTCGGTTTGCGCTGGCGATATCGCCCGATTCGATTAACGCTCGAATGCGAGTGCTGGATATCCATTCGCCGGCTTCGCGTTGTGGTTCGAGCAAAGTGAACTGCACTTTGTGTTCGTGGCACAGTTGCCTTAACATTGGAACATCACCTCGTCGCTTTTTGCCGAACTGAAAATTCTCCCCTTCGGCGATCGCTTTGGCCTTGAGGGATCGAACAACGACGGTCTCAAAGAACGCTTCAGGTTCTAGGTCTAGCAGTTGCTTGTCGGTTGGATAGACAATAACGAGATCGATGCCAAGTTTTTTGAGAAGTTCGGTCCGGCGTTCGATACTTGTCAAAGGCTTAGGAGCAGACTCAGGGCGAAGAATCTTGGACGGGGGGGGATCAAAGGTGAAGACAACGGCGGGCCCACAGACTTGGTCGGCGAGTCTTCGCACTTGTTCGACGATCACTTGATGTCCGCGGTGGACACCGTCGAAATTTCCGATGGTCACAGCACCGCCTTGAGCTTCCTCAGGGAATAGTGTGTGGGAATCGATCGATAAATTCATTCAGAGGTCGGCGAAGGTGGAGGATTGAGTGAGGATGGGATGAATCGCGAAGCATCACAATCGGTTTCGCGATTCCAGCGGTGGGATGGTTTCCAATACCAAATGGAAATCATCATGGCGATTGCTGCTCCGGCCATTATATCTGAAAGGAAGTGCGCACTCGATTCCAGCCGTTGAAAACAAGCGAATACCGCCAAAGAAGCGAAAATCCACTTTCCTCGAGGATAGACATGTGCCAATCCGATCGCCATTGCAACTGCGGTTGCCGAGTGGCCGGAAGGGAAACTTCGTAGTTGTTCTTCGGACCACGAGCCTGTCCAGGGAATGCCCCAAGTTTGCCAGCTTGAAACGATTTCTATTTCCGATTCGTCCAGGGAATGAGGCCGATAACGTGGAATCATGATCTTGGCCGCGTTGGCTGCAACCCCGCAGATCAGTGTAAAGATGGCTGCCCGATAGAGTTTTGGCCGATTTTTCAAATCGATCCAGAGCAAGGTTGCGAAAATCACGAGGGTGCCACTGGTGTGGGCAAATGTCTCCGAGAGACTGATCGCTTTTCGAAGATCGCCAGGTAGCTTGATGCCTGTAAAGAACTGGGAAATCTCGACGTCCCAAGCCGTGCAAGCCAATCCGGCCAAGCAGGCAGCCAATGCACCGATCGCCATTTTCGTTCGAAATCCAGGCTCGCGTTGCATCAAGTCGATTTTTGTAAGGAGGAAATGGTGAGGCAACAACCTCGTGCAAAAGCATCTCATTTAGCAGATGCATCTCGTTTAACAGTCAGCCGTAGGCGTGCTCAATTCACGTTTCGTAGCGGAATTCGTAAGAATTCCGTTGGTTCCGAATTCTTGCGAATCCTGCTACGTAACGACCTGTACGCTTACTACGGCTGCCCGTTCAGCCACACAAGTTGAGCTTACCGTACCTGATTTTTGCAGAATTCAGAAGACGAGATCGGTTGTCACCTGCCTAAGCCGCAAGTTGCAAAAATAGCCCAGCAAGGCTTTCTCGATGCCGATTTTCTGCTTATTTGCCCGAATGCGCGTGGCGTTTGACCAACCGTGTCAAACGCCTCTGGTTTTCTATTGGCGTACCGCCTTCACAAGTCACCTTCCCTGGGGGGGCCTGGGGGGGAGGGGCGGCCTTTAGGCCGAATGGCGTTGAGTTAGCAAGTAGTGGAATCTCGTGAGAGTTCCTGAAGTGCAGGCTTAATTCAACGCCATTCGCCTTTAGGCCGGGGAGTGTGAAGTGTCGGTGCAGTCCGCGCTGGCACTTCACCCTCCCTCGCTACGCTCGACCCTCCCAGCGGGAGGGTGACTAACCGGACGTCTAAAGCCCGAACACCAGCACATGGACGCGAGAAACGGCGAATGCTAGCATTAGCGAAACACGAAACGGACCTGAGAAGCTACCTCATGACACCTCATTTGCCACTATTGAATATGCCTGTGGATATTCCTGTGGATATTCCTGTGGATATTCCCGCTGGCCAGTTGGTAGCGGAACGGCGCGAGCCGTCCGGTGCTGGTGCCTCCGTGAGCATTTTGACCAACGCCAATTCACCGGAGTACTCGCGCATCTCCGCTACGAATGCCCCAGCTGAAACTTCCGCGTTGGAAAAACTGCAACAGCTATCGCGTCAGATTCGCGAAATGGAAACCGTGGGGCGGCCTGACGAAGAGCGCATTGCGAGCGGTTGCGCTGCGATGGATCGGTATTTGCCAGGTGGCGGTTATGCGCGAGGCAGCATGTTGGAGTTGCTTCGAAGCCATTCTGGATCAGGAATCACCTCAATCGCGTTAATGATTGCTCGACAAGCTATCGTGGAAGGGAAATACCTGGTCTTGGTCGATCCGCAGCGACAATTTTATCCGCCAGCATTGAAGTCGCTGGGGATTCCGATGGAGCGCGTCATCGCGTTGCAACCCTCCAATCATGCGGACTCCATTTGGGGGTTGGCTCAGGTGTTACGATGCACTGCCGTGGGAGCCGTGATCGCGGAGGTTGGAACGCTAGAAGATCGTGTCGCTAGGAAATTGCAGTTGGCCGCAGAACAAGGTGGTGGGTTGGGCGTTTTTATTCGCGACGCCAGAGCTGCCCGCACGCAACCGAGCTGGGCCGATGTTCAATGGTTGGTGCGATCGAGCCCATCCAATCCATCGAGCGCATTGACCACGCAGGAGTGCAACGCAGTACCCTCTCAAGATACGCGTTGGTTTCAATTGGAGTTGGCTCGATGCAGCGGCGGTCGCACGGGCGCACGAATCACGGTCGGCGTGAACGCTCACGGCCAATGGGTTGCCAATACACCGTCAACGCAGGGGGCTCGTCATGAGCATGCGAGTGCTTTGCATCTGGCTGCCCAATTGGCCCAGCCAACGCGTCGCAGCCGCGAAATCGCAGGCTGACCTACTAACCAATGTTGCTGGTACCACTATCCCATCCAGCCCTGCAGTCCCGACAAACCCTGCAGCTCCGACCAGCGCAAGCCCTATCGTTTTGCACTCTCGCGATGCGCGACGCGGACGTGTCGTAACAGCCGCAAACGCGACCGCTCGCGCTTTTGGCATCGTCCCACAAATGCAACTCAGCCAAGCCTGCACGCTCTGCGCTGAGGCTCTGCTCATCGAACACGACTCGCAAGGGGACATCGAGTCGCTTTGTTCTCTTGCAGAAGCTGCTCAATGCTTTAGCCCAATCGTGGGTATCGAACAACTCGATACGCA
>CANHVO010000147.1 GCA_947463915.1 Planctomycetaceae bacterium
CCAGCCTTCGCATTCAAGTCGACTTGCTCGATCGACTGATGACACTGGTTGGAGAATTGACTCTAGTCCGCAATCAATCGCTTTTGGCTTTCGGTGAAATCGATGGCACACCGCGAGCTATCATCCAGCGATTGAACTCCGTAACATCTGAACTCCAGGAAACCGTTCTGAAGACACGAATGCAACCTGTTGGTAATTTGTTCGGACGATTTCCACGAATGGTTCGCGATCTCGGCCGACAACTTGGCAAACAAGTTGAGTTGGTGATGATCGGCCAAGAAGTAGAACTCGACAAGACGGTTCTCGAGCAACTCTCCGATCCATTGACACACCTCATTCGAAATAGCACCGATCACGGTCTGGAAACACCGGAAGTTCGTCAGCAAGCGGGCAAGTCCGCAGTCGGCAAGATCACTCTGTCCGCAACGGCTGCAGACGGTCAAGTTATCATAGAAATTCGGGACGATGGTCGCGGAATCGATCCGAATGCCGTTCGCGCCAAGCTCGTTGCCCTCGGCATCAAAACCGAAGCGGAACTACAAAGGATCTCATCGAAAGAACTTTACTCTTATATTTTGCTGCCCGGTTTTTCAACCGCCAAGCAAGTGAGCGACGTATCTGGCCGTGGCGTCGGCATGGACGTAGTCAAGACCAACATTGAGCGGCTCGAAGGTTCATTGACCATCGATTCCAAGCCAGGGTTTGGTACTTCCATTATCCTGCGAGTCCCTCTCACACTCGCTATCATCCCATGCTTGATCGTAACGGTAAGCGACGAACGATTTGCAGTTCCACAACGGGGTCTAGAAGAAATCATTTGTCTTCATCCTGGCGGGCGAGGCGCTATTGAGCATTCTTACGATGAGGAATTGTTCAGGCTTCGAGATACACTGCTTCCTGTGGTTCGGCTCAAGGAAGTGCTCCATCGCAATTCGGTTTTCGATGCTGCAACCAAAGCCCAGATCATGATCGACAACGCTCCAAAAGATCGCAGCCCAGATTGTATCGAGTACATACTCGTGCTCCGAACGAATG
Source organism: Planctomycetaceae bacterium (assembly GCA_947463915.1). Taxonomy (GTDB): domain Bacteria; phylum Planctomycetota; class Planctomycetia; order Pirellulales; family Pirellulaceae; genus JBKCUI01. The sequence goes on from CANHVO010000147.1 coordinate 1,036, forward strand.
GACGCAAATTTGGATTGCTTGTAAGCGATGTTCGCGGGACCGAGGAAGTGGTCGTAAAGCCGATGCATCCGTCCCTAAAGAAGATCGGCATCTTTGCTGGTGCGACTCTGATGGGTGACGGCAAGGTTGCGCTGATTGCCAACATCGATGGCATCGCCGAACACGCGGATTGCTATGGAACAGAGCCAACAGAATCGTCGGGCAAAAAAGAACGAGACCCTGCAGAAGTACATCGGATCCTGCTCTTCGAGTTCGGCCCCAAAGAACAGTTCGCTTTGCCGCTTGTCCAAATTCGCCGAATCGAATCGATTTCGATGGACCAAGTGGAACAAGTTGGTAATCAATCGTTCATCACTATTGAGGGTGTCGCAACGCGAATTGTCCAATTAGATAAATACTTGAATGTTTCGGGCTGTGAGTCGAAATCCAATATGCATTTGCTGCTGCCGAAGTTTGTGGCGGAACCGATGGGGATTTTGGTTTCCCGAATCGTCGATACAGACACCTTGGCCATCGATCTCCAAGAGGCGAGTGTAGAGGATCCAGGGATACTTGGAACGGCGATCGTGCGAGGCAAACTTTCGCTGTTCATCGATACGCAGTTCCTGCGTGAAAAACTGTTTGGTACGCTGCCTGACGAAGCGATATCGGACGACGGCAAGGGAGCAATGCCGATGCAAGCGTCGGATAGACGAACATCGCCCTCGGCCCGCCCTGTAGTCAAGCCGCATGTTTTGCTCGTCGACGACACCCCTTTTTTCCGAGAGGTGGTCAAGCGTTATTTTGAACGAATCGGCTTGACCGTCACGACCGCCGTCGACGGGATCGATGGACTTCAAAAACTCGATTCGGAAAAATTCGATTTGGTGGTCTCGGACATCGAGATGCCGAATATGAACGGTTGGGAGTTTTGCATGGCAGCCCGCGAGAGAGGGTGTCAGACACCTTTTCTCGCTCTCACCTCCCTGAGCAAACACGAAAATGCATCCAAAGCGAGCGAATGCGGCTTCGATCAGTTCGAAGAAAAGCTCGACCATGATCGTTTGGTCGGATCGGTTCGCAATCTCTTAGGAATGGAACAGGGGGAGGCAAGATGACTGGCGACGAAGCCCTCTTCTGTACCTTCGAGGCGGCCGGACGCCTATTCGGCGTTCCGATAGAAGATATCAAGGAAGTTACGGCGGAGGTCCATTGCACTGGCATTCCTCACTCACCGGATTGCGTTCGCGGATACGTCAACATTCGAGGCCAAATCATTCTTGCGTTGGACCTGAAGCGATTGCTGAAGCTGCCACTAGACAGCGAGCCAGAAGCAAAGCGTTTGGTCATTTTCAAACAGGTCGTCGGACCGGCGTTCGGGCTTTTGGTGGATGAAGTTGGTGAAATCGCAACCGTTTCGAAAAGCAATTTCGCGGCAAATCAAAGCGTGCATTCGAGTGTGCCAGTCCATGGTGCCCACGGACTGGTAGACCGAGTCTGCCGACTTGAAAAACAACTGTTGGTTGTACTCAACCCTCGCAAATTTTTACCCCTCATCGAAAACGAACTCTCAAGCAAAAGTTCTATTTAGGCTCATCATGAAAAATCTAAAACTAAGCAACAAGCTTGTTCTGTTGACACTGATCCTGTGTACCTTTCTGGTGATCACAGCCTACGTGGGTTGGGCGAGTTTACGAATATTGAACAGCAACACCAACACCCTTGGAAAGAAGTCCTTCGCGCACCTTGTCGCAACCGCGGACATTCGAGGTGAGCTCTTCGCGATGGTGCGGGCTCAAAAGAATGCGGTACTCAGCAGCGATGACAGGGAGTCAGACGCGTTTGCCAACGCTAGTGAGGCCGCCGCTTTAAGGCTCAAGGCCTTGGTCGCCTCGCTTCGAGTTGAACTTATGTCGACCTCACAACACGCAAGCGCACAGGAGCTTAGCAAAAACGTTGAAACACTCATTGCAGTCAACAAGTCCTGCGTTGAGATGGCAAGAATGAATACGATTGTCAAGGCTGACGAATTGCTAACCGGCAAGATTCTCGCGAACATCGAACTACTGTCGCAGGAAGCGGAGAAATCGATTAACACGCAAAAAACGTTACAAGAAAGCGACTTCAGATCAAACTCAGAATCGCAAAGACTAGCGGGCCTAGCCAAGGATTTGTTCGCAAGTTTGGCATTGCACATTCGCACACCGCAAAGCAACAAAATTGCGTTCGCAGCCGCCGACTCTGTTGCCAAGCAGAAGCGAGAAGCATTCTTCGCAGCCGCTTCGTCTAACAAGGTTCCCGAGTTAGAAGGGGTTCTCAAAACGATTCTTAGTGGAATGCGTACAGACGTAGATGAAGTGTTGCGGCTTTCTTCAATCGACTCCAACAATATCTCGACAGAAAAATCCTTGAAGGAGGCGAAAGCCTCAACAGAACTAGTTTTAGATACTTTGGATTCGATTACCGCAACGCTTAAGACCGACGTGGAAAAGGGAGTCCTGATGAGCGAAGATATTTATCTAGAAAGCTGTTGGGTTCTCATCGGCACAACAATCTGCGGCCTACTTTTGGGTGTTGCTGCCTCCTATCTCGTCTCTCGGTCCGTTACACGGCCTGTTTCCCTCGTTAAAAATCTTGCTCAAGAGATGGCCAGCGGTAACTTAATGTCACGCATCAATCTCAAGCAGTCCGATGAAGTTGGTGAGCTCGCGCTAGCCACGGATTCACTAGCAGACGCATTGTCGGGAATCGTTGCGCAAATCCAAACTGCAGCATCGAGCTTGAGCACGTCTTCGTCTGGCCTGGGCAACATCGCCTGTTCTCTGGTTGCGCAAAGTGAACAAACGTCATCGAGAGCTAGTGGCGTCTCCTCGGCATCCGAACAGTTGTCCGCTAACATTAATACAATGAGTTCGGCCGCAGAAGAGATGAGCATGAATTTTGCTTCGATCTCGTCTGCAACCGAAGAGATGAGTGTCTCGGTGGGTTCGATCTCGTCCGCGGCGGAACAAACTTCCAATAACGTTGCCGCGGTTGCAACCGCCGTCCACGACATCTCCATTTCCTTTGACCATATTCTCGGTAACGTGCGCGACGGTTCTCGAGTCGCCAACAACGCCAGTCAAATGGCGGATTCCGCCAATTCGACCATGCGCAACTTGGACCTGTCCAGCGCAGAGATCAGCAAGGTAACGGAAACGATCAAAATGATCGCCTTGCAAACGAATTTGCTCGCGCTCAATGCAACCATCGAAGCAACTTCGGCGGGCGAAGCTGGCAAAGGCTTCGCAGTCGTGGCCCATGAGATTAAGCAGTTGGCGAACCAAAGTGCAAAAGCAGCCGAAGATATCGCCGTCAAGATCGAGGGAGTGCAGAGCGGGACACGCCAAGCCGTTGGAGTGATTCACGATATCGCCAACGTCATCAAAGAAATCAACAGCTTGTCCGACCGTATTTCGACATCGGTTGAGCAGCAAAGTCGAGCCGCTCAAACAATTTCCCAAAACATTGGTCAAGCCAATAGTGGTGTGAGTCAAATCGCACGGTCCATTTCTGAGGTTGCCGCAACCGCAAACGATATGTCACGAAATATAGCGGAGGCAACGCGAGGGGCTACGGATGTCTCGCGAAATGTGAGCGAAGCGGCCAAGGCAGCGGGGGCAATTTCGGATAGTATTACCCAAGTAAGCAAAGCGGCTCAGGAAACCAATCGATCCTCGGACGGCGTTACTGCCGCTTCGAATACCTTGGCAGAACTCTCACAAACGCTGAGTAAGATCACGTCTCGATTCAAAATCCCAACAAATGACTCATGAGCCAACTCGCATTCTGATCGTTGACGACTCGAGAATCTTTCGCGGCATTCTCGAGAACGCGTTTGCCAGTATCTCCGGTATCGTAGTCCTCGGATCGGTCTTTAACGGCGAGAAAGCCATCGAGTTTCTGAAAAAATCGCCCGTCGATTTGGTGACGCTGGATCTAGAAATGCCTGGTATGGATGGTCTAGCGACGCTGCGAGTGATCCGTGACCTGAATCGATCCAAGCCCAATAGCCCACCCATCGAAGTGATCCTAATCAGCTCGCTTACAACTCAAGGTGCCAGGTGCACCGTCGAAGGACTTCAACTGGGCGCGATCGATTTCGTTTTGAAGCCGAGCGTTGGATCCGAAGCGCAAAACAAAGCTTCGTTGGAAAAGACGTTGAAGGAAAAGTTGCAAATCTTTCAGCAAAAACGTTTTGGCCGACAAGAATCGCTTTCAATGAAGGTTGCGTCGCCTTCGTTCAAAACGGACGTAGCATCCAAGTTGGCGGACAACAGTTTGGCTTCTAAACCGCCGGGAACATACCAAGCCATTGCGATCGGCATATCGACAGGAGGTCCTGAAACTCTGGCTCAACTGTTGCCGGCACTTGCAGGCAAGACGACGGTCCCCATTTTCATTGTCCAGCACATCTTGAGCGGACTCAGCAGCTATTTCGCAGAGAGTTTGAGTCGCCGACTGAACCATCCGATTATGGAAGCAAAGGAGGACATGGTCGTAACGCCAGGCGGAATCTACCTGGCTCAAAGCGGAAGCCATATGATTCTTAGGCGAAAGGAAGGCAAGATCATGATCGGCTTGAGCGATGCACCACCGGAGAATCACTCGCGTCCGGCCGTCGATGTATTCCTCAGGTCAGCGGCTGCGATATACGGTTCTTCGTTAATCGCCGCCATCATGACTGGAATGCTGAATGATGGAGCCAACGGTGTTCGCGCCGTGAAACGAGCAGGCGGTTTTGTGATCGCGCAGGATCAAGCGACGAGTATTATTTGGGGAATGCCGCGAGCTGCTATCGAAACCGGAGCGGTCGATGTCGTGTTACCGCTCGATCAGTTTGCTCCGACGTTTCTCAAGCTTGTTGGGAGCATAAAGCAGGCATGAAACTATCGGACCAAGAGTTTAGAGACCTGCGACTTCTGATACAACGACTTTGCGGAATTTGGCTCGGGGATGACAAAAAGTACCTCATTCAATCCAGGCTAGAACCTGTTTTGCATCGCAAAAAATTGCATAGCTATGCTGAGCTTGCAACCAAAGCAGCCGACGCTCAAGGGGCCTTGTTGCAGACTGATATTGTTGAGGCGATTACGACCAATGAAACGTCGTTCAATCGAGACGGCCACCCCTTTGAAGAGTTCCGGAAAGCCATTTTACCTCTATTGATTCAGACGAGAGCCGAACGACAAAGAACAGCATCACTTCCCTTTGGCAAGATTCGAATCTGGTCAGCGGCCGCTTCCACGGGTCAAGAAGCCTATAGCTTGGCGATAGCCATTCTGGAGTTTATCAAAACCCAACCGCGATCGGGGAGTGATCGCTTCTTGGTAGGCCCAGAGAATTTTCAAATCCTAGGGACAGACATTTCCGCAGAGGCTTTGAGGGTTGCCAAGGCAGGGCAATACAATGCTCGCGATTTAGATCGAGGATTGGATGCGGAATCGAAGCGACTTTACTTTGTTGAGAGCAATGGGCGGTTCGAAGCTGTTCCACCGCTTAAAAACATGGTCGAATTTCAACGCCTGAACTTGGCTCAACCGATGACCGACATGTCGTGCTTCGATGTCATTTTATGCCGAAACTTGCTTATTTACTTTGATGAATCTACTCGTCGGTGTGTGCTAGAGCAGTTGTGCGCACGATTGTCTCCCGGAGGAATACTCATGCTTGGGGCCGCGGAAAGCGCCACCGCATTGCCGAAAGGGGTCGAGCAAGTTCAGATGGGAAAAACAATCGTTTATCGGAAGTCGCATGTACTTTGTTAAAAGTGGGGTAGGCTTCCAGCCTGCCAATTGGTAACCGAACACGTAAGCGAGGAACATTGCCGCAGCCTCGCTTACGCGTTTTGAAGTTGCCGTGCATTGTGACATGTAGCTGAATTCCTAAGAATTCAGACACTTTGCAATTAAGACGCGGCTAGAATTCTCACGAATTCTGCTACGAAAACACGAGAGTGCAACTTCAAAACTCACGCGTCGGGTTACCAGTCGGCTGAGGCCTAAACCTCAGCCTGGTTTCCAATTAGATCAGCATAAACAACGCTTACAAGATGGTAGAATCGTTACCGACCATGAACGTTCCATTGTTCGCAACTGGCAGCAGCGGCATCCCGCAATCCCCGGAAATATTGCGTGAAACAGTCTTGCAACCAAACGAGAAGCTCATGCCGCAGGAGACGGACCACAATAATTCGGTTGAGCCTAATAATCCATTCGAGGAGCTTGGGAACATGAAAGCCGAATTGCCATAAAGTGAAACACGTTGACTCATTGGCGCACTCAATTGAGTACCAGTAGTCCAACTCCCGGCGCTTGATTTGTCCGCTAAACCAGCGTAGACCATCGAACGAGCACCGTAGGCAAAGTTGTGGCTCCAGAATAGGTTGTACTGGTTGATGGCCTGTAGTGTATTAAAACGTGCATTAAACGAATTGGTGTGCGCGGTCCCCCAGAATCCAACTTCATTGGTTTGATTTAAGGCGACGCCCGCGATTCCTCGGAATTGACCAAGGTAAATATCTTCAGCTAAGATCCCATATTGATGATTCCATAGTTGATCGTAAACGAGGCCCCAAGAAAGTCTTTCGCCGTCGCAAATACTGCTTCGTTTAAATACGCCGGTGGTCAAGAAGCCTTGATTGTCCGTTTGGTTTGGCGCGGCAGTCCCACGTCCTTTCAGGTCATAGACGCCAAACGAGCCACCGACTTGCCCGCGAAGCTTCGAATTGCCGAGTCGAAACCCGGTGTTTAGTCCGCTCACGAATCCAGCTTGGTTAGGGTAGTCTAGGTCACCAGACGTCTTAAACGCCTCAACGCCTGAAAACGCAGTCGTGTTTTGCAGCCAATTGCCGCAGTCACAGGAGCTGCAATTCAATTTCATCGGCTTGGTGCCGCAATTGGAACCGCACGCGTTGGAATCAGAACAATCGCTACAGTTTGAACCAAGTTCGCAAGACGCCGGAATCACCGAGTCGTCATTCGCGTTGATCATCGCGTCCGTGTCAAACGACTTCGTAAAAACGCCGTCCGCGGCCGTGACCGAAGATGTGAATGCAAGCACCGACGAAAGGGTTGCACAATAGAAAAAAGATCGCATTGTCTGCCTCCATGCAGGGAATCGTTTATTTGTTTGGTCACTGGAACGATGTGAATCCGTTTCTAGCCGTTCCTGCCAGCGATCCTCTTTCCCGCAAAAGCATTTGGTATCTCCCATGACCGAGAGAATGCAGTACTCGGGAGAGCGAATACCTGTGGCTCCTCGTTTCATCGGATTACTTGAACGATACATCGGATGTGGAACTTGTCATTATGACCAAATTGAAAACGACCTTTGCACTCTTTAGAACAACCGTTATTTTCCGAACAATCGGACAGCATAAAATCACCCCAAAGCGAAACGTGCTCTAAAGCCCAGACGCGACGGGCGGGCTAGTCCCGCTAACGTCGCAAATGCTTGGCGTGCTACTAGCCAATGTCTTGAACTGCGGAGCAGTGGCATTTGACAGCCACGGATGCAATCCGTGGTTAGCGATAATAAATGTGTTGGGAGTCGCAACGCGACGGCACTCCAGCGTATGGCTCGAGATGAATAATAGCCTACCATACGATTGGCCGGACGAATCACCTACAGCCAGTGGCGCTCCTTCAGAGCTCTGATTCTATGGGGCGTTTTACCTGGGGTTTCGCTCGCTAAGCGAACTTCACCCCAGGCTTTCAAATGCCGTCCCTTCAGGACTAATCACAGTTGAGTATTCTAGCGTTCAGCGAACGGTCGACTTCGGCCTGTTGCGATCGATTGCTTTAACAACGCGTTTAGTTCGCCTACGATTTCCGGTTTCTTTAACGCCAAGTTTTCCGTTTCACCAGGATCTTTTTCGAGATCAAACAATTGGCCTGCAGCCGTCGGCGCTGTATCTGGCAACGCATATCGCTTGAGCTCTGGGTTGGTTTCGTAGTTGTTGCCGCCGGACCCTTTGTGCGCTAAATACTTCCACTTGCCTCGCCGAATCGCTAAGTCTCGTGCACCAGAAAAGGCTTGCTGCAATAGATAAGGTCGAATGGGCTCGCGATCTTTGGCCTGCAGAATAGGCAACAAGCTAAAACTATCTTCTCCTGCATTGTCGGGCACTTTATGCCCAACCAAGTCTGCGGCAGTTGCGAATACGTCGCAAAGCGATGTGATTTGTGACGAAGTCGAACCAGCTGCAACCTTGCCGGGCCAGCGAACGAGGAATGGAACGCGGTGACCACCTTCCCAGTTATCCCGTTTGACACCACGCCACGGCTTGGCACCGTCATGATTGTGATCTTGACGCATATGCACCACGGTCGGAACCTCGGGCCCGTTATCGCTGGTGACGATGACCAATGTATTGTCGGCCAAGCCTAACTCCGTCAGTGTCTTCGTTAACTCACCGACGATGTGGTCAAACTCAAAAATGAAATCGCCATGAGGTCCCGATTTCGTCTTGCCCTTAAAATCGGCACCTGGAAACGAAGGCAAATGAACGGCCTGCGTTGCATGGTAGAGGAAGAATGGCTTGTCTGGCGTTGCACGGACATGCTCGCGCAGGAACTGCTGGCTCTTTTCCAAAAACTTCATGTCGACTTCTTCTAAGTCAAAGTCGGGAGCATGCCAACCTCGACGATTGTCGTTTGCATACGGATGCTTGGGCAGATTCGTTTTGTCGAGAAGCTCGGTCGGTGGAACCGGAATTCGATCGCCATCGATGTAAGCGTACAACCAATCGGTCGTGGGACAGCAAGCGGTCCCAAAGAATCGATCAAAACCGCAATCGAGTGGTCCACCGTCGATCCGCCGCGAATAGTCGATCGACTTCACCGACTCGACACTGTCCTTATGTATCGGCTTGCCATCGCTGTCGTAAAACGTCAGCCCAATATGCCACTTGCCAACGCATGCCGTGGAATAGCCATGATCTCGAAGCATTTTTGGCAACGTCAATCGATCGGGTGCAATCAAGGACGGTCCGCCCACTCCTGTGAAAACGCGACCACCGTTGGGGACTCGAAAGGCCATTTGCCCCGTCATCAAGCTATATCGCGTCGGCGTGCATACGGTACACGGACTGTGAGCATCGGTGAATCGCATGCCCTCGTTGGCTAGTCGGTTTAAGTTAGGAGTTGAAATGCGAGATTCAGGATTGTAGCACTGGACATCTCCATATCCCAAGTCGTCCGCTAGGATCAACAGAATGTTGGGAGCGGACCGCTGTTCGATACGAGCCGCAGTGGGCGAATCGATCGCAAAAGCAAATTTCCAGCTCACAGAGAAGGCGAGTAAGAATACGAGTGTAATTTTACGAACCATGTTCGTTTGCTCCAAGTAATGTGTGGCTTGTAGTGCTGTGAAGCATTTTTTTCAAACTTATGTAGCAGATTTCGTGAGAAATCTGCATTCAATGACCATTCGATTGCATCATGTTTCTCGCGAAACCTGCTACCGTATTCGCGAAAACAAATCGCAGCGTTGCCGGAAGGGGCGACACATGAGCGTAGTGTGTCGGCCCTTCGGGCCTTGAAATCCTAGGGATTGGCATGTCCGGTGCCTCACGGCACCGGCAAAGGATGTGTCGAGCCTTCGGCCCTCAATACAAATAGCGCAACGTCAAAACTCGCGCATCGTTCTAAAGGAATCATTGTAGATCAAACGCCGCAAAGATTCTCTCGCATCATTCGACGTTAGACAATGCTTTCAAAATCGATTTCCTATTGGCAATCCCGCACAATTTTCGTGTGTTTTGTGTGTTTCGCGGTTTGGTTCCCTCACAACTTACCCGAACGTTGTAATGCCAGAAACGGTGTGTTAGAGTGCTATTCCTTCACCAGCCACATTCATTCAATGCACGCCTAGTAAAAACATGTCGACAAATCGCCATTCTCGCAAATGTGGATTCGAGTTGCTTGAGAGTCGGCAGTTATTGGCGAGTGACCTGACACTTCTAGCAGATATCAATTCGGATCTTAGCACCCAAGGTATGTCGGTTCGAAAATTGACAAAACTGGGCTCCGAGATCTACTTCCTCAGCGACAACCCAACGGTTGGCGAAGAACTCTGGAAGTACAACTCGGGTTCACCGACGTTGGTCAAGAACATCAATCAAGGAAGCCCATCTGCCAACATTGGACCGCTTACCGTTCTTGGTGACAAACTGATCTTTTCTGCCACAGATCAAGAGCATGGCAACGAGATTTGGGTAAGCGATGGCACAGAAACGGGTACTAAGTTGTTGCAGGATATCGCAGGAGGAGGGGGCAGTTCCATCCCTTCCAAGGCAAATACCGTGGGCAATCAATCGTTGTTCTTTGCTTACGGCCGAACGATCTATGGAAGACTTTGGAAAACCGATGGGACTCCCGAGGGAACCTCCATGGTGAAACAGATCGAATCGGATTCGCAATCAACATTTAACACAAATCTTTCCACCGCTGTCGTAGGTAATAAACTCATGTTCGTCTTCGATGACGACGTGCATGGGGCTGAGCTTTGGGAAAGTGACGGTACTACCGAGGGAACGCACATTGCCTTTGAATTTGCCGAGGGTAAAGACAGTTTCCAGCCAAATCATTTGATCTCGCTCGGCAGCTTGGTTTTGATGGAAACCAATCAAGGAATCTACGCTTCTGATGGAACGCTCACCGGCACGATTCAATTGAGCAGCGAACCACTGTCGTTGGCACGTGCTCGCGTATTTCAAAACAAAGTTTACTTCACCGACAACGCCAATTCCCTTTGGGTCTCCGACGGTACTATCCTCGGTACTAGTATGGTAAAAACCCTCGAAGGATCAATTCGAAACATCGACGTAACCAGCCTAGGACTCGTGATACGCGTTGCCGATTCGTTTCCGTATTCGATTGTTACCAGCGATGGTACAAGCGACGGAACGACTCGGCTCTTGGATGCAAATTCTCGTCATTATCAAACTTGGAACATATTTCCGGCTACAACTGGTTTTTACTTTACAAGCCAAGGACCCGATGGTTCTGGGCTGTATTACTCGAACGGGACGACCGAAGGAACGCGTTTCGTTAAAGCGTTTGCGTTCCCAATTATCAATGGTGGAGAAGACTCCGTTTTCGTTGATGGTAAACTTTTCCTACCCGTTTACCAGGACCATGCCGATCGGCTGTGGAGCACGGACGGAACCGAGACTGGAACCAAATCCGTCGATGAGCCTCGATTGCATACACAATCTTCGATTCCCATCGATCAAGTATCCATTGGAGATGTTGCCTACGTCCTTTCGGCAACTCGAGTCAGTCCGGATCGCTCGGTTCAGCTTTGGCGGACAGACGGAACTCCGGACGGCACGACTCGTTTGCTCGATGATTCTATTTGGCCGACCGACATTCGCAAATTCGAAAACCAGCTTGCGTTCTTCACTGTGAATCCAGAGTATGAGCGAAGTGTCGGACGGAAGGTTGAGCGGCTTTGGACAACCGATGGCTCCTTAAGTGGAACGAAGGTTGTTGCCGAGTTCACGGAGCCAGCAGACACACTCTTTGTTGTCGACGCATTCCAATATAGTGGAAAGTTGTATTTTTGGCTCAATCGAACGATCCAGCAGAAGGTGACGGGAGAGCTTTGGACAACGGACGGAACGCCGCAAGGTACCCTGCGAATCGCGACGCTACCTGCCCCAGTCACACCGCTTTCGACCACGCCGATTATGACACCGATTGCCAATGGCTTGGTGTTCTTCAAGACAACGCATTCCGATGAATTGGGTGTTCAAACACAATCTCTGTGGCGGTCCGATGGTTCACCTGCAGGTACCTTTGAAATCCAGGCTTTTGCTCAATACGATTATCCTGATTTGATCGGGACCATTGGCAACACACTCTATTTTTCAAGCGTCACCAACGACGTGTTCTCGATCTGTCAAACCGACGGAACCGAACTAGGTACGATCAAAACCATTGATGCGATCGATGACTTTGAGAGAGCGATCGTCTTTCAGAATCGGATCATCTACACAAGGGGCTCAGGTGTTTGGTCTTATGATCCAGCGACGGGTGCCCCTGGTAGTCTTCTGGCGTCCGTGGTCATTCGGAAAGACATTGGTCCGAATTTTGCCGAAGTAGGTGACAAGCTATTTTTTACTGCTGAGACAAGCCAAGAATTGTGGGTGACGGACGGTTCATCGACTGGGACCTTTGGCATTCGCAATATTAACCCGACGGGCGCTGGCTCGATGCCTCAGGAGTTGAAGAACATCAATGGCACACTCTACTTTTCAGCTATCGATAGCGTGCATGGTCGAGAATTGTGGAGGAGCAACGGAACCGAAGCCTCAACCGAACTGGTGGCAGATGCAACTGGCGACGCAGGGGACGGGATTCCTATTCCATTTCATGCCGGGACACACGTATTGGTCGTCGCCAATACCAATGAGTACGGGCGAGAGATCTACGCGGTCGAGAAACCTGTGGTCAATCTTTCGTTGTTGGGCGATACGATCGCCGAAAACAACACGGTTGACGCTGTTGTTGGCAACTTGCGACTCGTCAACTTTGCGGGGCTTGGGCTCGCATATAGCATGGTCGAGACTGTTCTTGATAACAGCAAATTCAAGATCCTAGGCAATCAGCTAGTTGCTCGCGAGTCGTTCAACTTCGAAGCCAAATCGAGCTATCACGTACGTATTCAAGCCAAATCCGCATTTGAAACGTTCGGCGAAAAAGATTTTGTAATATCGATTGGAAACATCAATGAACCCCCAGTCATTGAATTGAATGGAAGCGATATTGCGGAAAATTCGTTGGTCGGAACATCGATTGGAAATCTTAGTACGACCGATCCCGACGCGAACAGTAGCTATGTTTTTTCGCTCGTAGAGGGAGTTGGTGGGCTGGACAGCGAGGAATTCCAATTGGTCAATGGGGTTCTCAAGTCGCGTCAGTCTTTTGACTTCGAAACGACACCTAGCAAACGTGTTGTGGTCAAGGCGACGGAACAAGCAGGCGATGCTTATCTCCGAACGTTCACCATCCAAGTGAAGAATGTGAACGAAGCTCCTTCGACAATCTCGATTGACAGCAATATCATCGCCGAAAATTTGCCCACTTCTAGTGCGATCGGGAGCTTTTCAGGGATCGACGTCGACTCCAACGTGTTGCAGTTTGAATTGGTGGCAGGAGCAGGTGATACCGACAACAGTGCGTTTACTTTAGTGAACGGGAGCCTCAAAAGCGCGGCCAGCTTTGACTTTGAAAGCAAGAACGTCTATTCGATTCGTGTCAAAGCTTCAGATTCCGAGGGGCTATTCCAAGAGTCCGTATTTTCTATTCAAGTTCTGAATCGAAACGAAACGCCAACCGACCTGCGACTCTCATCGAATTCGATCGTTGAGAATTCATCGGTCGGTACCGTGATCGGCGATTTAACGGGAACCGATCCAGACCAAGCAGACACTTTGACCTTTAGCTTAACAAGCGTAACGGAAACGCCTGACAACGCATCTTTTGCCATCCAGAATGGAAAACTTCAAAACGCGACGAAGCCTGATTTCGAAACCAAATCGAGCTATTCGATAAAATTGCGAGTCAGCGACCACGAAGGATTGTCACTCGACAAGACATTCACGATCTCGGTCGGCAATGTGAATGAAGGCCCAGTCACCGGTGGGCCAGACCAAGCGATTGTGGATCGACATTATTCCGCTTTGCTAAATGTCACGGATAACGATTCCTCGCGTGAAGGAATCCTAGATCCAGAAACGTTGGTGCTGGTTCGACAACCTATTCATGGACAAGCGGTATTGTTAGGAAACGGCAAAATTGAGTATCGACCAAATGGCACCTACGTCGGTAACGATTCTTTTGAATATCGCGTATCAGACAAAGATGGTTTGACGAGCAATCCAGTCCTTGTATCGCTGGATGTCCTCGCCTCCTTCCATCAAAATCCGTTGAATGCATTGGATGCTGACTTAGACGGTGATGTTACGCCATTGGATGTTCTCAAACTCATCAACGACGTCAATGCGAATGGGGTGCGAACTCTGCCTCAGCGATTTGCTTTGACGGGTCCCTATTTGGATGTGGACGGTGATGGTGGCGTGGGCCCGCTCGATATTCTAATTGTGATCAACTATCTGAATCGTAAGTCCGGAGCCAGCGCCGAAGGAGAAGGCATCGAAAACTCCGTCGAGACTCGGGATTTCGTGTTTCAGATGTTAGATTGGGATATCGTGAAGCAGCGAAAAAATAATTGAACCGAGGGCTAGCTTCGACTTGAACCAAGCTCTTGTTAATCGAGAGGGTGAGGCCACCGCTCTAAACATGTTTCTTGTGATTTTGCACAACGAATTCGTTGCTAGGGAGGGTGAGGCTCCTGACCTTGTAAAGATGTTTGGGCGGCACATAGCTAGCACGAAGCGCAAGCTAGTGAATTGAAAAGTAGATTCACTAGCTTGCGCGTCGTGCTAAGGTAGTTTTTCTATCGCGATGCGCTAGTTAGAA
>CANHVO010000148.1 GCA_947463915.1 Planctomycetaceae bacterium
GTTAAACGAAGCCTCTTCACCGGACGGCTTGCGCCGTTTCGCTAACAAAGCACGTACCATTTGCGATAACCGCGGTTCTCGCCAGTTGTCGAGTATTCAGAAAACCGGGGCTAGCGCCCGACGGCTAATGGTCACGAGGAGCAGATGGTAATGTCGCTGTCGTCACTCTCGGCAAGAGTGACACACGGTCTATTTATCGCTGAGCTTTTGCAAGATCGCTTGCGCGTACAAACGATGGCCAAAGTCGTTGGGGTGGTTTAAGCCATTGCCGGTCAAGTCTAGGTCATGCTTGTGTTCCAGCAGTTCCTCCCACACCGCGGTCAAATCGGCTAAGGCTGAATCGGGACCTGTTCGCTTGACAAGCTCATCACGGTACTTGGAAAACATATCGCGAGGCGTGTGGATCCACTCTTTGTTTCCCAGCATGGTCGAAACCCAAATGATCTCAAGGTTGGGAAGCTTCGCTTTGGCTCGTTCGTGAACAATCACCGCTTGTTGACCAAACCAATTGGGATCACGGCGACCAACGTCGTTCATTCCATACGCGACGATCAACAAGTCTGGTGAGGACTCGAGCAAAACATCCAAGTCTTGAACACCATTGGCAATGCTCCAACCACTTACCGCCCGATTGGTCAGCGAAACTTCACTGCCAAAGCTCTTTCTAAGTTGTGCAGCGACCAGCTCTGGATAGCCAGGCTGATTGGGTGGTGCTTGCGTCGTCCCCGAGGCGTCCAAGCCTGTTGAGATGCTATCGCCGCTGACAGCGATGCGAAGCGGCTTGCCTGACTTGAGCTTCTGCATAGTCAATGGAAGTAGTGGACTGGTTGGAAGCTGAGACTTCTCGCCTGGTGATTTGAATCCTTCTCGAACATAAGTCACTTCGAAATCGCGATCATGAAACCAACGACCAGGAAAATACATCAAATTTTGATCGGGGTTTCCAATGCGATGCCGATAGCTGTTAGGTGCATCTTTTGGAGGAAACATCTGTTCGGCGGTGATGAGCTCATTCGATGGTGCACCGAGCCATATGAGGGTCCGTTTGTCATCGCCCAATTTAAAGTCTTTTCCGAGTTCAAACTTTTTGGCTTGTGAGGCGCTTTCGATGGAGAGAATTTCGCTTGCTTGGTACGCGAGGCGAGCCGTGATCGGCCCGTCCTTTTCAAGCTGAAGAAGGACACTGCTTTCGCGATGAACTACGCTCGACTTCCACGCGGGTTCGAGCAAATGCATCCGAGACAGGGCTTCGATGGCCGCGTTGTAGGGCGATTGCGGTTGTTGTAGGTAGGATACCAAGGTTGCGAACCACATGGCTGCCGCATTCCGCTGTCCAATTCCGCTAAAGTGTCTCCGCGAATCGACTGGCCCGCGATTTTCATCGGAGAGCATATCGGTGTCAGGTCCTCGTTCAAATCCATGTCGTTCGATCAAACCATCGATGGCGGTTCGAATACGATGTTCCGAAAGAGGATCGTTGTAGACCGTGGGATGCAATGTGGACTTCGCTAGAAACCAGGGCTTGCCCCTTATACCCCAACCGATTTCGGCCGATTCGCGAATCTTCAGAAGCCGCTGAATGTATGCATCCGACGTTGCTTTTTCGATCACGTCGGACTCTCCTTGTTGCCAGAGAACTGCGCGAAACGCTCCCAACTCCTTGCCTGCTTGAATCAATCTAGGATGCAATGAACCGTCAGGCAACCATTGTGTCGAGGAAGTTCCGCCAATAGCAACGTTTGCAAACCCGACGGGAACCTGCAGGATCGAAGTCAGCGAATCGCCTACTGCAGGCCAAATCGAACCGCCGTCGCTACCATCAAAAACCGGTTGAGGGTCGTCGGCCACCTGCCATGAGGATCGGCTCATGTCGTATGCCACTACGCGTTTTTGCGGATCGGCAACCGTGAGCTTCACGTCATTGCAATTGGTTGCGTACGATTGGCCGGCGACAAGGAACAATTCGCCAACTCCAAATTGCCCACTTTCCCCTTGCGCAATGACTTGTTCCTGATCGAGCAGTCGAACTTCGATGTGATACCAACCTCCTGCAGAGACCGGAATCGTGAGATTGTCTAGACTGCTCGCGTTCGGTTTTTCAATGGCCGTCCACTTTGGCAGCGAGGTTTGGTCTCCATTGGTTCGAAGCCGATATTCGAAACGAGACCAATTCTCATTGCCTTTGCTACATCGGATAGGCACTTCGGCGAATCCGCGCGCCGGTTTGCCTCCGTGATGCGAGTGAGAAAGTTGTGGGACGTTGGATTGTCTCTGAAATACCTGATTGTTTTTGGGGCTTAGAAATTCGATCTTAGATGTGACATTCGAGAGCGACACTGGTCGATGGCTACGTTTCCATAGCTGGACCTGCACATCATTCGCGAGTTTTGTTCCGGGTGTGCTCCTGCCCTGCTCAATGCATTGTTCCATTTCTATCGCAAGTTCCTTGACGATCTGTGGGTGTTCCTTTGCAATGTTCTTTGTCTCTTGGAGATCTTGTTCCAAGTCAAACAGTTGTAGCCCCGCTTCTAAATCTGGTTTCGGTTTGGGCCTTGGGTCGCTCCAGCCTCCAGAGTCTGAGCAGAAGCATAGTTTGTGGTTCCCTTTGCGAATGGCGAAGGAACCATTGATTGAGTGATGAATGGTCGACGGTCGTATCTGTGGGCTGTTTGGGTTTTTGAAGAGAGGGAGCCAACTGAAGCTGTCAGGTCCGGACTCTGCAGGCAGCGGGACTCCGATCACCTCAGCAACGGTGGCAAATAGGTCGGTTAAGCAGACGGTTTGCGTCGCTGTTGTGTTAGGAGCAATGCTGCCGGGCCAACGCACGATCATCGGGACGCGATGGCCCCCTTCGTAAACATCTGCTTTGTGTCCCCGGAAGGGATGGCATGGATCGTGTCCCATCTCGCGAAGTTTGGGGATGTCCGCTTCTGGCGAGCAACCGTTGTCGCTGGTGAAGAACACGATGGTATCTTGGTCGAGTTCGTACTTCTCGAGCGCCGAGAGGATTTGTCCCACGCAATCGTCTTGTTGCATCACGAAATCAGCGTACGGATTCAGGCCGCTTTTCCCAAGCCAGTCTTTGGTTGGGGCGATGGGGGTGTGGGGTGAAGCAAACGGGATGTAAAGAAAGAAAGGTTGGTCGCGGTGGTTTTTTGAACGACGTTCTAGATACGCAAGGGCTTCACTAGTCAGTCGGGGCAACACATCGTCCGCTGTGAAATCGGGTGCAGCAGGCCCGAGGCGTGTGTGGCTTTTGTGCGTGGCGGATCGCATGCCGAACGATTTGTCGACCGTTGGCAATTCCGTGACCGCATGATCCTTTAAGTAAACGTACGGGACCATATCGAGCGAAGCACTGATTCCAAAGTACTCGTCGAATCCTGCTTGAATGGGTCCTGCTTGGTAAGGATGGCTATAGTCGACGTTTCGGTTTTGCTCCAACGATTCAATGGTGAGCTCCGAAACACTTTTCCCTTCGAGCTTCTTCCAGTCGAGACCTAAATGCCACTTTCCGATGCAAGCCGAGTGGTAGCCGTTTGACTTAAGAAACTTGGGAACGGTCGATTGATTGGGGGAGATTAGGCTTGGACTAAGTCCGCCGAGGACACCATTTTGCAATTTGGTTCGCCATGCATAGCGTCCACAGATGATTCCGTAGCGAGTGGGTGTGCATACTGCGGAGCCTGAATGCGCGTCGGTGAATCGCATTCCCTGAGCTGCCAGTCGATCCAACGCAGGCGTAGGGATCTTGCTATTGGCGTTAAATGCTTTGAGGTCACCTACGCCGAGATCATCGCATAACAGATAGACGATGTTCGGGTGCTTTTTCAGCGAAGATGGTTCGGCGCTTAGAGCTAGATTGAAAAGAATGAACCAAGGCGCAAAGTTGATTGCGAGATGGATCGCAATAAAAAGTGGACCGAACGTGACGGAGGAGGGCATCGAGAGGCCTTTCGCAAGGGGCAGCGGTAGGTTGTTTTCATTTCGAGACCACTGTCTTGCTGTCTCGAAGATTCAACCCATGATACCGAAGTTTGTTTTCGACGTTCGAAACCAACTTTAGAACTTCACCTTGTTGTTGGCCGAAAGAAACGAAAAAAGGCGAAAGAAAAGCGAACGTCTATGTTTGTTTTGTCGTCATTGGGTGGTCTTGCATTCGATGGTTATCTAGGCTTCTGGTAACAGCGCATAGAACCATTGATCAACATAAATACATTGGTTCAGTCAGCCTTTTTTCGGTAGCTTTTCGATTTTTTCGGCTCACTTGATCATTCGAGAACCAGACTTAATTTCTGGAGCAGGCCCGCGTCCTCCGGCAGATCACTATGAAAAACCGATCAGACCGTTACTTGCTCGTCGACAGCTTGGCCAAGAGTTTAGCGGCATTTTCTAACGCGTCGCTGGGAATCGTGTGCGGGCCATGAAACTCGGCCAATTCTCCCTCGCATCCAATCTCGTTTAGGAGTGTGTGAAGCCAGCGACCGGTTGCGATCGGAAGTACTTGATCCACAGTACCATGGCTTTGAACAACCGGAACATGGATTGGTCGCTCAGCAGCAGCTTTGCGCCAAAGGGATTCGCAAATGAGAGCACCCGAGAAGACCAGCAACCCGATGACCGGGCCGACGGTCCCTCTCAGCGCGGTGTCGACGGTTAACATGGCACCCTGAGAGAATCCACCGAGAACGATCGGCAGATTGCTCCATTTTTGTTGTTCGCGACAGGCGTCGATGCAGCTACAAAGTTTCTCTCTCGCTTCATCAATTCCATCGGGCACCGAATTGCGTACTTCGTCGAATGAGTTTGTGGCTGACATTTGCATCAGCTTAGCCATGTTGATTCGCCACCATGCGCGAGCCCCAAACATTCCCTCGTCTTCTAAGTCGATTGGGGCTTCAGGAAATAAGAACGCAGGTTTCGAAGCATCCTCAGGAAGAAAATGGAGGACGTCTTCAAACAAGCCGACTAGGTCGGAGCCCGGTGCACCAAACCCGTGGCACATTACGACCAAACAGGACGGAAGTGATTTGGCCGGCTTAACGAGAATAGTGTCCAAAGAACCAAGGGATGGTCGATCGAGAGACCAAGCTTCTGGGTCGAATCGCATAGTTGTCTTAGCGGGGATTTCCTCACTGTGACCCCGAGTGGGACGGGGACTCAACGAGTTGCACGACGAAGATAGAGTCGTCGCGTTATTTGAGTTCCTTTAAGGACATCCACGATAGATACCCTAGTATGCCAGAGCATACCATGAACGTGAGATCCATTAAGAGGCTTGGGAAACGAAATAACGAACCCATTCCTGCCAAACTCATGATCAAGTCGAGAAGAAAGAGTAGCAATACTAAACCAGCGACCACTAGACCGCCTAAACACAACATTCTGGGCATCAAGTTCCTCGGTGCTTTTCAGGGATGCTCCCAGTGTCTGGGTGGCTGATGGAAAGGGTAATCTTGCTGGAATTAAGACGCATTGTGACCCGGTTTGGGAATTCAGCTCTCGAAAAGGGCCGGAATCTTCTCCGGAAATGACCAATCTTAGTTGCTAAACCAACTTGGGTCTCCGACGGCTAGTATAGTTGAACTTTTTGGACTGTCATCGGGCAAGTTCCAGACGTTTTGTTTTTATCCAAAAAGCCACCCGGCGAGGACAGAATGAGCGGATTTGTTGACAAAAACCAACCAAAAACCTCGGTAGGCGAGGCTCTTCGAGAGCTGATGCCGGTTTCTGAGAGGTACGCTTACTTCGATCACGCCGCGGTGGGCCCCCTCCCTCTTCCTGCCGCGAAGGCGATCCGAACCTGGGTCGACCAGTCACTTTTCCAAGGGGATGTGTGCTGGCCGGAGTGGTCTGCGGCGGCTGGTCGATTGCGATTTTCGGCCGCGAAACTGATCCATTGCCAGCCTGGCGAGATCGCTCTCATCCCAAATACAACCTTTGGAATCAACATTGTAGCGCAAGGCTATCGATGGTCCGGCGAGAAAGGGCTCGACAGCGTCGTCGTTTTGGAAAATGAGTTTTCAAGCAACCTACTTCCTTGGCTGGCATTGGAACGGCGCGGTGTCGAAGTACGCAGGGTTCCTGTGCCTGAATCGGGTGTCGTTTCGTTGGACGCAATTCGGAAAGCCATGGATGCGACGACGCGATTGGTGGCTGTCAGCTGGGTCGGGTACTTCAGCGGGTTTCGAATCGATTTAGCCAAGCTGTGTGAAATGGTACACCAAGCGGGCGCACAACTATTCGTCGACGCGATTCAAGGGCTAGGAGTCTTTTCTCTCGATACTCAGCAGATCCCGATCGACTATTTAGCAGCGGACGGGCACAAGTGGATGCTCGGCCCTGAAGGAGCCGGGTTGCTTTTCATAAGGCAGCAAAACCTGGAACGTCTAGAGCCATTAATGCAGGGGTGGGGGTCTCTTCAAATGGCCGGCAAGTTTCAAACAGCGAACATGGTACTGAAGAACGATGCATCGCGATACGAAGGTGGATCGGCCAACCATGCTGGCCTGATTGGGTTCAGCGAAAGTCTTGCTGTCTTGTTGAATCATGGTTGCAACCAGCCCGCCAACCCAATCGCTGCAGCGGTTTTAGAAAATGCCGCCAAAATCGAAGATGGGTTAAAATCAGTCGGTGCCCATTGCTATCGCGCGAGGAGCGAACACAGTCGTTCCGAAGAATTGAGTGGGATCGTGACGTTTGAATTGTCAGGGGTCGACCCAAACGAACTTCGCAGTCGCTTGCTTAAGGACGAAATTGTGCTTAGCGTTAGGCACGGGCGTCTCCGAGTGGCAACGCACGCATACAATAATCAAGAAGATATTGATCGTTTGGTTTCGGCCGTACGAGAGAACAAAACCAGCTAAGCGGGCTTCCATTCATGAACGTCGACTCAAGTTACAATCCCAACGCCTCGTTTTCAACTCCAAGCTCACCGGACCCTGTTGGCAAACCGCAGATCAAAGGATTCGTCAAAATCGCCTGCATCCTTTTTGTCGTGCTTGGAGCTCTCGGATTGGTTGGAACACTGCAAGCCATCGTCTCGATGGTATTGGTACTCTTCATGGACGAAAAGCAATTCAACCCGATGAAACTCTTTCCAGGTGCGATGGAGATGAGCATCGGGTTCGCCGCAATCAACTGTGTCGTGTCGGTTCTCGAGATTGCGGGAGGAGTCCTCGGTCTCAAACAGAAGCGGTCCGGTGCGAATCTGATTCGCTTCATCTCAGGCTTCATGTTGGTCTTAAAGGTTGCGGAGACCGTGTTCGTCTCGATACTCAATTATCTTGCGATTGGCCCGACGATCGAACAAACCATGAAGAACCTGCCCCCTCAACAAGCGAATGGGCCAGACATGGGTATGGTCATTCAGGCGATGATGTTCGCTGGCATTGCATTCGCGATTTTCATTGCGATAGTCATGTTCGTATTTTACCTGTCGTCGTTCTTGACTTTCAGCAAGCAAAAAACGTTATCCCAATTTTCGTAAGACTCTCCTGCTACGAGGTGAATCGAAGATGACTACCCAACTAAGCCCATACAAAGCAGTTTACACCGGTTCGTTCGACCCAGTCACGCTTGGGCATCTGGACATAATCGAGCGAAGTGCGAGGCTTTACGACTCACTGGTCATCGGTGTCGGTGTTAACTCCGCAAAGCAATCTTTGTTCTCGACGGATGAGCGAATCGATTTGTTGCAGCGTGTCACCCGACATTTGCCGCATGTTTCGATTGAACGCTTCGATGGATTGGCCGTCGACTTTGTGCGAAACATCGGGGCAAGAGTGATGGTGAGGGGGGTTAGGCCGCTGACGGACATCGCTGCGGAGTTCACCATGATGATGGCGAATCGGCAACTCGATAGCGACATTGAAACGGTTTTCCTAATGGCCGACGAAGTCTACGCACACGTCTCCAGCACCTTGATCAAGCAGATTGCAAGTCTGGGGCACGGACGATCCTTGGATCGTTTCGTACCGAGCGAGATCATCCCCACTTTGATGGAAAAAGTCAGGTCGATACAGCATCCGACATTAGCGGAATAAATGGTTTGCCAGTTACCATTGCATGAGACACTGGTACATTGGAACTGTTCCCAAACGACACAGAACTTGGGTAGCCGCTTGAGAGAGTCTTGGAAAACTAGATAGGAACAGACGAAATGTTGCTGGGTGAACCGCAATCAAGTCAATACGACTGGCGATTTCAGATATTTGATTTCCCTGTGCGAGTGACATGGCTCTTTTGGGCCGTCAGTGCGGCGCTAGGGTATAGCTCTGCGATGGCGATGCAAAGAGGCTATGCTATGGATGGCGTCTCAGTGAATTTAGGTGGGTTGCTCATGATTTGGGTTGCCGTCACCTTTGTATCGATCCTCGTTCATGAGCTTGGGCACGCAGTAGCGTTTCGTTATTTTGGAATTCGATGCGAAATCGTGCTGTACCAAATGGGTGGACTCGCGATACCGGGTGCCGGCTTGCTTTGGGGACGCAATGGACGCAGGACCCAATTGAGCCATCTGGATCAGATCATTATTTCGGCTGCTGGTCCCGCGTTCCAGTTGTTGTTGGCTGCCGTAGTGGGTATCGCTGCGGTTTTTTGCGGCGTTTTTGTTTACGAATTCAAATGGCTTTCGGATTTTTTTCGCTTAGAAGTGAGCATCCCTCGCAATCCGTTCGTCTATGCGGCCGTTTACTTCATGATCACGTCGAGCATCTGGTGGGCGCTGATCAATCTGCTTCCGATCTATCCACTTGATGGCGGTCAGATCGCTCAACACGTGATCGGGATCGTTCGACGCACGAGTGGACTCATGGAGGCGCATACACTGAGCGCTGTCGTCGGCGTCGTGATCGCATATTGGTGTATCACGCATCGAATGGAGCTCAACGCGATCTTCGTCGCATCGATGGTGATGAACAACATACAGGCCCTTCAGGGCGGTTATGGACCTCGAAATTGGTGATCTCGCAAAAAAAATCCAAATATTTTTTCGACGTTGATCGATCGATTTTTGATCGATGATGCATGCCTCATTGCGTGATCTTCGAAGACGTTTTTTTGAATCGATGTAACTCGTTTTTTGAGTCCTTGCGCATGCTGCTCGCGCAAGCGATCATGCGCTGTTGGATCGCTCACCGTGCTATGTTGAGCCTGTTTATGGCGAACGAGATTCATCGATGCATCAGATAGCGCATGATTGCGAGTTGGCAATAAATTTATTGGGTTTTTTGAGTTTGCGATCGAATCAAAGCGACATCATTGAGACTCGTTACCCACTCAGATGAGACGACAAAAGATCGATCGAATGGGTCAGTCATGAGTTCGAACGAGCGGCCGAAAATCGGCTTCGATCGAGGCTCATCAGCGCGATGTTTTGGATCGCAAACTGGGACATCAATCGATCGAAGTTACAGCATCGTTCGAGCAGCATCGATAGATGTCGCTGTGGAAAATTGGTTTCATTTATGTGGAAAAATTGTCGAAAAGATGTTGCATTAACTTTCGACTTTTATACAAATAGTCGAAGTGGATGTTGTTCCTTTGAAGAGATTGGCTTGAATGGATGCTCGATTCGTCGAGCATACGACACGACGTCATCAGTCAAACGATTTCGACAAAGGGTTTTTTGTACTGGTTGTTAGACATGGATCGTTCATCTACTGCTTCTGATGTTCGATCGGTGCGGCAACTAAGAATTTCGCTTTTCGGAGGATTTATCAGTGGCCAAGAAAAAAGCTGGGGCAACGAAGAAGAAGGTAGCTAAGAAAGCTGCTAAGAAGACAGCAGCACCTAAGAAGGCTGCAACCAAGAAGAAAGTAGCCAAGAAGAAGGCTGCTAAGAAGACTTCCACAAAGTCTCCTTCGTAATACCGTTGCTCTGCTAGGGCGTTCGGTGTCTTGCCGATTATCTGCCCTCAGCAACAAACTCAAGACCGCCGAGGGGTACATTCCGCTCGGCGGTTTTTTTTTGCCTTGACCGGACGGTTTGCGGCTCATTGATTTAGGCGTTTAGCAATCAGCCATAGGCGTACTGCCCAAAAAACACGGTACGCCTTCGGCTGACCGCTAAACGAAGTCCCTTCCGCGGACGGCTTGCGCCGTTCCTCTAAGGCGAGCGGCGGGAGAGAACATTCCACGATTCGTAGCTGGATTCGCCAGAATTCAGTACATTCTGAATTCTGGCGAATCCAGCTACGGTAGTTTTCCGCCAGCACGGTCAAGAACCATTGGAACAATTGTTCGATACTCTCCCCTCCTTCTTTTGTAATCGTTAAATTCGACTCAATCCTCGCCGCCTTCCGTGACGATAGCAGACTGTGATTACCAATGGGATTGATTGTATTGTGACGAGGGATTTTGCATGAAAGCATGGAAAGCATTATCGAAGCTGATATGGCTTTGTGTTGTATTTATGCTTGCATTTCAGGCAACTGGTTGTGTCTCTTACAGACATGCTGCTCTCCATGATTCTCTTTTGGTGTCGAATTGTGGCCATCCAACGAACGGCTGTGAACCAATCACCTCAGTTGAATGTTGTGAGCTTTGCGATGCTGGTGACGTTTCGAAAAGGTGGCTGAGCCGGCTTCGGCCTGTTGCTGCATGGCCTGCTCAACGGTGTGGAGCCATAAAGGCGTCGGTTTGCGGCTGGGTTAACGAAAAGAAAGCAGCAGCCAACGCACCACCTTGGCCTCGCTTTCACCCGGTCCCTACCAAGCCGGTCTTTGAGTCGGACGAGTCTGATGAAGCTATGTCTCCTGAGGTGTACGGTAGGTTTGGTAAAGGTTAATCGTGAGTTCCGTTGTATCTCATTTGCATTCCGACGGCTTTTTCATCCTTCAGAATTGTCTCAGCCTGTCATCGTGTCAGGAGTGGGCAGATCGTGTTTCTGCCGCGATTGAACAGTCAGGTTCGAATGGTCGACTACAGGCTAAAGTCGCGGACCAACCAGTGACGTATGGCTCGAGAAACCTGCTCTCGATCTTTCCTGACGTGGTACAGCTACTGGCGTTGCCCGTTATCGCGGAAGCGTGCGCCAGTATCTTGGGGACGAGCTACGGTGCCGTTCGTGGTCTGTATTTCGACAAGCCTCCAGGACTGTCTTGGTCGCTTCCATGGCATCAGGACCTTACCATTGCCGTTAAGGAGCATCAGCCGACCAAACAGGAATCGGTACAGGAATCGATAGATGGTTTTTCAAAGCCGACGGTAAAAGCAGGTGTCTGCCACGTTGAGGCCCCAACTTGGCTGTTGGAGAAAATGCTCACGGTCCGCATTCACATCGACGCAATGTGCGATCACAATGGCCCAGTTCTGGTTCAAAGGGGATCGCATCGAGCTGGCAAGCTCACGCATCATCAAGAGCCATGCCTATCTGAGATAACGGAAATTCACTGTTCAGGTGGCTCGGTCATGTTGATGCGGCCCCTGCTGAGTCATTCTTCGATAGCCAGCATGCCGGACTCGAACATGCACCGGAGGATCGTACACCTGGAACTTTCCTCCGTGGAAATCCTGCCGTGCGGTTATTCTTGGCAATCGTTTGTTCCAGTCGCGTTCTCGGGCGTTTGACGCGATCAAAAGTGAGTCTGAGTCGCTGGCTAGCCGAATTCTTTCGACTTGCAAAAATCGGCTAGCGCCTCAGGCTCAGGCAAACGAAAATACGAATTTTGTCGGCTGTGTCGATTAAGGTTCGCATTGTGACAAACCACGTTTCTTTCCATGTATTTCGCTCTCGACCTGCACGCGCCCCTTTCTCTAAACTCCGGGACGATAGCTCCAGTTACTTGTGTTTTGATAGCTTTCGATAGCGAAACCGAAATCTCCACGGAAGGACGACTCGGAAATGAATCCGCAAACCAACGCCGAACTTGCCTACGCCAAACCCGCCAGGCGAAGACGATTTAAGAAGCGACATATTCTCCTCGGTTGCCTACTCTTGGGCCTAGTTGCCATCATTGTGGGTGTGCCGATGGCTTTGCAAAATCGAGAACTGGTCGTTTCGACCATCAATCGTAACGCTGGCATCGCCCCGATGCGAATTGACTTGGCAAGCATCGAGGGTGGCTGGTTGCGATCGATCAAGGTTCGCGGCTTGCGTTTGATCGACGATAAAGGGGCCGAATTGGTCAAGGTTGCAGAAGTTGAGACCGAACTCAATTTGATTCGACTTGCCACGAACTACAAAAATCTTGGCACCATCACGATTCGCGGTGCAGAAGCTGTTGTCGACGTTCAACCTGGCACAACCAACATCGAGGAGGCGATAAAGCCGCTTTTGGGCTCAATGAACTCGAGTAAGCCCAACGCGTCGTCAGCCTCCTCTTCGTCTAGCTTTCCGACCGGAAGAATTCGAATCGCAGACGCTTTCGTGCATGCTCGAGATAGCGTCGACCTGACGGCTTGGGACTTTAAAGTAAGCGAAGCGGACATTCCGCTCCCAACCAAAGAGCAACCGATCCCTCCGATGACCCTAGTCGGCTTGGTTCAACAGACCAACGCGTTACCAGGTGAGGCGCTAATGGGAGGCCAATTTACTGTTCGAACTCAGCCTATGACAGCGGCAGCGAATGTGACCGCTGATGGTTTGGCACCTATGAAGATGAACATATCAACCAACGGATTGCCAATGCAGTGGTTTAGCTTGGTCAAACGTAGAATGCCTGAAATTCCGATCGAGCGGATTCTCGGTCTGGCAACTGTTCAAGCAGACATTGCCCTGAGCAACAACAACATTGAGGCACAAATCCAGACAGCGCAGATCGACTCGCTAAGGATCATCGCTCCGACTCTCGTGGGCAAACGGGGGGCAGGGCTTCAACAAATCAAGCTCAGCGGTAACGTCCAACTCGTCGGAAGTCGACTTACGACGCAGAATGCGACTCTTCAATGCGATATTGGCTCGTTGGCAGCCAACGCCGATATGCCATGGCCTCCCGTCGTGCCTTCGGTGACTCAACCATGGTTGCAAGACACGGACCTAGAGCTTAAGGGCAAGGTGGACTTAGCCCGCTTGATTCAAGTTGCACCGGACTTAATTCAGATGCAGGACCAAGTGCAATTGCTCGCGGGCAATGCGGAACTCAGCGCGAGCCAACGCAAATCGGCGCCAGTCGCAGGGGCCGCCCTCGCTGCACCACCAACAAGCAGTTATCGGATGCAATTGGGAGGACTGCAAGCAAATGTGCAGGGAACGACGATGCGATGGGACCAAGCACTCCAAGCATCGGTCGATGTTATCCCCAATGCCCAGGGCCATCCCAGTTTCAAGGCGGATTGCACCTCTGAGTTTTGCAAAATTGAGGGGGCAGGCGACCTGCAAGAAGGCCAACTTGATGGACAATTCGACCTCGCAAAGATGCAACAGCGCCTTTCGCAATGGTTCGCACTTCCGGTTGAAAGCCTGAGCGGTACGGCAGCATGTCGCGCTGTTTGGAAGCAGGACGGAAGTAATCGTCTGACCGCCAACGGAAAGATCCAAACCACACAAGTTAAGATTGTTAACAAGTATGGTGAGCTCGACGAACCAGCTTGGACAGGTGACTTTGAAGTCGTTGCACGCGTCGACCAGGGGCGAATCATCCAGATCGATCGCGGACAAGCATCCCTTCAAGCCACAGGTGAGTTGCTCTCCGCGAACATACTGGAGCCCATTTCACTCGTTGGATCAACGCCTGGAATAGCACAGCTACCGCCTGCTGGCATACAGCTCAAATTGGTAGGGGATCTCGGAGGTTGGCAACGCCGCGGACAATTGTTTGCTGGTGTCGATCCTGGTGTTAAACTAGGCGGTCGATGTGAACTGGATGCGAATGGTGCATTGGATATGAATCACTTAGAAGTGACTCAAGCCAACTTTAAGACCGAACCCTTCATGATCAAGAGCGGTGAGACCGTGTTTCGCGAGGCTCGTATGCTAGGCAAATTCGATGGCCGAATCGACACGCAGAACATTGCACGACTGCAAGTTGACAACTTGCTGATCCAATCGGAATCCTTTGCATTACAAGCCAAAGATGAGGCGGTACCCAATCGCGAACTGGCTCGCCAAGGGCAAGCCGGATTTCGCATCAATCCGAGTCTTCTCATGTCAGCTATCCACTCCGAGAGTCCGTCTGCGAGTTCAAGCGACATCTCCGTTGAAGGTGATGTGACCGGGCAGATCTTGTGGCAAGTGGATCCGAAACTGCTAGCTTGGCAATTGATTTCGGACGCGAAAAACATTCGAGCCCTGCAACGCACCCAAGCTCCGTCACCTTCGCCCGGTCAGCTAGTCAACACTGTCTCCAATCGCTCGAGTGCACCGTCAATACTATGGGAAGAACCACAAGCCAAGTTGATTGTCGATGGCCGATACGAAGTGAAGACGGGCAATTTGGAGGTGCCCAGAGCTGCGCTCATGACCGAATGGGTCGCTTACGAAGGTAAGACGAGCATGACGACGCAGGGCAAGTCAACCAAGTTGGTTTCAACTGGCAATATGACTTATGATGCAGCTAGAGTCGCAGAACGACTTCGGCCATGGACCGGTGACTACCTAGCGGTACAAGGGCAACGCACTCAACCTGTCGAAGTCACATGGACCTCGAGCGAGAGCGGCAATTGGGCGGAATCGTTGCAAGCCAAATCGCAGATCGGTTGGGACCAAGCGAATGTTATCGGCATCGACATTGGAAAGGCCGACTTCCCTTTGAAGATAGAAAATGGCCGATTCCTATCGCGAGCCGAAATCCCGGTCTCGCAAGGAACCTTGCGATGGAATCTCGATGGTGACGTTGCAGGTACCCCGATTGTCATCGCGCAGAGTCCCGAAAAGGTCATCGAGAATGTTGCCATCACACGACAAATGTGCCAAGGTTGGCTCAAGTACGTCGCGCCAATTCTGGCCGACGTAGCAAGCGTTCAAGGTAACTTGAGTTTGCAAATCGACGAAGCATCGATCGTCCCAACGGATTTGAAGCGACAAACCATCCGTGGCCAATTGCAAGTGCACGGAGCCAATGTTGGTCCAGGTCCATTAGCGGACCAGTTGTTGGGGTTAGTCCAGCAGGTTCGAGCTTTGCGTAAAGGTGCTGGAGCAACGGATGGCGGTGGCCAGCAAACGACCTGGCTGCAATTACCTGAACAACAAATTGGCTTCGATGTCCAGCAAGGACGCGTGGCACACAAGAATATGCAAATTCAAGCTGGCGACGTAGTCATTAACACCTCAGGCTCCGTCGGTATTGATGGCCAGCTTGAGATGATTGCGGCCGTTCCAATCTTGAAGGACTGGGTCGACAAGACTCCGCTATTGCAATCGTTGGCTGGTCAACAAATTCAAATTCCAGTTCGCGGTACGATTCAGCGACCACAATTGGATTTGAGCAGTTTTGCATCGATCGGTCAGCAGTTGGCAACGTCGGCATTGCAAGGGGCCGCGAGGAAAGAGATCGACAAAGGAATAGGCAAGCTTCTTGGCCCACTCTCGCAGCAGCTAAACCCATTGCAACAAGGTATGCAGCAGATGCAGCAAGGCGTACAGCAGAACCTGCCTCAA
>CANHVO010000149.1 GCA_947463915.1 Planctomycetaceae bacterium
ACCATGGGGCTATTGGCAGTGGCTACGCCTCAAGGCAGATCAAGTTTTGTTTACGACACAGTCTCACAAGTAAAGGCTTCGATCGATGCCAAAGGACAACGAACAAGCTATGTTCGGGATTCAAATGGCTTAATGACGGCCAAGGTAAACGCGTTGAATGAAAGAACAACGTTCGTTTTCAATGCCATAGGACAGCGAATAGCTACGATCAACGCACTCGGGTTCCGTGCCTCTTTTGTTTACAACGGGACAGGTGATCGCACTGCAGTACTTAATCCCTTAGCACAAAGAACATCGTATTCTTACGCAAAAGGGCAGTTGATCGCAGCCAAGAACCCAATCGGTGCCATATCCAGTTTTGTCTACGATCTTAACAATCGTCGTTTGGCTCAAATTGATCCACTCGGCAACCGTACGAGTTACTTGTACCAAAGCTGTTCGGCTCCCATCGCAATAATCCAGCCTAGCGGTTCCCGGACCACAAACATTTATCGTTTTGGACGCCAAGTAGCCTCTGTCGATCCCTTGGGCAATCGAACAAGTATGGCCTACGACTCGAACGGACGCGAGATTCGCACCCAGAGTCCAATGGGACGCATTACCACAACGATTTACAACCTGGCAGGTCGCCCGGTTGCTAATATTTCTCCTGCTTTGTTGCGTACCACAGCCGTTTACGATTCGGCCGGCCGCCAATCTGCGACTATCACTCCAGACGGAGTTCGCACCTCAACAATCTATAACAATTGTTGTAATCAACCCATCGCGACGATTGCTGCCAATGGGGCGCGCACCAGCTTTGTTTACGACTCACTCGGTAACCAGATTCGCACTCAGGAACCAACCGGAGCCATTACAACCACGCTCTATGATGCACTAAGTCGGCAAAAAGCTCAGATTGATTCGTTTGGATTTCGCACTAGCTTTATCTACGACAAAGCTGGCCGAAGCACCGCGACAGTTGATGCGTTGAGTCAATGCTCGACAATGCTCTACGATCAAGCGGATTCGAATATTGCACGCATCAGTCCCTTGGGTATTCGAACCAGCCAAGTTTATGATAACGCAGGCCGGCGAATCGCAACGATAGACGGTCGAGCAAACCGATGGACAACGGTCTTCGACCTAGCTAACCGCACGATTGCAAGCATTGATCCATTGAGCCGCCGAACTAGCACGATTTACAACGTGAACAGCCAGGCGATAGCGAATATTGATCAAGCGGGGAAACGCTCCACGCTTGTTTATGACAACGCGCAGCGCAACATCGCATCGATTGATCGGTTAGGGTTTCGGTCGACTACGGTCTATAATAACGATAGTCAGCCAATCGCGTCGGTTAATGCCTTAGGAAATCGAACCACGAGCGTCTATGATTTGGGTGGTCGGAAGGTTGCATCGGTTGGTTCGATAGGCAATCGCAGCACGACCGTGTTTGACTCCAAGGGACGCGTGGCAGCAAGTGTGAATCCTCTTGGCAAACGCTGGACGACCGTTTTTGACTCAATCAGCCGTCCGGTAGCTTCAAAAGATCCGCTTGGAAATCGCACGAGTACGATTTATGACAGTTTTAACCGAACTCTCGCGTCCGTAAACCCGCTTGGCAATAGGACAACCGCGATCTACAACATAGCAAGCCAGACAATTGCCAGCGTGAACAGCAAAGGCAATCGGACCAGCACGATCTTTGATCCATTGGGGCGAGTTCAAGCAAGTGTAAGCGCTCTCGGATTCCGGAATACGAGCATCTACGATGCCAACGGTCGCTTGTCAGCAACCGTGGACGCTCGCAGCAACCGAACGAGCTTCAGTTACAATGCAACAGGTCAGCAAATGGTCCAAAGGGACCCACTCAACCGCCGCACCACCTATGCTTATGATAGCGCAGGTCAACAAACGCTCCGCCTTGATGCTCGCGGGAATAGAACTAGCTTTACGTTTAGTTCAGTAGGCCTGCTTTCAGGACGTAGATATCCTGATGGAAGTCGAACGACATTTGCATACGATTCCTTGGGTAATCGCACGTTGATGGCCGACAACACTGGTCGTACCACCTACGCCTACGATGCACTGGGCAACACCACTTCGTCGAAACAGCCCTACGGAAAATCGGTAACGTACACCTACGATGCGATAAATAGGCGCAAAACCCTGAATGCACCGGATGCTGGTCGAGTAACCTGCACTTACGATGCGGCCTCTCAACTGACCACTGTGTCCAATCCATTCAGCGAACGTACATCTTACACGTACGATGATGCCGGTCGACGTACGGTACAACGCTTTTCAAATGGGACTAGAGCGTCTTTCATCTACAATTCTGCCAGCAACATTACACAACTTCACAATCGAACGTCCGCCGGAGTTGCAATAACGACATTTGATTACAAGTTCGATGTCGTAGGAAACCCACTTTCCGTAGTCGAAGCCAGTGGAGCACGTGTTACCTGGGTTTATGACAACGACAACCGACTCACTGCCGAACGTCGCTCTGGCGTCAATTCGTTTGCGAACACGTTCACTTACGATTCAACCGGCAATCGAACCGTCAAGAATGCCAATACGGTTCGAACGACGTCGCTTTACGACGTAGCGAATCAACTCCGCTATAGTCAAGCGGCAGCGGGCCGTACCACCTACGCCTATGACTCCACAGGAAATCAACAGATCGAGCAGCCGCCAACGGGTTCTCGCACGACGACCACTTGGAATTACGAAAATCAGCCGATCGTATATCGACTCCCGGATACTTCGCGTGTGACGATGAGTTACAACTCAGACAACAGACGGGTTACCAAGCAAACGGCGAGCGAGACGGTCAAATTCGTCTGGGACCCCGTTGCAGACGCGTATTTGAGTGAGCTCGATGTCTCGAACACAACGCAAGCCGTCTATACACAGGAACCACAACAGTTTGGAAAACTGATTAGCCAGCGACGGTCGTCGACTTCGAACTGGTATCATACAGATTCACTCGGATCGACGAGAGCTCTGACAAATAGTAGCCAAGTCGTATCTGATACGTATCTTTGCGACGCTTGGGGAAATCCGCTCACCAGCACCGGAACAACGGTGAATCCATTCCGTTGGGTCGGTAACGTTGGCTATTACTTCGACACCGCAACTGGTCTGTTCTACATTCGCGCTCGAACCTACCAACCGACAACCGCACGTTGGACGAGCATCGACCCGCTGTTCGCAATGCTTGCCTTGTCAGGGCGACTCACCAGAGACCCAATTGGGTATAAAGGTGGCTCTAACATCTACGCATATGTTGGGCAACGAGTTTTGAATAGACTCGATCCGTCTGGTAAAGTTGCGTTAAAGGTTGAGTACAACGCTTACATTTCGAATGTGCATGATTTAGACATGGACGGATGGATTGAGGAGCCGTACGCAGGGTTCATCAATTGGGGATTCTATTACTTCGCCACAGACAGGCGAATGGGCGGTATGCCTGGTTCATCTCGGATTCACTGGGAGGTGGAAATTGACTCATGCAGTATCGGTCGCGGCGCGCCCTCTGCAAGCGGAGATACGGGAGTTTCACACAGAGGAATCTTGGGCGCTGGAGGTATGGTTTTCCCCTACCAGAGCGCAAAAGCTGAACTGCGAAAAAACGATGGCGTGATCGTCAAAGATTGCTATAGCGCTTGGTCTGGAGATCTTGGGGCGGCGTATCCGTTTATTCCAGTTGCTCCAAACATTTCAATGGGAGGAACTATTTCGTTTTCGGCATTGGGATATGATTTGGTTCAAATCAAGTACGACCTTTATCATGACCATTTCCCCGATTACGAAGTGATGGTTTATGTTGGGGGAACTCGAGTAAGCGTCGACCTCTTTTACAGTCCATCAGATACGCCGAAGACTCTTGCCTGGTGGGCAACTGCAAAACAATCAAAATCTGTCTTTACGATCGTTCCAACTCCGAAGTGTTGCAAAGGCACCTGTGGCAACTGACGGGTACTTCGGACGTAGCTTTGTTCCTTTAAATCGCAACAATTGCAAGTTGGAATTTTAGCAATGAATGGATGGAAATTGAGGCCAATTCGCGTTGCCATCGCCTTTTTGCTTGCCTACGAAGGGTATCGCCTTTACCTACAGAACTATATTGCATTCGGCGGCGATTGGGTCCCGTTTTTGCTTTGGGTTGCATCTGTTTTGTTTCTGCGCAGCGCAGTCGGAAAAAATGGTGACCATCGATTCCGGGCCTTCTTACTTGCAAGTTTATCATATTGTTTCTTTCTATTATTGCTTCTGCGACGGTGCTACGTTTTGCAGAATCCAAACGTTGACCTAGTCTACATCGGGATAATGTTTGGTTTGAGCCTAAGTCTTCCGTTTCTTTGGGACGGATTCACCGACGCAAATGTGCGATCGCGATTTCGCGCATGCGTTTTCTGTTTTACAACGATCATAGCGACTATGCTTTGCGTTGCGTTTCTATTGCGGCGGGAATACGGATCTAACGCTACCTATTTCTTGGACGTCGTTAAGAAGAATGATAACTCTTGGGTGAGCGTCTGCAGCATCGGCGATAGCCATGCCAAATCGAGAATTGCTGTTCGGATCGTGACAGACCCCACCGAGATAGTTTCAGTGAGGCTTCCCAAATCCGGTGCGACGGTTGTGACTCATGACGACACAGGATGGAGCGTGGATGACTCGGAACCGCGCTACGCTAGAGTGATTCACATCGTTCCCGATGGAGATGGGAAAGTGATTTCGATGGACAGCAAAGAAATTGCTGAAAGATTCCACAGGATGACTCTCGCGAAGTAGAACCGACAAAAGGCGTCTCGCTTGATTCCTGCAAGTCACGCTGAACAGGCGGCGACAAGGCGGCATCCAACGAATAGATAACGACGGTCGCCGCCGCATGTCAGAATCCATTGCGAACATTGCCCGATGCAAGACGCACGCTTGGCCGCTGGTCTGTCGGTAAAGCAAAGAACTGAAAACGGCGTGAGAGAACTACCTTGGGGTCAGATCCTGTTTACTGTTTTCGCAGGGCGATGCGCTGAACAAGTGGCGACAGTGATGCATCCAACGAACAGACAGCAACAATCGCCGCCGCATGTCAGCCACAGTTGCGGAAGTTGCCCGCTTCAAGACGCCATGTTGGCCGCTGGTCTGTCAGAAAAGTACGAAGTGAAAACGGCGGTCACGGATGCCGCCGATTGACTGGCTGGGATGGCAAGGAAGCCAGTCTGATCGCTGCCTGACAATGTTCTGAGATCACGGATCACGCTTGCTGACAACTGTCTGGCCTTCAATGCAGCAGTCGTGAATTAGACCAATAGCGAGGGTTGCTAAATTGCAGTCGATTGCCTGCATCGATCAGTCACGCGGCCGGGCCCCCCTCCACTGAGTCCAGTCCATCGGTCCAAACTGAGCTGCGAATGCTTCGTGGGCTGACGTGCATTCTTCTTGAGTCCAAGCGACGGGATGGGAGCGATGGAAAAAGTACGGAATGGTAATCCATTCGCATTCTTCGATTTGCTCCAACTCCCATGGTAACCAATAGTCCCACATCGGTTTGCCAATACTGAACTCGACTCGTGATAATCGACGAACTTGCGCAGGGTAAACCAGGAATGCATCCAGCCCCCACTGCTCGATTGTCGCGTCGCCCGGATGCGTCTCGTAGTTATGCCGAATCCCGAATCCATTCTTGCGGTTGCAGACTAGATCAGTCAATCGGCTTTGGTCACCGTAGATTTCGATGTCTGAGTTGATAATCAAAATCGCCGTATCCTCGGCGACGGCTACGTCGAGCAGTGAATTGATTTTCGGGGTTACCTCGAATTCGGCGGCAATCCATTTGGCTACTTGTGGGTAATCCGATGCCATGGACTCTATTTCGGCTTGGCGGTTCACAGAAATAACATCAAGCCCGAATTGCTTCCAGCTATCGAGGCATACCGATTGACGTTCAAAGCGATGCGGCGCGAGCGATGTAACCGCAACAAAATTGCTGATCCTTTTTTGTCCTCTCCAACCAAATTGCGGGTGAATCGTCTTGGCCTCGGCCAGCGAAATAACCCTTTTGTTTTGCCTGATGTTTACAGCGTTATGAGCCTCAACACACCAAGCAAACCAATCATTGAAATCGGGTGGATGTTCGGCCATGTATCCTAAGAAATGCTCACTGCAACTGCATCCAAAGCTTGGAAGCGTCTGTGAGAATGCAACTAGCTTTTCTGTTGTGGGAGTATTCATGCCGTACAACTCGCGCCACTTCGCGGCAAAGTCGTATGCCGGTTGTGGCGAACCAAATAGTGATGGCTCGAACGCGCCACCGTTGATCATCATTTTGGAAATCGGATCTTTTCCAAACTCGACAGGCTGTCCGTTAAACAGGATCATTTATCGAAATCTCCCACGTATCACCCATCGGATTGAAAAAGCAATCACCAACCGGAATCGATCTGACATGCGTCTCGCTCCGTGTTCTGCCTTCAATGCACTGACCGTACACAGGATTGCAACCAGAAATGTTAAAGAGATAGTTCATATAGTTGTTATTGCAGAAATCACCGCAAATACCGCTAGACGTAACGGCCTGCGTTCCGGGACCGTATGTTGGCTGCGTGGAGTACCATGCAAACAGCGGTGATGTTCCACCACTAACCCAAAAGGCTGTTTGCCCTGATGGGGTGAAAACTATTGGTGTAGATGGCAAGGATGTAACGCCGGGAATGAATGCGGTACGTTCTATCCAAAAGGCGCTGGCTGTTGATGTTGTTTCAGTGCATTCCATTACAGGTTCGGCAAGTTCCTCCAGCGGTGGAACAGTGGTAAAATCAGTCGGGCCACCTCCTCCAGTGAATATCGAAGTACCGCAACAGTTGTTGTAAAAGGTATTTATGTCTCCACCGGGACCGGTTGTTATCGTTCCTCCGCTGCAAGTCAGGACAGTAAAGTCAAGACGTCCACTTATTTTTGTTTCGCAGTACTGGGCAGAGTTACCGACAAGTTTCCACTTGTATGTTGCCCTCGCTGTTACCGACAGTCCGCAAACACCATACGAATTGACGGTCTGACAAACGGTAACGTCAATGGAGCATATTCGCAGCCTAAATCGATACGCAAAATAGAACAGCAAATGCGACTCGAAGTCGAAGTAACCCTGGGGAATTAAATTAGGCGGGCAGCAGTATTTAATATGGTTGCTTCCTCCGTCAATAAACAGAGTGCTTCCGTTGTATGTTGGAGAGACATAACTAGCGTCAACAGCAATGCTGGCTACAGAGCAACATGCTCCGTATGTCCTTGAGAAACTACCATTGACCTCGCCCGTGGAAAGTGGATTGCAAGAGCCTATGGCGGTTTGGAAATTTACTTTTTTGCCACCAAGTGGAATGTCCGCGCCAACTTCGCAGCGGGTATCGCGGCAAATGTAGCAGCAGCATTCTCCGATTGCGCCCATTTAGCATACCTTTGCTGCGATCCACTCGCCTTTGCTTGGCCAGATGTACACGTCATCACCAACGCTGATGGCACCTTTGCGAGTCTTGGCCTTGTGAGTGGTGGTCGGATCGAGTGTCTGAACTTCACCAGCGGTCCCCAGATTGGCAGCGATCGCCGTTGTTACGGTTCCATGTAGCATCGAAAAATCAGGGATGACTCTGGCCACATTGGTGGTAATGTCGTCCGTTCCAATCACTGAGAACAAGCATCCGAAGGTCGCTTCAAAGCTGTCGGCTTTCCAGCCGAGTCGCGTTCCCACGGAATGGCTGGTTGACGTCTTGGCTCGGTAGACTGGCCCGGATTGGGCTGTGCCGAATTCGTTTGGGGCGATCGAGAACGGTCCGTTCAGTAAAAACACCGAAGAAGGAAAGCTCTGCGAAAATGGCCGTTGTACCTCGATGATTTTGTAACCAGCCTGGTTGGTGGCAAGCTTGATTTGCATCAGGCCAAACTCAGGGATCGTGAACGCACTCACATTGCGAACGACGATTCGTCCAGCTTCTTGGAAGGCCTCTTCGGAGGTTGTACTGCCAAACTGGGTTTCCACTCGCCGTGTGGCAGACAGAACGCGTCGCATCATCTCGGGGCTAGTTGCACCAACTCGCGTCACGATAGTAGCCCCAAGGCTGCATAGGGGAGAGGCTGGTAGAGTTTCGTTGATTTCCAAATCGGCGTGGCGCCAGGTGCTAGTCGAAAGCCGTTGGCGTCCAAAAGGACCGACTTGGCCGAATCCTCGCCGAGTCCATCTCTGGAGCGAACAACTCGAGTCGAACCGTACATGTCCGCTTTTTGGTAGAGTCCTTCGTGCCGCCAGCGGGCGTACCAAGCCTTATCCGGAGTTGTCCGATACGGAATACGGAACTGCACAACGCCAGTTACTTCGTAGTAGTTGGTCAATCGGTATCCACCGAGATTATTCCTGTGCGTGCATCCAAGCCGCCAGTCCATGACCGTTGTCCAAGGTGAGTCCATCCAGACCAAGCCACTGCCAATCGCGACAGCTATCATTCATATGCGAATGACACCTTTGGTCACAGCTTTTCGGAATCGGGAAAGTTCTTGAACTTGTGACATTTCCCACCCAAAGCCACCAACAGTCAGTACAAAACGTTGTCGCGCACAATGAGCAGCATCTTCGGTTGGGCAAGTGCGCGAGCACGGAAAGCCAAGTCTTTCCCGAAGTCCGAACGTTTTTGCGGTGAGTAAAATCGTGTGGTGTCGTATTTATTAGTCTAAACCGTTGTTTAGCCTTTGTTTTTCTCGGTCGCGTCAATTTACAGCTATACTACTTCCGCAACAGCAATGTGAAGTTAGGATCGCCTGAAATTGGGTATCACGTGACTTCGTTGCAGTGCTGACGTTCTGAATTCGTGGGCAGTCTTAACATCCTTCGCGTGGAAAGACATTCAAATGGTCAAGAATATCCTCATTGTGATCGCCGCGTTTATCCTTGGTGGAATCGCTGTGTTTTCTTTCGAAACCCTTGGACACAGCGTCTACCCCATACCAAAGGATCTGGATACCACGAACTACGAACAATTTGGAGCGTACGTGAAGACCGCACCCTTGGGAGCACTCCTCTTTGTTTTGATTGCGCAATCGGCGGGATCAATCGTTGGAGGCGCAGTCTGTGGCTTTTTCGGCCGTTCCAGAGCGGCTCTCTTGTCGATCATTTACGGTATCCTCGCATTAGTAATGGCAAGTCTAAATTTGATCATGATTCCGCATCCAATGTGGATGATCATTGCTTCAATTGCATTGCCGATTCCACTGTCTGTTATCGCTGGCCAAGTCGCTTCCAGGTTGGTCCCAAAACCGAGGACGGCAACGCAGCCGTAGTTGCCCATCCTTTATTCTTAACGCAATGGTTTCTCTCAATATCAGAATACATATCATCATGACAGTTGAAAGCCGATGCGAGCAGGCTCACCAGTAGCAATGGACCGGACGGCTCACGTCTAACGGCAATGAATATGACATTTCTCACCCTACGCCACCAACAGTCAGTACAAAACGTGTTCGCGGTCAATGGAATGGTGCTCGTTCTCGTCATCGCAAATCGCCACTGGTCGATTATGAGCACCGCAGTCGGTTGAGCACGAGCGAGCAAGGAAAGCCAGAGATTGCGCGAATTTCGAACGTTTTTGTGGTGGCGATACGCGAGTAGTGGCGAAATGGTCGTCCGTTAAGAACAACTCGGGAAAGATTCGTCTTTGGTCCGTCATTTCTGCATCCAGCCGGGTATTCCAACAAGTAGGAGAAAGCGATTTAACAGGTCGAGATGCCTGGCTTCAAATGCTTAACGCGGAAGTGGATGAAACGAATGAGGCAACCCTCTGAACTTGCACAAGTTAGCATAGAACAAGGACAAGATGAGATTGCTCAATTGTTGGCGATCGGAGTTGTACGAGCCCTGTTGCAGCAGAACTCGCAGGGCAAACTGGATTCGGAATCAGTTAAGCCAGAAACTTCTGACGATGGGCTTGAGGATTCTTGAGAACTATCGCTCTCTGTGACCGGCGGTAAACGCGCCGCTAGAAACCACCAACAAGACCATTCACAACGGAGGGACGTATGAGCCTAAACATCAAACAAGAGGTCACGCGCATGAAGAGCATGGCGACCGCTGCACTACAAGAATACTTCGAGACGGTCTGTCTCGAGCCACCACGCAGTCGTAATCGCGATTGGATGATCAAGAAGATCGCCTGGCGGTTGCAAGCTAACGAGCAAGGAGGTCTACCCGAGCGAGTGAGGCAACGTGCATTAGCAATGGCTGATGATGCTGATTTGCGAAAGCGACCGCCTCAATCATTCACCGAGCAAATATCACTTGCATGCCAGCAAACGACCGTGATTGATCCTGGTCGTGACCCCCGGTTGCCGCCCGCAGGAGATCAATTGCACAAAACCTACAAGGGTCAAAAGCTCGTTGTTCATGTTGGCGAGAGTGCTTTTGAGTTCAACGGTACGACGTACAGCACTCTGTCAGCCGTGGCAAAGGCGATCTCTGGTTCGCACGTTAACGGCTTCACGTTCTTCGGATTGAAGGGCAAGAAGGAGATAGCCCAATGATCGATACTAACAAGAGAACCAAAGAGATTCGGTGCGCTATCTACACCCGCAAATCTACAACGGAAGGTTTAGAGCAAGAGTTCAACTCGCTTGATGCTCAGCGCGAGTCATGCTCGTCGTACATTGCCAGCCAACGCCATGAAGGTTGGGTAGAGATCGACAAGCTATACGATGACGGTGGCTTCACGGGTGGCAACATGGAACGCCCAGCGTTGAAGCAATTGCTGGAGGACATCAAGGCCGGCCTGATCGACTGCATAGTGGTTTACAAGGTCGATCGACTCAGCCGTTCGTTGATGGACTTTTCGCGGATCATGGACACGTTCGACAAATCGGGCGTCTCCTTCGTGTCCGTAACGCAGCAGTTCAACACCACCTCTAGTATGGGGCGATTGACGCTGAACATTCTGCTTTCGTTCGCACAATTTGAACGCGAGATCATCAGCGAACGAACTCGCGATAAGATGTCGGCTGCGAGGCGCAAGGGCAAGTACACCGGTGGCAGACCGGTCCTTGGATACGACATCGACAGAGCTACCAAGAAACTGATCGTCAACGAGATGGAGGCCGAGCGTGTCCGCCAGATCTTCGAGTTGTATCTTGAATGCGAGGGGCTGATTGGAACACTCGAAGCGATCGATGCCCGCGGTTGGCGGTCCAAATCTTGGGTCACTAAGGACGACAAGCTGCTGGGAGGTGGTTCATTCAATAAAACGTCATTGCACGCATTGTTAACCAATCCCATCTATATTGGCAAAGTCACCTACCACGAGGAAACTTACGAAGGGGAACATCAAGGAATCGTTGATCCTGCGGTTTTTGCGGCAGTAAAGAAGAAGCTTCACGCCGGCCGCGTCAACCTGGGCGATCGTATTCACGGCAAATCGCCTGGCGTTCTGGCTGGTCTATTGCGTTGCACGGCCTGCAACTCACTCATGACACATTCGACAAGTGGCGGCAGTGGTCGCGGAAAACGATATCGTTACTACGTTTGCAACAGAGCGACCAAACGAGGCCATAAGACTTGCCCTAGACCATCGCTTCCCGCGGAAGAGGTCGAACGGTTCATCGTCGCTCAACTCGAATCCTTGACCATTGACGAAACGCTCCTCAAAGAAACCTGTCATCGAGTCAGCAAGTCGATTGCCGAGAAAGGTGAGACGATTCAGAAAGAACTTTCGTTGTTGAAGACAAGTCTCGTCAACTCAGAGCGAGCGATCGAAGCGTTCTCCATACCGACCCGGGACACCAAACGCGAATCAACGCGACTCGAATCACTTGCCACGCTGACAGAACAACAGACTCGCGACATTCGCCGGCGCAACGATCTGCAAGATCAACTCGCGAAGATCCAAGCGGGTGCGCCCGACCGCTTTACCATCATGAACGCCATCAAGAATCTCCAGGGCCTCTGGGAGCATCTGAAGATGGGGGAACGCAGTCGACTGATGACCCAGTTAGTAACCAGCATCGACCATGATCCGAGCGACAGTACGCTTTCGATCACGCTAAGCCCTATTGGACTGAAGTCCTTTGCAACGAACTCAATTGACAACTCCAACCAAAGTACAAGTAACCACAAATGACCCCTCACCTAAAGATTAGTTTCCAGACCACCTCCGAATCATATGGTCGCCAACGCGTTGCTGCACCTAAAGCCGCGAGGCCAATTGCACCGCCGCGACTGCCTCACATCACCAGGTTGATGGCTCTCGCAATTCGCCTCGAGGACTTGCTGGCAAACGGACAAGTCAAAGACCAAGCCGAGATCGCCCGCGTCGCTGGCATCACCCGCGCCCGCGTAACCCAGATCCTCAACCTCACCAACCTCGCCCCCGACATCCAGCAATCGATCCTCGACCTCGAACCCAGCACCGATTACGTCCCACGCTTCCGCGAACGTGAAGTTCGTACAATTGCGATCACAACCAACTGGGATAAACAGCGACTGATGTGGAAGCGACTCGTCAAAAGTACGCAGTAATGTTAGTTATTAGAGTAAGGAATCAAGCACTTCTATCGTATAGTCGATTGGGCTGACAACCTACTTGGAGGTAAATGTTTGGCTGGTTTCCGAGTAAACACCGACGCAACGGCGTGTCAAACCGGTGCGGGGTGTGCTCACAAGCCTAGCTGTTGCGATGAGGGGCATACCTAGCGAATCAAGAACTGACGCTTGGGCATCTTAAGCCTCAAAACAGAGATCGGGGCGAGGCGATTAGAAACTCGCCGTCCGGCGAAAAAGTCAGCCCCGTTATCAGAATTCGATTGAGACTTTTTGGGGATTGCGATACTTGGATTCTTGTTGCGAGGATGATAGCATGGATAATCAACAGATTGGGCCAATCGCGTTACATGTAGTTTGAGTTGACCTAAATGTAATTACGATTCGTCGCAAACCGCATCTTTCGACAAAAGGACAAGCGAATGAGAATTGCTACATTTAATGTTGAAAATCTATTCTCCCGCGCGCGGGCGATGAATCAGGATGAATGGGCCGAAGGAAAAGAAATTCTCAATGAGTTTAGTAAGCTGAATGTGCTTTTGGCGAAAGGCACATACACAAATACTGATAAGAATGCGATGGTCGCTTCCCTGACAAAGCTAGGCCTAGATCAAAGTGACGAAAACAAGTTCGTGATACTTCGCCAAAACCGCGGCAAGCTCGTAAAACGTCCAGCGAGTGGGCCCGAGATTGTTGCTAACGGTCGGAAGGACTGGGTCGGCTGGCTGGCTTTGAAAACGGAAGCGGTAAACGAGATTGCAACAAGAATGACTGCCCAAGTCATAAAAGACGTCGATGCCGACATTCTTGCCGTGGTTGAAGCAGAGGATCGTATCGCATTGAGCCGCTTTAACGACCAACTTTTGCGAAATGTTCATGCCCAATATGACAGTATCATGCTTATCGATGGCAACGATGATCGTGGAATCGATGTGGGATTGTTTACGCGGGGCAACTTCACGATTGGGTCTGTGGTCAGCCATGTTGACGACCGGGAAGGGAACAGCCGTATATTTAGTCGTGATTGCCCCGAGTTTACAGTCAAAGTTAGCGCCACCCAAAGTATTCTAGTCATTGTTAATCATCTCAAGAGCAAAGGCTACGGAGTACCCGCACAGTCAAATGCAAAACGGAAGGCACAGGCAAAGCGAGTACGAGACATTTACGAAGAACGCCGTAGTGCAGGAATAGATTCGATCGTTATCGCGGGGGACTTCAACGACACTCCGGCAAGTGACCCACTTTCACCACTTCTCGGCAATGGTTCTGATTTGGCAGATATCACCACGCACGCAGCGTTTGTGGGTGATGGTCGGCCTGGAACTTACGCCAATGGAACAGCATCAAACAAAATCGACTATTTGCTTTTTTCCCCGGCGCTGTTCGCCAAAGTGACGGCGGGCGGAATTCACCGAAGGGGTGTGTGGGGAGGTGTAAATGGGACGCTCTTCCCTCACTACAGCGAAATGACCGCGGCGCACCATGCCGCATCTGATCATGCGGCACTTTGGGCAGACCTCACCATTTAGGCGAACACATTTTATTGCGACCGAATCGTACTTCACATCTGCTTTTTGAGACGCAAGTCCAAGCCATGCGGATCCAGCCTGGTTGGTAGGTTCCAGATCTGGCGAGCTACTTGAAGGTGAATGTTTAGCTGGGAGCCGCCATCCTTGCCGATCTCATGAGCGACCTTCCGTTTGCGATTGAAACCAGCGTCTTCGCTTTGAGTTCGCATTTTGCGAGTTGCGAATAGAACCGCATCGCACGCGAGCGTTACCGCCATCGACTTTTTCGATGGATGCGACCGAGTACTGCTCGCAGAGCTTGT
This sequence comes from Planctomycetaceae bacterium, assembly GCA_947463915.1. GTDB lineage: Bacteria > Planctomycetota > Planctomycetia > Pirellulales > Pirellulaceae > JBKCUI01. The sequence goes on from CANHVO010000149.1 coordinate 14,388, forward strand.
CCCAGACGAGACGCTCAAGCCAATCGATGGCTACGTTCTCGTAATGTATCGCTACGTCTTATGCTTTTGAATTCGTCAAATACAACTAGTCGTTGCGAGATTTATCTTTGCCCTCTGAGTCATACGGAAGGCTTATAGGTTCTCTTGATCGAAATGATCCCTGGCCTTTGGGCAGTAAGGACTTGTCAAATTCTTGCTTAGCTTCGTTCCAAGTATTTGGTTTTGGACCCGTATAGTCGAATGAAGCCACATAAAAATCGTATTTGATCAGTTTAGATGATTTGTAGTAACTACGATCAAGCTCCGCAAAATATATCTTTCCTTGAAACAAAAACAGTTTAGAGATTTCATAAAACGAGTCATCGGCAGAGCGTTCCAGGATCTTGTCCTGCCCTCCGTTCGCTTCTATGCCTTGTCGCAGGTAACGATCTCGCAGCCTATCTTGCTCTTCCGGTATCGCTACCAAACTTACTACATTTATCCAGCCCGACTTAGACCGGTTCCAGCGAAACAACGCCCCGGAATTTGATAGTCCCTGCCCCGCCATAAGGAGTACTCCTGTTCCATCTTTATTGAGCTCGATGTAGCGGTAACCGTCGTAACCAAAATTAGCGAAAAAACGTCCAACATATCGCGTCAAGTCCATGTTTTCGATTTCGGACATTACACTTCTTTGGGATTCGCTCAGCAAATCGAAATTTTTTGATTGTTTAGCAAGCTGCTTGGCCGCGCCACCCGCGAATATTCGTCGTTGAATCGCGTTCCCACGCCTCAATGCTTGTTCGCTGAGCTTTCCTGATTCGATCTGTTCTTCAATTTTAGACCGAATTGCGTCTAGGTCCGACTGAATAGGGTCTGGACGCAGTTTTTTGATTTCAGACGCGAGGTCCGCATCGTTAGAATCTTGGATCGGGGCCACTTCAGAAGACTTCTCCAGCATTTCAGACATTTTCCCCTGGAGAAACACGTCACCAGCTTTCGAAGAGATATCGCCAATGATTTTGTCCATCTTGGAGAAGAGCTCCGTGGCATCTTCGGTGGTCGATTTTACGGCTTCGTCCTTCAATGCTTTCGCTGATGCATAAGCGTTCTCAACGCTTTCCTTATA
>CANHVO010000150.1 GCA_947463915.1 Planctomycetaceae bacterium
CCGTCGCAAGCTTCTGCGTTTTACCCTGTATCGTAATACTTGTGTCTATTTCAACGAGGGAGTCCACCTTTTTATTGCCCCAATGGATTCGACTGAACTTCATTTCTTCATAAAAAGCATTGACGCCGTTACTGCTATGAAATTTACAATTGAGCTCGGATTGGCCTGACCTATCGAATCCAGACAAACCGTATTGAAACCATCCTGCACCATAGTTCGCTGTCGATGCTGCGATAGTTCCTTCATGTTGCCCGGCAGGGTAAAGAACGCAGGAAACGACCGGTAGATTCTTTTCAAGTTCAATGGTTTGTTTTCCTGCCGCATCCGCTCGTCCCAGCAATTTTAGTTCTTGTTTTTGAAATAGGTCTGACTTGGAACTTCTGGCGACGCTCATCTGGTATTTCCATAGAGGTTGCTTTCGAGGAAGTGAACCATCGGTTGCAATGTTGCCAAGTCGGTCCGAGTAGTGAGAATCGAAGATGACCACATCGGCTTTGGTTGTCGGTTGCTCGCGAAAATTGAACTCAAAATTGGCTTGAACACGTTGACTGAATGCGTCACCCCAAAAATGGACACTCGTATTGACCATACGAACATTCCAGTCGCCGCTTGAAGATGCAGGTGAATGTACCTTGTTTGCGAATTCTGGAGCCGGTACTTGCGAAGCGATTGGCGAGGCGAAAGAGGCTACGACATGCCCCTCCGTGTTGAGGACTTTGAAGTTTGCGAAGCCTTCGGTTTCTATCTTTGGCAAGTGGATCGAAAGGAAGCGAAATTGCCCCGGTCGTTCCGCATAGCTTGTCATGCTGTCGATCCCTCCCGAATGACTTCTCGTTTCATCAAATTCGTACGAACGGGCATTCCACGCTTGAATTGTCTCGCCAAAGCGGTCCGTTACTTCGATACATTTGAACCATTTCCAATCGAGGTACCCGTCTGACGTTGCGTCACGGTAGCTCAGCACGAGGGTTGTTCCAGTTTCGTAAAGCTGGCGGATCGATGTTTTTGAAAAGCCGTTCCGAACGTAATAGTCTCTGTTGGGATTCTCCAGGACTGCGTGTAGTACGATGTAGCCCCCCATCGAAGCAGGTGTTCGCAGGATTTCCGATGGCTTAATGAACCACTGTGTGGCCAGGATCGCTAGAAAAGCCAAGAAGGCGGCGAGAGCGATACGTGCCACAAAACGGTTAGGGTTGTTTACCTGCTGTTTGGATGTCATTTCAATCGTTTGCTGCCCGCGTTCCAATAATCGGCATGTTTTCATTTCAAAAATTAGTGCCGTGGGTGTTAGCGGGCTGATATTCCAATGTCGTGGAGAATGACACCTCGATCTAGCATCAACGCGTAAAGCAAGGTCTGTGTCATCGAGCGCACATGCAAAAATCCTTGACGTGGCTCGCTGGTTTCATCTCGCTCGACTTCGACTAATGCAGGGCAGAAGTTGAACACGCGAATGTTCAAGTTTCTTTTGCAGACGTCGTCTCGCAATGCGTCTGCGAATCCTAACAAGCCGTACTTGGAAGCACAGTAAGCAGGCACGTCGGCATAGCCATGTTTCCCGGCCTGAGATGATACATTGACGATATCGCCGAAATCTTGTTCGACCATTTTCGGTAAGAGCAATTGTGTCAGCCACATCGCTCCTCGAAGATTGGTATCCAGCACGGTTTCCCAAGCCTCAGCCGTAATGACTTCTACGGTTTGCGGAAGAGCGAGCCCCGAATTATTGATCAAAACGTCGATCGCACCACACTGTTCTGATGTGAACCGAACCAGTTCCTCGGTCTGCTCTCGGCTGCGTAGGTCAAATGGGAAGCTCAAAACTCTTTGGTTTGGAAACTCGGTACTAAGCTCGTTGGCGGTTTGTTCGAGGACTTCTTTACGTCTCGATGCGATGACGACGGTTCCAAATTCGTTCTGCAACAGTGCTCTCGCAAAAGCGCGTCCGATTCCGGTTCCACCGCCCGTAATGAGGACGGTTTGTAAGTTAGGGTTCTTGTTTTTCATTTTGGATAGCAGATTGATTTCGGTTTTGCGCTGGTGTACCGGCTTCAGCCGGCTGATTCATAAAAGTGCGTTTAGCGACTGGGCAATCGCGTTCTACAAGGTATTGTACCGATCTTCTAAAGTGCAACCGACACGGCTGGCTTGACTCCAAGACTGAACATGCGATGTCCGATTTTGGTATACTTGAACCTGGGTTGTCTGGGGGGCAAACCCCCAGCCCCTCTCCCCTAAAAGGGGCGAGGGGAGCGAAGACAAATGGATGGACTCAATTCTCAAACTTAAATCAGTTTCCAAATGAATTCGATGGCCGTTGAGCTCCATGGAGTTTCCAAAAAGTTCGGTAGCCATCAAGCCGTCTATCCGATGGACCTGTCTGTTCCAACCGGCTCCATCTACGGTTTTATCGGTCCCAATGGATCCGGCAAGACCACCACGATGCGAATGATCTTGCGCATCTACAAACCGGATACCGGTTCGGTCACTGTCCTTGGCAGCGACCGTGGCGATTGCGCTGACGACCGCGTTGGCTATCTGCCTGAAGAGCGCGGGCTCTACCGACGCATGACGGTCAAGCGAGTTTTGCGGTACTTCGCCAAAATCAAAGGACTACAACGGCCAGACGCGAGCATCGAGCGTTGGCTAACAGAACTAGGGGCTAAGGACTGGCACAAAAAACGGATCGATCAACTTTCCAAGGGGATGGCTCAAAAGATTCAGTTCATCAGCGCTGTGGTCGCTAACCCGAAATTGGTAATCCTAGATGAGCCGTTCACCGGACTCGATCCGGTCAACATGGAAGTGCTTCGGGACGCTGTTTTGAAATTGCGAGACGCAGGCACGACGGTCATCTTCAGCACTCACGATATGGGCATGGCCGAAGAGATGTGCGACCGGGTCTGCATGATCTTCAAGGGAAATAAAGTTCTCGACGATTCGTTGGAGCACATCGGGCACCAATACGGCGAGCCGCGGCTTCGAGTTCGTCTGTCCAACCGAGCACCGCTGCCTGCGGTGATGGCAGGTGTGCTCGAGCGTATCGACCGAGGTCGCTGCACCGACTTGGTTCTGTCCAAGGATGCCAATCGACGCGAGATCTTGCAATCGCTGATGGCGGTTGGTGACGTTGAGCATTTTGAAATGGTGAAACCTTCGTTGCACGATATCTTTATCTCCATCGCAAAACCAACAGCCATCGAACCAGACCAAGGAGCTTCGTAGATTGGCCAAGCTGTTTTTTTACTACTCGACCATGAACGCGGGCAAGTCGACGATTCTCCTGCAATCGAGTTACAATTACCGTGAACGGGGCATGCATACCCTGGTTTTCTCTCCTCAAATTGACGACCGTTTTGGTGTGGGAAAAGTCAGTTCGCGAATCGGACTACAAGCGGAATCGATTGCGATTGCGGCAACCGACAACTTATTTCGTTTCGTGGAAAAAGAGCATGCGATACAAGTCGTTCACTGCGTGCTTGTCGACGAGGCTCAGTTTCTGACCAAGCTGCAAGTAAGGCAATTGAGCGACGTCTGCGACAATCTGGATATCCCTGTTTTGGCGTACGGGCTGAGGACGGACTTCCAAGGGAACTTGTTCGAGGGGAGTCATCATTTAATGGCCTGGGCTGACACTCTCAACGAAATCAAAACGATCTGCCATTGCGGCCGGAAAGCCACAATGGTGCTACGGATCGATTCTAGTGGCCGACCGGTGCGCGATGGCGAGCAAATCCAAATCGGTGGCAATGAGCGCTATGTGACCGTGTGCCGCAAACACTTCAAAGAAGGTCTAGCGGAGCGAACGTCACAGGATCTGCCATTCGAAGATTTTTAGTCGTGGGTCGCATCTGCCGGATGCGACCATGTATTGCACCATGCCGGATGCGACGACAGAAAGTAGGAAACAATTGCCAACAGCGGATTCGTGAAATCCAATTGACCGTCTGGATCTGTTCTTCTGGAGATCGGAGGCTGTGTCGATTTAGAGTTTTAAGAAGTTGGCAATGAGCTGCAGTCCGTCGCGTTGGCTTTTCTCTGGGTGGAATTGAGTTGCCAGCAAGTTGCCTCGTCGTACGGCTGCGCAAAACGGACTGCCGTAGTCAGCCCGCAACCAAGTTACGTCTGGGGAAGCAGGCTGAACGTAGTAGCTGTGAACGAAATAAACGTAAGGTTTTCCCGTAATGCCTGACAGCATGGGATCATTTGGTTGGGCACTTTCAACTTGATTCCAGCCCATGTGTGGGATTTTAAAGGTAGGATCTAATGGGTTCGGTTCAAGTCGGGCTACTTTGCCGGGGAGGATACCGAGCCCAGCGTGCGAGCCACCTTCGTCGCTGGTTTCAAAGAGGAGCTGCATTCCCAAGCAGATGCCCAAAAAAGGTTTTTCAGTGAGTGCCCAGTCGCGTAGGAACACGATCAGATCGCGTTTGTTCAGTTCGTCCATTGCGTCACCAAAGGCGCCAACTCCAGGCAAAACAAGGTGCGAGACGTTGGCAAGTTCGCTGTGATTGCTACTGATGATGGCGCTGCCGCCGACGCGTTCAATGGCTTTCTGAACGCTGCGCAAGTTCCCCATTTGGTAGTCAACGATGCCGACTCTCGCTTCCATTTTGATTTTGTTTCTTCGTCTGAATTGTCGCGTTTTGGGTAAGGAAGTACAAAAACAGGACAGTTTCTGGCAGTTCAGGAGACAGGTGGTACGTCAAAATTTGCCAAAAGGTCAGTGCTGTTGGACAAAGTTTACCCACGCTGGTGAATTACACAGCCCAAAAAAACAAGGCTAGAATAGGAAAATCCAGTGGATTGCATGCAATACCAGGGTGGACGATTCGTCGTGCGCCTTTTTTGCAATAAAAACTGGCCCGATAGTTGCTTAGAGTGAACCAATGGTTGTTTCGAATCGTCGAATTACGGTTGGAGATGACCAGACTAGTCAAGTGTCGGTGCGATAGAACGATTGTCAACGTGGCAAACCGCTCAAGCAATGCCCGGCACTAGACGGAAGGAGTTCAATGAATGAACTTCGTACCCTATCGCCGAGTCGCTTGCAGCGGTTGGGAGCCGCAAGGATTCAACAAGATTCGACTCAGCAGCAGGGAGCTCAGGGGATTATGAATACAGACTATCGCATATCGCTCATTAGAGAACTTCGTGACCAGCAGGTACGGTTCGCTCCTCGCGCCAAAAGGAACGAACAAGCGGACCGCGCTGAGTCATTGCTTTCGGAATTGGATCCGAGCAAAAACTATCCTTACGACTTCCTCTTCTACCGTGTGACCGAAGTTCGGCCAGATGGCACCGGATACCGTTTGATTAAAGGTGATGACGCGGTCCACGATCTTCGCTTGTTCGTCGAGGACATTACCGATTCGATGAACCTACGAGTGGAAGAGGCGAAGGAGCCTGTCCACACCGTCGAAGATCTCAGCAAGATGTTTAATGTATCGACGAAGACGATCTCGCGTTGGCGAGATCAAGGTCTTGTCTCCCGTCGTTTTTTGGCGGAAGGCCGCAAGCGAGTTGGCTTCTTGCACTCGAGCGTGGATCGTTTTGTTTCCCAAAACAAAAAACGAGTTGAGCGGGGTGAACGCTTTAGCCAAATCACGGACGGAGAACGGGACGACATCATCGATCGGGCTCGACGTATTGCTGCGACCGGAGCCAACCTATCCGAAGTAGCTCGGACCGTTGCTACCGAAGTCAATCGTAGCACCGAGACGATTCGTTATACGATCAAGAATTTCGATCGCCAGTTTCCAAAGATGGCAGTATTCCCTGATCAGCGCGAAGTGCTCTCCGATGAGGATCGACGCGCAATGTACCAACAGCACAATCGAGGAGTCTCGACAGTAGTGCTTGCGAAACGTTATGGTCGTATTCGCAGCAGCATTGTTCGGATCTTGAACGAGCAACGAGCAATCAAAGTATTCGAGTTGCCTTTGGATTATATTCCAAATGCAGAATTCGATGATGAATCGCGAGTGGACGAGATGACGGCTGACTTACCAGTAGCAGTCGAACCGGTTCGCAAAGTCCGAGCACCTAGCGGATTGCCTCCTTATTTGGCATCGCTTTACGATGTTCCTTTGCTCAATCGAGAGCAGGAATATCACTTGTTCCGCAAGATGAACTACTTGAAGCATGTTGCAGCCAAGTTGCGAGCGGAATTGGATCCCAAGGCGCCTTTGGTTTCGCTGATGGACCGAATCGAAAAGCTGTACGAGCAGTCGGTAGCAGTCAAGAACAAAATCGTTCAAGCGAATTTGCGATTGGTTGTTTCGATTGCCAAGAAACACGTGGATCCCAACGATGATTTCTTTGGCTTGATCAGCGACGGTAACATGTCTCTGATTCGAGCATCGGAGAAATTTGACTACTCCCGTGGAAACAAGTTTAGCACGTACGCTTCGTGGGCGATCATGAAGAACTTTGCAAGAACCATTCCTGACGAGTTTAAGCATCGGGATCGATTCCGAACGAGTTCCGAAGAGATCTTTACAGGACACGAAGATAGACGGGCAGATAATTTTTCTGCGGAAATCGATCAAGCGGTCCGGACTGATCAAATACAGAAGATCCTGCACACTCTCGATCAACGCGAACAACAAATCATTGTGCGTCGATTCGGGCTGGACCATCGCTTTGAGCCGTTGACGCTCAAAGAGGTTGGTGAGGAACTAGGGGTCACCAAGGAACGCATTCGCCAGCTTGAGTCGCGAGCGTTGGATAAACTAAGAGCAGCGGCAAGCAAAGCTCATATCGATATTCCCGAATAAACGGTTTTAGGTTAAGCGGCGGAGGCCAATATACCTTAGCACGACCAAACCTTAGCACGACGCGCAAGCTAGTGAATTTCCTGTCCAATTCACTCTCTTGTGCTTCGTTCTAAGGTTATTTTCATGTTGCCTGCTACTTTTTTGATTGGTCCACTCTAGCCCTCGGCCATAGGGCCACGACGTTCGCTAACAAGACAAACGCGCCACCCAGAATCAGGGGCATCGAGATGCTTTCATTGGGGTAGCCTATCTTTGCGTCGAGAATTCCCAGCAGGCTTGGCAAAAACAGGGCCCAGAGCGACGCGAATACAGGCTCAGTACTGTAAACCACCGAAGCTTGCACAGCCGTGATGTGCGGCTGGTATTTGTTCATTCCAACGAAGGCCACTACGGAGCAAAAAATGGCAAGAAACAGAATGATCCCTATGAAGTTCGGTGAGAAGTAAAGCATCGCCCACGAGGACCAAGGTGCCTCACGATGAAGAGGGACGGCTTGCAAGGCGACGGAATGGAGCAGAGCAAAGGTTAGGCCTGCTGCAATCGAGACAGTCAAGAACATGCCGGGGGTTATTGCTGTCGTATTGATCCTGGCCCCGTAGTAATCGACGAGAAGAAGCTGGCCGGTGAAGAGCACTGCCCCGAGGGTCGTCAAGGTATCTCCAAATGTCCATTTGCTCACGGCGTCAGGGGCGATATGGATTCCGCTTGTGTTCAAAACGATCAGCCCCGTCAGGATTGAAACGCCCAGCAAAGCGATGGCAACTCCAAGAATAACATTGACTGTGATTGGCTTGCGAAACACGATCGAAGAGAAAATCGGCGTAAAGACTGCGGTCAAGCTTGTTAGAAATCCGGAACGCGACGCTGGAATTGTCGCCAGTCCAATCACTTGCAGGACAAGACCTACGTAAAACAGGAGGCCTACCAAAATGCCAGCGCGCCACTCGGCTGCCGACGCGCGACGAACCAAGTTGGGGCAAACAATGGACAGAATCGCCAGCGAGACCAGGAAACGCAAGCCAATCATGCCGGACGAAAAAGCTGCGCTCTGCGAGTTCGAAACGGCATGGTTTTCGAGGCCAAAAAACTGCTCCATTTGCATGTTCAAGGACTTCATGATGGGAAAGGAAAGCCCCCAAAGAGCATTGACTCCGACCAATGCTAAGACGGCGCCCCACTGAATTGAGACGGTTTTTCGTTCCGTCAATGCACTCAACATACGATTGCTATTTCCTTAACTTGTCTAGTCTTACTACGATGCCTTTTGAAGCGGCTATTGTAGTCACCGAGAGCGCGAAAGCGGGCTCGATGAATGCTTGCAAATCAACAATCTCTTAAGGATATTCCAATGACCAAGGTCAATAACGTCATCCAACCGACAACGTCATCTGCAAGCACGGCCGCGAACTCCCTCAAGGGAAACGGTCTGAACGACATCGACTTGACTCAATTTCTCAACTTGATGTTGACCGAGTTGCAAAACCAAGACCCTCTCAATCCCACGGACAACGCGGCGCTTCTGCAGCAAGTGGGAGAATTGCGGGGGATTAGCTCGAACGATCAATTGGTTACGACACTCAAGGGGTTTTCGAATACCCAAGAACTAACGACAGCTAGCGGTCTAATTGGGAAGACTGTGAAGGGTTTGGATGTTGACGCAAAAGACGTAAGCGGGGAGGTTACGAGTGTTTCGGTCAAGATTGACGAAAAAGATCGCAACAAGCGTCAGGTCCAAGTGCACGTCGGTGACCAAATTGTCGATATCAAAAATGTTCGTGAGATCAATGAAAAGGTTGTAACGCCTGCTGCAACGTAATGCATGCATTTTGAATGCATTACTGCAGAACGTAACCTTGCCGTTGTAGTCGCGAGCGCAGATTCAATCTTTGATCACGAGTTCGCGAAGGCAGGTGAGTTATGGGCTTGGCATCGGCTCTTAGTACAGCGTTGACCGGGATGAGCGGTGCTGAAAAGCAGATCGACGTTTTGGGAAACAATCTAGCTAATTCCCAGACGGTTGGATTCAAATCCTCTGAGGTTGTCTTTGCGAACCAATTCTTGCAAACATTATCGCTTGGTTCATCTCCAACCGACGGCAACGGCGGAACGAATCCTCGGCAAACTGGACTTGGTGTTCAAGTTGCTGCGATCAATCCCAACTTCACCCAGGGAACGATTGAGATCAGTTCATCCCCTTCGGACTTAGCGATTCAGGGTGACGGCTTCTTTCAGGTAGAAGGCGGCCAGGGTGAAAAGCTTTTTACTCGGAATGGGATATTCAAGCTCAATAGCGCAAATGAACTCGTCACGTCTACTGGCAATCGATTGCTGGGATATGGGATCGACGATCAATTCAATATCCAGTCGACACAACTCACTGCGTTGACGATTCCGCTTGGAACGGCGGCGGTCGCGAAGGCGACTAAAAACGTAACGCTCGAAGGAACGTTAACCTCAAAGGGGGATGTTGCAGACACATCTAGGGTCATTCAGAGCGCCATTTTAGGAAACGGAAACATTCCACGCCCAACGGGAACTGGAGTGACGGTCTCTAGTTCGACGGCACCGACTCTCACTGGGGTGACATCGAGCACATCGGAAGGTTCAGGAGGTACGCACACCGAAGGAGCGGTCTATCAATACAGGTTTACATATCTGGATAGCAGTGGAAACGAGAGTCTACCGACGGCCGCGCTGAGCGTAACCGTACCGGCTGGGAACGGAATTGCGGACGAATCCATCTCGGTAAGTCTACCGGCTGCCAATGCTCAGTATTCGCAGGTTCGAGTTTATCGAACAGCTCCCAATGGAAGCGATTTTTTTCGTGTTGGTTCCGGAGCCGCCGGGTCGACATTTGTGGATGAGAATTCGGCTGTCTTGACGACGCCATTGCAGTCGACTGGCTTGAACGGCAACTATTCCTACATGATTACGTATTACAAAGCTGGGGAGCCGGAATCGCGACCTTCCCCCTTGCTCGGCCCGCAAAACGTAGTGAATGGCCGAGTGCTTCTCGGGAATCTCCCAACGCCTCCGGTTCCACCACCTACCGGTGGGTTTCCCGCCTACGATCAAGTTCGAATCTACCGCAATCTGGCAAACGACCCGAATTCGTTTTATCTCGTTGACACCGTTGCCCCTAACGTAAAGTATACGGATGGAAAAACGGACGCTGAGATTAGCAATCTAAGCACGCTTGGAAACAAAGCAGTCAATCTAGATGGGCCAACAGTGGACAGTAACACCCTTCTAGTCAACATCACTCGTCGCGATGGGTTTGAATACGATAAACCCTTTGTTGTTGGCGAACTGTCTTTTGCTGGAAGAAAAGGGGGACGACTCCTTGAAGAAAAGAAGTTTACCATCACGGCCACTTCGACCGTTCAAGACCTGATGGGGTTCATGAAGGATACGGTTGGAATCGTGAGTGATAGTGGTGACGCTACGCGCCCAATTATTGCATCGAAGAATGTGATCCCAGGTGAGAGCGGGTCCCTGCAACCCAACGCTTATCTGTCCTCTGGAGCTATTCGGATGGTTAGCAACACAGGCGTGGACAACGCCCTGGGGATCGACCTCACCAGCTTTCGCATTCGCGATGCCAACGGAAACATCACCAGCCCGAATCTTGGCTTCGGTACGATCCAGGAAGCCAAAGGGCAAAGCGCTGTAACAGACTTCATCGCTTACGACTCACTGGGATTGCCTTTACGCATGAGGCTGACTGCGACACTCGAAGAACGTTCGGATCAACAGTTGGTCTATCGTTGGTATGCGGATAGTGCGGACAATTCAAACAAGGGAAAAACCGACATCGCCGTTGGTACCGGGCTAATTTACTTCGACGGAAATGGCAATTACGTTTCGTCTACGAGTTCGACTGTTGCAGTGAATCGAAGTGGTTTGCCTAGTACCAAGCCATTGCAGTTCGAATTGAACTTTAAGCAGATCTCTGGATTGGCTGCCGAGAAAGCAAGTCTTGCAGCGTCACGCCAAGACGGGTCGCCGCCAGGCGTTTTGACAAGTTATGTCATTGGTGAAGAGGGGACAATTCGAGGAGTCTTTAGCAACGGTATTTCCCGCGATTTAGGGCAAGTTCGTTTGGCTCGCTTTTCAAATCCTGGCGGTTTGGAGCAACGCGGCCAGAATTTGTACGCTCAGGGGATAAACACTGGCTTGCCCATCGAAGGCATCCCGTCTGAGAACGGGCTAGGTTCTCTTTCCGCTGGTGCACTAGAGCTTTCGAATACGGACGTTGGCGGTGACTTAGTGACCCTTGTGTTGGCAAGCACGATGTACCGCAGTAACGCGAGAGTCATTACCGCAACGCAGCAGCTATTCGACGAATTGCTTAACTTGAGACGGTAGAAGAAACGGAAACGAAAAAGCCCCACTCAACTTAGATTGGTCACGCCCGATATCCAATCTTGAGCCAAGTGGGGCAGTTTTGTTTCTTAAGCCGAACCATCTTTCAGTTCTGCTACGCTTAACTCTAGCTGATTTTTCTCGAGTGTGCAGCTTACTTTTAAAATTTTCTGGGTCGAATTTCTCTACGTTCTGGCTTAACCTCAAGCGTTCTAAGGGCCAAACCCCACCGGCTTGGTTTCGTCTCCCCCCATGAGCATTACTTCCTTTATGTTGTTGGGTGTTAGTGTTAGGTTGGATGTAAGTCGATAGAATTCAAACTTGTCGTAATTTTTAGTCTTGAGCGAGCGGAGGAAGTCATGGGGCGGGACCGGCGACTTTTGTTGATTGCCAGTGTTTTCACAATTTGCATTTCTGTGGTCCAGCATCATTTGGCCTCTGCGCAGGAATCCAAACCAACCCTAGGAACCGGTTGGCAGAGCATTGTTATTCCAAGCACAAACGATGTCGTGCAACTGGTGCAATTCCTTGACGAAACCAAAAAGCGAGAGCCGCTCAACGCTGCACAATACATAGAAAAGCAAAGGGCATTACGCGAAGTTGCAAAAAAAATCGTTGAGAGTACGAAAGACCAGAATTCGGCCGTCTTTCGGAAAGCCGAAGCTGAATTTGTGAGTGCATCGGTCATGCTTCTTGGCAATGAAGGGCCCGATGCTCAGCGAAAGATGTTTGAGAAATTTCAAGACTACCTAACCAAGCGAGATAAAATCGAGTTCTCCGACGTTCAAATGGCAGTCCTTGCAGGCCAGAATTTGGAACAGTTACCCGATAGGACACTGGCGAAAGAAGCATATAAGTCTTTCGCCGACATCTTTCGCAAGAAGGATGCCTCCAGCCTTTCGGATGTCATCGCGCTTCTTGACGCGAACGGACGTAGGTTGGAGTTACCTGGAAAGGAATTCAAACTAGTAGGGACTACTTTTTCGGGCGAGGACTTCAATGTCGAAACATTGAAGAACAAATTTGTTCTCGTTTACTTCTGGTCTTCGGCAGTGAAAGCTTGTGAACAAGAGCATCCCTACATGTTGTCCGTTTACGAGAAGTACAAGGAACGCGGATTCGAGATCGTTGGTATTGGCTTAGACGAAAAGAAGGATGAGGCTCAAGCGTTCATCAAGAAGCTTTCGATCCCCTGGATCAATCTTTGGGACTCGCGAAAAAACGGCGTTTCCAAGGTCATGGAAACCTATGGAGTGAGCGCCATTCCAACGATGTTTTTGCTCGACAAAGAGAGCAAGGTTATCACGATCGAAGCGAGAGGTTTGCTTCTCGGCAAGGAACTAGAACGCCAACTGCCAGACCAATCGCCGGAAGATACCAATCAAGAACCATCGGACAAATAGCACCATTTCGGCGTACTGGGCTTAAGTCAAAGTTCATGCGGCATGCGAGCAAGGCCTGACATCGTTTTCTTGCAGTGAGACCACCGTCATCGTACGAACGCATGTCGATCACCGAATTGCCCATCAATGCGAACGAGGGCCTTGTGCCCCAGTTCGCAACCTGCTTGGCGTGCTAATGACGTCTGCCCTAGTAAAAGAAACAATCCAATTGGTAGTCGTTTATGATTCGCAGAATGCAATGAGAGCTATGCCGCCCGTTTCTCGGCAGTCAGTATTTCGCCCTTGTCGCTTACTTCCTCAAAGCGCACGGATACTTGGCGAGATACGCCGCTTTCCTGCATTGTAATACCATAGATCATGTTCGCTGCCGTCATGGTTTTCTTGCTGTGCGTCACTACGATGAATTTGGTTGTGTCCAAAAACTCCTTCAGCACTGTGACAAATCGCCCAATATTGGCTTCGTCAAACGGTGCATCCACTTCGTCTAAGATGCAGAACGGACTTGGGCGGTACTGGAAAAACGCCATGATCAACGCCACCGCCGTCAACGCTTTTTCACCACCGCTCAGCAACGAATTGCTCAGAGTTGTTTTTCCGGGTGGGGTTGCAATGATTTCAATCCCACTGTCCGGATCGCGTTCGTCCTCAAGCACAATGTCGGCAAAACCTCCGCCGAAGGAGCGACGGTACAACTCCTGAAAGTTTTTCCGAATGGTGGTCAACGTTTCAACGAACAAGTCACGTGAGTCCTCATCGATTTTGGCCATCGTCTTGATCAAACTAGCTTTGGCGTCGTGAAGGTCTTGATAGTGATTGGAAAGGCGATTGAATCTCGTTTGCAACTCATCCAATTCTGCTAGTGCTTCCATGTTCACACTGCCAGCCGACGCAATCTCGTGCCGCAATTGAACAATTTCCGCTTCAATCCCCGTCCGATCGAAATCGCTCACCTGCGGTATCTTTTTGCCGTTGCCAATCAGATCGGTAAACCAGTGATTCTCTTCGCTTGCCACTGCGTCGGCGTCAGAGGTTTGCGTTGTTTCGTTCGATTCACGCAAATACTCGAGTGCTGCGACAGCAAGTGACTCCAGGTTCAGCTCGTACTCTTTGACGTAGTGGTCGTGAAGCTGGTCCCATTGGAGATTCAGCTGGACATGATGCTGCTCGAATGCCTGGATTTTGTCCTGGCTCTTCTCGATGCTTCGACGTGCATTTTCGCTGTGACGCACGGCTTGTTGGAGTACTTGATTTTGCGATTGGATATGAGCGGTCGATTCGGAACGTCGGGCTTCTATCGATTCAATGATTTCATGCGAGGCTGCGGCACGATTCTGAAATTCCGCGGCAGCGGCAGTCGAAGCTGAAATACGATTGGCGATGGATAGAAGTGTCGCTTCGGACTGCGCCACGTTTTTGGCTCGCTCCTCAGAATCGAGTTGCAGCTGCTCCATCGTAGTTCTAAGACCGACCAACCGCTGCTCGAGTCTGGCTAAGTCGATTCGTCGCTCTGTAACAATTTCCTGCTCCTTCTGCATCTCGAGTTCACAATCCGTGAACTCTTGGGTTGTCGCCTCGCGTTGCCTTTCAAGTTCCTCGTAACGCTTCGAGCTGGCATCTATCGCAACCTCTGCCTCGCGTCTGGCATTACGAATTTCGTCAACTCTTGCCTGGGCATTCTGAAGATTCGTTCGATTCGTCTCGAGCAACGCTAACAACTTGTTTCGGTGTGCCTGAATCGACTCAAGCTTGAGATCACACGAAGTCAGCTCGCGGGACGTCTCATGCGCCGCGGCATCTCTCGTTCGCACTAACAGCTCAGTTTCCGAAATTCGAATTTGAGCATTCGCGACCGCCGCAGTGGCTTCCGAAATACTTGCTTCTACATGCTTGATCTCCTCGCGTGCTGACTGCATTTCGCTGCGTCGGGAAACCAACCCCAACCCTGTTTGGAGCGATCCAAGGGTTATGCTTCCATCGCTGTCAATCAATTGACACTCTGCCGTCACGAATCTCAGACCTGCACCTCGGAAGTGGCTAAGCTCGAGCGCCGTGGAAAGAGTATCCACAAACCACGTTGTTCCCAAGAGGAAGCGAACAAGAGGTTCATAGGCGTCGTCAAACCGAGTCATCCGGTCGGCCCTGCCCAAGACTCCCCGCAGGCCATCCAGTTGGATTTTTTCGCCCGTACGACGACTTGTTAGCCGATCCATGCGAAGCAATGTCACTCGACCTTCGACACCCAAACTTCCATCATTGATCCAATCAACCACTTGTCCGTTGCTGAGTACAATCGCGTCGGCCGACGAGCCTAGAGCGACGTCGATAAGCGGGGCGAGGTGCATTTCGGTGCTTAGCAGGTCCGCGACAATGCCGAGCACTGTCCCCCACGCATTTGCTACGATCGCATCAGTTGGGCGCCCCAGATTTTGGTCTGGATGTTGGTGGCTCCGAGCAAGACGCAGGAACTGCTGACCTCCTCTACCCGCGCCGGTAAACTGCTCCTCGAGTTGTTCCAAGACATGCAAGCGTTCGCGGACTCCATGCTTTTTACCCTGGAGCAAGACAAATTGTTCCTGGGTCTGGGTCAGCGTCATTCGCTGCAGTTGAAGTTGTTCTTCCTGTTCTTTTTTGGCTTGCGTTGCACGCTCCGCGTTTCGGGCTGCAACGTCTCGCGAAGCGATCGCCTCGACGATTGAGTGTTCGACCTGCGTCATCTCTTCGATGGCTTGCGCAACCGAACGTTGATGTTGGTCTATCGACTGCTGGATCTGCTCCAACTGAAAATGAAAAGCCGACAACTGCGAGCGATTTTCTGACGCAAATTCGCGAGCTCTTTCTTGTTCTGCCTTAACTTCATCCAAGCGAGTTC
>CANHVO010000151.1 GCA_947463915.1 Planctomycetaceae bacterium
ACTGGACTTGGCTTGCCAAGCTTTTCTGGTCTTCGCTCGACAACTCACTCCAGAATCGGAGCAAATGCCCATGACCAAAGTCATGAACACGTTTCATCCAGTCTTGGCTTGCTTCTTGCATTCTGATTTCCTTCTTTGGAGAAGTAACTAAGCACGTCGTCACAAGTCTTTTGTGCAAAGGAAAAATTAGCCGAACCGCGTTAGCCGCGGTTCGCAACGAATGTCGAGCGCTCTTCGAAACCGGGGCTAACGCCAAATGGCACTCACTTTCGATTGTATTTTTGTAGCGGTAGGGCGCGAGCCCTCCGGTTTCGCGGCATTTCCTGGTCACTCACCGGACGGCTTGCGCCGTTCCGCTAACAAAGTGAGTGCCATTAGGCTAACGCCCGCCGGCTAATCAACCGCTAAAACACCTGGCGATGTGCTTACTTCTTGATTTCAAGCAGTTCCAACTCAACAATGATCGCTTCGTTGGGACCAACGACTGGCGGCGAACCATTTTCGCCAAAGGCTAAGTTCGGTGGCAATGTCAAAAGCCACTTGTCTCCCACCTTCATCCGTTGAAGCGCCTCGGTACAACCAGGGTAAATGAACTGGCTCACAGGAAGAGAAGCAGGTTGGTTCTTCTTGATTGACGATTGGAAAACGGTTCCATCAATCAGCTTGGCTTCAAAGTGGCCAACTACGGTATCCGTTAACGTTGGAGATTTGCCTGTGCCGGATTTTAGAACTACGTATTGAAGCCCGGTCCGCGTTGTCTGGACACCATCTTTTTTCTTGTTGGCTTCGAGAAAGGCATTGGCTTTTTCCAAGTTCAATTTGGCGATCTCAATCATCTTCTTTTGCATGCGTTGCTGCAACGAAGTCATCGCCTCCTGAAACTGCGCCTGAGTTAACCTAGGCTCTTTCTTGTTCAAGGCATCCAGAACACCCGTCAAAAAATCTTTGCTATCGACTTCCTTTTCGCTAAATCCGCTTTGAGCTAACTCGCTGCCAATGTTGAAACCGATCGCGTAGCTTGAAGGGTCTTTGGGGGCTCCAGCAGCTTGAACGATGGGCGCTGGAGTCGCACCACCTACATTTTCCTGTGCCTGGCATTGGATAGCCCCCAATGCCAATGCAGTGGAAAAGACAACGATAGATCTAATTGACATTTGACGATCCTTGGAATGGTGTTGTTGGCAACCCAGCTGTGGAATGTTTGGGGAAAAATTCGTTAGCTCTCAGACTACCCAACAAATTGGCTTGGTTACAGAGCACTTATGGGCGAAATTCTGCCCAAAGGCAATTTATTTGGTAGATCGCAGTAGCCGCATCGGCTTTTTCATGCAAAATAGCCAGCGAATCGCCTGAAAGAACTGCGTTTCTTCAATGGTCCGGGATCCGTGTATGCGAGCGTATGTTCAACAAGTAAATCAAGACTCGTCGTTCTACCTTGCCTCGATCCAAGCCTCTCACTGGTTTTGGGAACGGGGTTACGAAGTCGTGCCGTTTCGATTCCCTGATATCCAACTTGGAATACTGGACCCATGGCTCCTCCATCGGGCAGATGAAATGGTTGTGCGAGCTGGCGTCGAAGCGATTCGACTTTTGATGGCGCGAGCTGGTCGCCCATCGCCACCTGTTTTCGATCTACCACCCACGCTTTCCGATTGGATCGGCCGATTTACCTGGGAGACGACTCTCGGAGAAGTTCGCAACCAAGTTGACTCGGAAGTTTCGTTCAATCCGTTCCATATCAAGCCGCTGTTGCACCAAAAACTATTCAAAGGGACTGTCGTCTATGGCTTGCGAGATTTGATCGCCTCAGCAGCACTGCCTGACGACACCGAGGTTTTAGCACAACAACGCATCGAATTCATCTCGGAATGGCGAGTCTCCGTGCTCCGCAACAAGATCCTCAATGTCGCAAACTACAAAGGTGACCCGCTGCGATTTCCCGATGTGGCAACCGTGCAAGCGGCCATCGAAGCTTTTTCTGGGCGCCCGATCGCCTTCGCAATGGACTGGGGGATCACAGCCGCTGGACAAACAATGCTCGTCGAAGTCAACGATGGTTACGCAATGGGAAACTACGGTCTCAGCGGTATGCCCTACACGGCCATGATCGAAGCGAGATGGCGTGAATTGATGGGGCTGCCAGACAACGGTGTAGGCGACTGCTTTACGATTTGATGCCAAGAGGTCGTCTCGCTTTCTCCTGCTTGTTTATCACATTGGCCCCCGACGACCTCGGGGCCTGTTGATTAAGTCGTTTAACAGTCAGCCGAAGGCGTACTTAACTTCTTTGACAGTACGCCTACGGCTGACTGTTAAACGAAATGCAGTTGAATAAGTATTGAAGGCGTGCAAGAAGTTCCAATTGCGGTTCTAAGCAGAATCGAATCGCACTTTAGTCGCAATGAACCGTCACCCAGCAACTCGACAAGCATGACAACCGATGCGGTGACAACTCCAAAAGCTGACGCAGACACTGTTGCGTCGATAGGAAAATGCGGGTGGCTGCATTTCAGGACGGTTGGGGCTTGCCCCACCGTCCGCAGCTTTGGGGTTCTAGATTCGATTCGCCTGATCGCATGCCACGGAATTCGTCGCACCGCCTTGGCGGTGCGACGAATTCCGTGATGTCATTTTCTTTACGCGTCATAGTAGAACACCAAAGCGGTGTCCGGTCGGGACAAGCCCGTGCCGGACAAAATGACAAATATCAAAGGTCACTTTCGGCAAAAGTGACCCACCGTGGGGCACACCTGCTGGGTGTGCCTTTGAAGTGAAAGCAACCTCAAAAAATTTCTAAGTAGCCTTCAACCCACAAGCTCGCTCTGCCCTCAAAAGAACACTGCTCGCCCTCTCCCTAGCTTTGGCCGCTCCCTTGCTCAGAATATCAGCGACCAATGCAGGATTGCTTTCCAACTCTGCACGTCGAATACGAGCTGGCTGCAAATAAGCGTCCGAAACATCCGCCAATCGCTTCTTCACTTCGCCATAACCGAACCCACCCTTCAAGTAGATCGCGCGTAGCTCCTCAATCTGCTCAGTACTCGCGAACAATCGGTAGAGTTGGAACAAATGATCCGTCTCCGGATCCTTTGCGTCCTCCATCGGACGAGAGTCTGTACTGATACGCATGATCTTTTTGCGAAGCTCTTTTGGCTCCTCAAAAAGTCCCAGCGTGTTGTTGTAGCTCTTGCTCATCTTCTCGCCATCAGTTCCCGGCACCTTCGCTGCGCCCGGCACAATCTTGGCCTCAGGCATCGTAAAGACTTCGCCGTAATGCGAGTTAAAACTGCGCGCAAGATCGCGGCAGACTTCGATATGCTGCACTTGATCTTCGCCTACAGGTACCCAATTCGAATCGTAAGCCAAAATATCAGCTGACATCAGAACCGGATAAGTGAACAAGCCGACATCGGCTTTTAGCCCTTTGGCAGTCTTGTCCTTGTAAGCATGGCAGCGCTCCAGCAGACCAAGCGGCGCACCAGTCATCAACAACCAACATAGCTGTGAAACCTCAGGTACATCGGACTGAACAAACAGCGTTGCTCGTTCCGGATCCAAGCCTAAGGCCAACAAATCCAATGCAGCGTCTTTGACATAGCCACGTAAAACTTGCGGATCGCGAACCGTCGTCAATGCGTGCAAGTCGGCGATGAAGTAGTAGCCGTCGTGAGCTTCTTGGAAGTCGATGTATTGCTTGATCGCTCCAAAATAGTTGCCCCAATGAAATCGCCCGGTGGGTTGGATCCCGCTCAAAACTCGCATTTTTTCAATTCAATCCAGTGAGTGTTTGCAACAACTTGCGATGTTACGCTTTCAACGTTCCAACAATCTCGCGAACCGAGCTGGCACCAATCGATGCCAGTGCATCGGGCAAGCCGTTTATCAGCTTGAGACTGACCAAGGGATCATAGTAGTTCGCCGTTCCGATTTGAACCGCAGATGCCCCTGCAACTAAGAATTCCATCACGTCGTCGAGGTTCGCGATACCGCCTACACCAATGACGGGAACTCCAACTTGGCTTGCAACTTGATAGACACATCGCAATGCAATCGGTTTAATCGCAGGTCCGCTCAGTCCGCCAACGACATTGGCCAACATAGGTTTGCGTTTTCGCCAATCGACCGCCATTCCAAGAACTGTATTAATGCAAGTCACGGCATCGGTGCCAGCATCTTTGGCTGCTCGGGCAATATCTACGATTCGCGTTACGTTCGGTGTCAGCTTGGTAACAATCGCGCAGTCCAATACCTTGCGAACACTGTTGACGACTTCGTAACAAAGCTTCGCGTCAGTCCCAAAGTCCACGCCGCCTGAAACATTGGGGCAGGAAACATTCAGCTCCACAGCCTCGAGCCCGTCCGCTTCGGTAAGACGACTGGCGAGCAACACGAAATCGTCAAGCGACTTGCCCGCGATGCTCACGATGATCTTCGCGCCGGTCGACTTGAGATACGGCCAATGGTTGGCTAAAAAGTAGTCGATGCCGTCGTTGTCCAAGCCGATGGCATTCAGAAGACCCGAACTCGTTTCTACCGTTCGCCAAGGCGAATTTCCAGGTCTCGCATTCTGCGTAATGGTTTTTGGCAAAATACCGCCGAGCTCAATGAGCGGCAGCACGCCAGCCATTTCTCTCGCGTATCCAAACGTGCCTGATGCGACAAGCACCGGGTTTTTTAATGCAAGACGGCCCAGCTGGACACTCAAGTCCGGCTTAGCCGTCGATGCTGTATTCGATTGCGATGCCTCAATCATCCAGGGTGAGAGCCCTTGCCCAAGCGCTTGGCGATGGCCTCGGTTGGCAACGCAATGACCGTCGCATTGGCCATCGTGTCCGTCGAAAGGATATCCAACGAATCATCGCCACCTTCCGCCGCTTCGTATTGGACTAAGTAAGCACCAACCTGCAAGTAATTCTCATGGAAAATCGGCGGCCAAAAATCTTCAGCTCGGTGAGCTAGTGTGCGTGCCAACAATCGCGTGGCACGTCCTGAAAATCCGCTGAGAACCATTTCAAGGCGACCGAGCGACTCGCGGAAAATGTAGAACACCAAGGCCGCATCGCGTCCCGGAGTCGCTCCCCCCGCAAAGGCCCAGCTGCCATCAGCTGTTTCGTAATAGAGACCAGCCTCCGCCGCTTTTTCTGTTTTACTTAGCTGCATCCCAGCCGAACATGCTGGAGGATGTGGATCGTGATCTCGGTAGCGGAGGAAGAACGGACAAGCTCGCTCGGAAGCCTTCGAGACATTATCTTGCGATACAAAAGCATCACATCCAAAGGCGTTTGCCAGTACAAGTTCTACAGTTGGATTGCTCTTAACCGAACCAAGGCAAACCATCGCCTTGTCTCCGCCCATTTCCGAAAAATCATCGTACACTGCTTGTGCGCGACCGTGAACTTGGTCCACGCTCATCGTGCCTGGACTCCAAACTAGGGTCTGACGAAGATGCTCGATATGCGGCATCTCCTTGCTTCCACCCTTCTTCGCGGAGATCGCTTTGGCTGTACCACCCAGCGTCGACACTCCATTCAGGACTTCGCCAGCAAGCACGCTGTCCGACGCAACAATCCAAGCTGTATCCGCCGATTCATTATCGGGTGGACGTCGCACGCCAACGCAGATTTCGAGGCGAGAACGCCGAGCAAGCATTTCCCAAAAGTTTTCAGGAGTGATAGCGAAAAGTGCGCCCGGCAGTTCTTCAGCGCGTGCGTAACCATGCTCGATCAAGTAATCGCACAATCGAGACAAAGCCTCGATCGGAATGTACTTGGCTTCGTTCTTAAGCAGCGCTGCTACCTGATGCCGATCCAGACCGGTGTACTCCACAATGGCCTTGATCGTTCCAGGACGCTTTCGGCGGTCCGGCGTATGCCCTAATAATTCTGCAAGTCGAAACGCATAACGCATCTTATTTGCTTCACTTCCTAGCGACTATTTGAAAAAATTATATATTCGTCGCATTAATAGTAACGTGTTTGTTGTCTCCTAGGCAAGCTGTTTTGCGCCGCCTAAGCAAAACTCTACCCTTCAAGGGGCTTTAAAATACCAAAAAAGCTTAGCTTCCGATCCACCTTGCGTAAATTTTTCTCGCTTCGTCCGGGTTTTCCGTTCCTTGTACGACGGCGCGGGCGTCTGAAAAGACTGTAATTACATAGGGATGGTGGCTGAATCGGACCAAAAACGCGCTTTCGGTGACTTCACCTTCCGCGCGAAGCCTTGCGGCCAATACTGACAAGTTCAGCTGTTCTCGTCCCGACGCCTGGATCTGGACCGCCCCGCGACCACAGAGTACGCGCGCTTGAGTGCCAACATTGCCATTCAGAAAATCAAGCTCGCCTCGCACGCAGGCCCTACATCCCAGTTGCTCGTCGGTTTCTTTGCTTGCCAAGTTGCGAGGTACCTTGATTTTCCGAACGTCACCTGCCCAGAGATCAAAAATTCGCAAGCAACCATCTCCGGCCTGTTCCGCTTCGACCAAAAGCTTGATGGCTTCGATCGCTTGCCAAGAAGCAATGACACCCACAGCTGCCCCAAGCACTCCAGCAGAATCGCAGGTTTGCATTTGCTCGGCCGGTGGCGGCTCTGGCAATAGACAGCGAAAACAAGCGGTCTTGCCTGGAACGAATGCCATCGACTGACCAGCAGCACCGACAATCCCAGCATGAACCCATGGGATGCCGAAACGAATCGCGAGATCGTTGATCAAAAACCGTGTCTCAAAATTGTCGGTTCCGTCGATGATGCAATCGACATCGGACAACCATTTTTCAGCGTTGGCGAATGTCAGGTCCTCAACGACCGACTCCAGCTGAATGTTTGGATCGATGGCAAGCAAATGCTCTTGGGCAGCAATCGATTTTGGCCGAACCTCCATCGCATCTTGAGTCGTGTAAAGCGCTTGCCGCGGCAGATTATCGAGTTCGACCCAATCGCGATCGATCAACCTGAGAAAGCCGACACCCGAACGACATAAACGCTCAGCCACCATGGCACCGAGAGCGCCCATACCGCAAATGGCTGCTCTGGATTGCCCAAGCCGTTTTTGGCCACGCTCCCCAATTTCCAGAAATGCTTTTTGGCGTCGATATCGGTCTTCCATAAAATCGTTATCGATCCGAGATGATCTCAAGTTCCAGAGAGAATCGCACAAAGTCGTCAAATCGAAGCGAACCCATGCCCGATCGCAACAGCGACATGATGCCTAGCAATGTATCTATTTCTTTTTCTGCCTCTGGTTTGCTGTGACCCTTCTCTAAAATGTTTTGCGATATCAACTGATTTCGATTCGATTCCAGAATTCGCTTGATCGCTGCAAAGTCTACTTTCATTCGAGTGTTATCCAAAGGGGCTTTCCCTGAGACGTCCTGCTTGACACTGGTTGACACTTTTTTGGCCAATGAGTTCGCGCTGGTGAAAATGACCAAGTCCCCATCGAATGCCAATGTGGGACTGAAATTAAACTGAATAGGAAGTCCGTTTTCGTATTTCTTGTCAGATTCCTTGATGTAGGACGCGGTGTGGATTTGCCTCGCATCGATGGTTTCGGAATCGAGGTCCAACTGCGCATTGCCTTCCGTTGCCCCAGTGAAGTTGAGAAAACCGATGAAGGTCTGAAACATTCGCTTGAGATCTTTTCGCATCATCGGGTTCTTCAGTTTCGCAACAAGACCGAAACTAGGCAACTGAATCGCGGGCATAAGATCTGGTTCGAACTGCTGTTCCGACGCGATCAACTCAATTTGTGGTTCAATTGCGCCGAGAATATCCGTGCCGAAATCCTTTCCGGAAAAGAGCGTTGTCAACGTGCTATCCGCTTGAGCCAATTGATCGTTGACTTTTTCGTCAAAGAGGTCCCCTGCTCGCAACCATAACTCAGAAAGGTTGCGATAGGTGCTGAGGTTCGCCATCAAACTCGCCCCATCGACGAACGTGGTTGCATGCCCAAGCCCGTTAGGACCAACAAAAAAGGCTCTCGACTCCTCGGTCCAAGCCTTTTCGTGCGGGATTCTGAAATCGGCGGAAATCTTGTCTTCGTTGAGAAACAGCTCGGCCATTGCAAAGCTGGTTTTATTCAGCGAGGCCAAAACACCGCCTAGAATAAGTTCAGCACCGAAATCCTTCGCCTTTCCCATCAACAAATCTTGAGCGACTCCAGCTTGCCGCAACGTGTCGATGTCAACAAATGCCTTGACACAAGATTGGGAGGCCTCGGGCTGCGATGTCTTGGCGTTCCAAGCTTGTTGAAAGAGCGGTTGATTCAACAAGTGATCGCTTGTCGAATCCAAGTGGCGATCGATGATGCTTTTCCCTAATTCCGCTTTGTTTGTCACGATCAAAACCGCACCGATGTTTCCAACCATCAGTTTTTGAAACTCGTAGCCATGAACGCCTCGATAGTCGGCCTCTTGAATGGGATCGGGTTGATTCTTGGATTTCGCATCCGTTCTCGCTAGTTTCGCTAGTTTCTGCAGATACTCTTCGATCCATTCTTGACTCTCAGTATTCGCTAAAAGAACCGCGCCTTCGCTCTTCTTGTCTATAGCAACGTGCACGCCACCTGCTGTCAAGCTTTTCATGACCGATTCCAGTTTGTCACCAACTGCAAACTCAAAAAAAACCAAACCTGCATTGAGCTTGCGAGCATCGGGCAATCGCATGAGCTTCTTGAACTGAGCAGAGCTTTGCAACGACTTGACGAAGGGATGGCTCAAAACGTACTCAACCGATTTTGCTTCCATGTAGACCGCCGTAGTATCCGGCAAAAGCTTGCGAACATCGGGATCATCCGCCAAAGTACGATGGCTCGGTGCTCCCAGCATTGTCAAAAGAACGGTCGCGACGGCAAGAGCAACAGTGGATTTCATGGTTGGAACGTTGGCGGAGGGGTTTTGAGCTGGTGTTGAACCGCACAGATTGTACTTGATTCCGAAATGTCCCGTTGGGAAATTTCGAGACGACGGTGTTGTTCAGCGAATACTGTTCCCGAGGATGAGCCAAATCGCATTTGGAACCGAGAAAGCGACACAACGTCCTTGTAGCGAAACTCGTCAAGAGTTTCGGTCGATTATGCGATGCAGCCGAAAGTCTTGACGACTTTCGCTACACAAAGGCCCGTTTTTAGCTGGGCGAGATGCTTCATAGCGTTACCCTCCTGGCCGGTATGAGCATGATATCTTTAACTCCGCTTACCTCCTGCTCAACTCCCAGGTCTACGACCGGTTTGTGGGTATAGACAGCAGTTCAACGGGCACAAGTCATGGCTCGGACCGTAGCTGCCCAAAAACGGTCGCTCCGTGTCGTCTGACAATCGTTCTTCGATTAAGTCGACAATCATGGATACGAATCGTGGATGAACGCCGACGGTTGCAGCCCGCACAAATTGAATGCCCTTTTCCTTACACAAATCCCCAGCTTCGTGATCCAAATCGTAGAGGACTTCCATATGATCTGAGATGAAACCGAGCGGCTGAACAATGATTTGCTTGATCGCACGTTCTTCATGCAACTGCTCGATTCGATCGCAAACATCCGGTTCTAGCCATGGCTGCTGAGGCGGCCCGGATCGACTTTGAAAGGCTAGTTCCCATGGGCCGTGATTGGCCGCTTCGCAAACTAGCTTAGCACATTCTCGGAGCTGCTCTTCGTAACGCGAATTATCGGCCATTGTCTTTGGGATACTGTGAGCGCAAAATAACACCAGCGTCTCGTCGCGGACCTCCGCGGGCAGCTGGCTGAGCGCTTGCAATAAACAGTCCTTTTGAGCCGCGATGAAGTCGGGATGATTAAAGCCCTTGCGGAGCTTTTCGATTTTCGGAGCATTGTCACCAACTGTACTTTGGGCCGCAGCCAAGTTTTCTCGGTATTGTCGACAACCGCTGTAGCAACTAAACATCGAAGTAAAGAAAGCAATTGCGCGTTTCCGCCCTTCGGATGCCATCTTGCTCAGCGTATCAGGAAGTAGAGGGTGCCAATTACGGTTCCCCCAATAGATAGGCAAATCGAGTTGGCGTCGCTTTACTTCCGCCTCGACCGCAGTAATGAGGTCCCTACATTGTTCGTTTATCGGACTGACACCACCAAACTGCTTGTAGTGTTCTGACACTTCAAGCAATCGCTCATGTGGCACATTTTTGCCTCGAAGGACATTTTCAAGAAATGGCATCACATCTTCCATCCCCTCTGGTCCGCCAAACGAGACAATCAAAATGGAATCGATCGGCAATTCATCCAAAGGTGGCAATGGTGAAGTTGGACATGCAGGGGTTGATGGAGCTGTAGACATAGATTTCAAATGAGCCAATTAGAGGTGTCGAGGTGGTTTCACGACGTATTATTACCGCGTTGCCAAGTGGGTGATAGATAGGCTCAGCCACCCTCCCGCTGGGAGGGGCGAGCATAGCGAGGGGAGGGTGTAGTGCCAACAACTATTGCACAAACCGGCTCCCTCTCCCCGGCCCTAGGGTGCCATGTTGTGAAGCATTTCTCTCTGCTGAAACACGCTTTTCTGTAGCGAAAGTCGTCAAGACTTTCGGCCGCATTGCCTGAACCACCGAAACTCTTGACGAGTTTCGCTACAAAATGCTTCACTGCGCCAAATTGATGGATACAGCACTTGGCCATTTGCCTTAGTGATTGAACAAAAACTCTTTGCAGTTCAAAATCGCCCAAGTCAGATCCTGATACGCTTCCAGCTTGTCCGCCTTCCGATCGATGTACGCAATCGCTGGCTTTATTTCCGAATCGCTCGGTTTGCGAGAAAATGCTCGTAGATAAAGCTCCTGCAATCGCTCCTCGTGCGTGGTCGTTCGGTTCGCCAAACTTGTGGGTAGCCCGTTGGCTTCCGCAAGCTTCGCGATCAGCTCTTTCGAATTGGCAAAATGCAAACTTTGCGCCAACGTCGAATCGTTGGCCCGCTCGCACTCGCACGCAGTCGTGGCATCGGGACGTCCGAAAACCGTTAGGAAATAGGATCGGAACGATGAGTCCGGTAGCGATATCGCCTTGGTCCGATCCGGCATCGCATCAAACGCGGTTGCAGTCTGAGTTACTTGATCAACCGCATCCAAGATCTGTTCCGCCGAAAGTCTCTTTGGATAGTTTCTGGAATAGCACTTGCGATCACGAAGGTTTTTACCATTGGGTTCACTATCGAGTTGATAAACACGCGAGTTGCAAATCGCTCGAATCAATCCCTTTGTGTCATAGTTCGTGTCGACCAGTTGTTTTGCTAACGCTTCCAGCAAAGGAGAATTCGACGGTGGATTGGTCACTCGCATATCGTCTTCGGGTTCCACTAACCCGCGACCAAAAAAGTGTTTCCAGTAACGATTGGAAATCGACTTCGCAAAGAACGGGTTGCCCTTGTCGACCATCCAATCAACAAGATACTCGCGAGGGTCGCGTACGTCGGAGTCTGCTCTTGGCGGACCATCGAGCCCCGCCGCTTTGAGAGACTCTCCCGTCTTGGGATGGGATGAGCGAGGTTGCCCAGAACCGGCGAACAAGATCGCTTCGTCCGGAGACAAGCCTGCTTTGGTCTTCACTTGAGAAAAGAAGGCTGCCATTTGGAAATAGTCTTTTTGAGCCCACTTTTCATAGGGATGGTGGTGACATCGAGCACATTGAATACGCTGCCCCAAAAATAGTTGAGCCGTATCCTCGAGCCGACTGAAATTATCAGGTACTTGGCGATACCAGACAACAGGCGGATGGACATCGATGGAACCAGAGGCTGCAACGATGTCACGCACAAATTGGTCGAACGGTCGATTGCCTGCGATTTGATCACGAATCCATCGATGAAACGCAAACGTACCTGACTTTTGTCCAGGGGTTTCTCTTCGGTTTCGTAGGATCAACATCCACTTGTTTGCGAAATGGTCGGCATAATCATCGCTAGCCAATAACCTGTCGATCAGTTTCGCGCGCTTATCCGTCGAGGTATCTTGTCCATACTTTTCTACTTCGGAGATCGTCGGTAACCTGCCTGCAATATCAAGCGTCGCTCTTCGAAGGAATGTCGGATCATCGCAAACGCGAGACATCGGAATGTTGAGGGAACGCAGTTGTGCGATCACCGCACCATCGATTGGATTGGTGGGCTCCGGCCATTCGTTCGTGCCTCCAACGATCGGAACACTTGCCCGGAAGACCGCAACTTGGCCTTGGAATCGGCCCATCACAGCGACTTCTCCGGCCAACGACTTTATCGATACCAAGCCTCGCTTGTCTACGTCGGCCATATCGGTGTCATTGCTTTCAAACTGAACGGACGGTGTAACGTCTTCGGTGGTTCCGTCTGAGTAACTGGCCGTTACCGATAGTTGTTGGTCTTGTTTGGGTAGCATCCGGCGAAGCTGCGGCGATACCGAGATCGAAACAACCCGTCGGTCATCTGCCTTACCCGGCTTGAGCCCCTGAGAAATCCAACGTCGCAGGACGCGGTACTCCTGTGAATCCATTTCGAGTCTTTGACCACCTCCATGCGGAACGGCGTTGATTGCTTTGGTCAGCAGCAAGCTTGCGTCAGGTAGAGCGGTCGAAAGTCGGCGACCTCGTGACTCCTTGACCAAATGTTCATAATCTTCGCTTGGTTCAAACCCCAGCAGCGAAAGCTTAAATCCATTTTGGCCAGCAGCTTTTCCATGGCAACCGCCCCCATTGCAGCCAAGCTTAGTGAAAATGGGAACAACTTGATTCGGGAAATTAACCTCTGGATTTTCGTCCCAGTTCGTTACTTCAATAGACAAGGTGGTCGCGCCAGCACCTTCTACCTCAGCAGTCAAAACGGTTGTGCCATTTTGAAGCGGAGCAACTTGACCAAACGCATCGATCGAAGCAACTCCAGACGGCTCGAAACGAAACGTAGCTTTCCGAGTCAAATCGATTTCGTTGCCGTTTGCATCGTTTCCTGTAACGAGACATTGGTATCGAGCATCGCTTCCGCGAAATACGATTTTGTTTTTTTCGACTTCCTTCAGCAGCGATGCACTGCTTTCGATTCGCAGATTGCTAACCGGAACGTGGGACTCTTCTGCATTCCCTCGGGTCGCGCAAGCAATCAATGCGAGCACAGACAAGTTGAGCCATTTTGCGATTTTCACTTGGAGGGCCTCAGGTGGGGGAGGGCATTCCAGGAAGAATGCCGGGCTTGGGAAGCCATGGGGTGGGGTAAATTATCTCAATTCAATCTTAAATCAATTCGCTCACAGGACCATGATCGACCAGGAACTGTGGTCGACCGGTCGCATCAGCAACCGTCGTTCTTGTGACGTCTATTCCAAGATTGTGGTAAAGGGTCGCGATGACTTCTTGAACGTGGACCGGCCTAAGAGTCGCATACTCGCCTAGACGGTTGGTAGCACCAATAGCTTGACCTGTTCGGATACCGCCTCCGGCCATGAACGCACAACTGACTTGGGACCAGTGATCGCGGCCAGCTTCCTTGTTGATTTTAGGCGTGCGACCAAATTCGCCCCAAACAACAATGCTGGTGTCTTCAAGCATTCCACGCATGTCCAAATCTTCGATGAGAGCACTCAAGCATTGATCGAGCTTGCCACCGTGGTCCCTAACCAAATCAAAATTCTTTCCGTGGCTATCCCATCGGCCGAAACTCAAGCTGACCACGCGAACGCCCGCTTCGATGAGGCGACGAGCGATCAGAAGGTGATCATTGCGTGTCGCGCAACCATCATATTGGTATTGGTAGGGTTTGCCATCGCCGTACTTCGCAACGATTGCTGGATCTTCCTTGGACAAGTCGAGTGCGTCTACCAGCTTGCTGCTAGTCAATACATCCAAAGCCCGTTGACCGAAAGTATCCATTCCGCCCATGACGCCGGTCGTATCAATGTCCCGACGAAGCATATCAAGGCTCGTAAGAAGCTCTTTGCGACTTTGAAGTCTCTCTAGCGAGATGCCGTTCAGCTTCATGTTTTCGATGCCAGGCCCATCTGGCTTAAACGCGGAGTGAGCCGCTCCGAGGAAACCTGGTGCACCGCAATCGGACCACTGAACGTGGCTCGATCGCTCTGCCAATCCAACAAACGGCGGAACGGCGGGATCGACTGCTCCCTTTATCTTGGACACAGCCGAACCGATCGAGGGTCGACCGCCGAGCGCCTTTAAATCATCCGGAATCCAACCGCTTAGACATTGATAGGACTCATGCCTATCTTTGCAACCGACCACGGACCGAATGATGGCCGCCTTATCCATCAGACGCGCGAGCTTCGGAAAGACTTCGCAAATCTGAATGCCGGGTACGTTGGTAGGAATCGCACGGAACTCTCCGCGGATCTCAGATGGAGCATCCGACTTGATGTCCCACATATCTTGGTGCGGAGGCCCCCCCCCCAAGAATATCTGAATTAGTGACTTGTTCGAATTTTTCTTTTGAGCCGATTCGGCGCGGAGAACGTCGGCCAAGCCAAGAGCCGTGGCACCGAAGCTCATGCCACCGATTTTCAAGAATGAACGCCGAGATTCCCTATCGCAGTAGCTGTTAGCAGCCCCATACTGACCTAATATCGACAACATCATGTACCCGAATGGTTTGAGGGGGAATTATGGTGGTGCACAGGCTTGGGTGCGTGTGCAATTTGGTAGGCAATGGTTCTTTAGGAGGGCACAAATGGGATTGCTTTGTCCTCCCAAGCAAACAGTATTGTATCAGCCTGAACAAATTCCAGGGAATTGTCAATATGGCGACAAATTACCATCTTAGTCTACGGCCCCCGGCTTGTGTGGAATTATTGATGCCTCCGACAATGGCGGGAGATTCGGCTCAAAATGGTTAGGGCCTCAAAAGTAGCAGGCACGCTCCGTCGTGCCGTCCGCTAAAGTGGATTGAAAATGATCCCTTGCGAACGGCAAATGGCATGTGCCTACTACGTTGGCTTTTGTCGGCGGTCTCTTGGATCTCGGTATAATTCCTGCGTTCAGCCCCCTTCAATCAAGAATCCTCGCGTTATACGGTCTATTCCCCATGCGTTTTCTTCTCCTTCGAGCGATTCTGATTTGCTTCGCCTCATGGTTTTTCCTGCTTAATGGCTCACTTGCTGCCCAAGAAAGCCTGACGCCGCTTCGATACAACCATCCTAGCCTGGTTGTCGATTTGGGTGTCGGGCTATGGGCATGGCCGGTCCCGTGTGACGCTGACGGGGATGGCGACTTTGATTTGCTGGTCTCCTGCCCGGACAAACCCTCCAATGGGGTGTGGCTGTTCGAAAACACCACGGGAGATACCTCTGCGCACACCATGCCAGTGTTCAAACCGGGGCGATTGCTCAGCAAAACGACGCACTATGTCATGCCAAGCTACTCCCATGGCGCTCTTCGGGTATTGTCGCCAGGTTTTGAGTATTCGAATTTTTCTAAGCT
>CANHVO010000152.1 GCA_947463915.1 Planctomycetaceae bacterium
GAAAGCACCATGGCATTGCTCGAATGGGACGAAAGAACCGGTTTGCCGGCTCATGCAGGCGAACACCGAGCTGAGCAAGTCACGTTTTTGAGCGGACTGGTTCATCAACGTAAGACGAGCGCCCAATTCGGCAACTGGCTCAATGAGCTCTCGCAATCAGAATTGATGTCGCAACCCAACAGTCCCGTGGGGGCTTCGATTCGAGGGTTGAAGCGGGACTTTGACAAGAACATTCAGCTGCCAGAAGAGTTGGTAAAACGCATTGCGCATGCAGTTACTGTAGGTCAACAGGTTTGGTCCGAAGCCAAACCAAAAAATGATTTCGCTTCGTTCTTGCCTCATCTTACCGACATTGTCGCGTTGCGTCGCGAGGAAGCAACCATTCTTTCAAGCGGGGCAAAGTGTCGTTACGATAGCTTGCTCGATCAATACGAAGAAGACGCCAAGACGGACGAAGTCTCAGTTGTTTTTGCGGAACTCAGGGAACGACTGGTTCCGCTGGTACAAAAACTAACGCAGGCCAAATCGGGACCGGACGGGAAGTCGATTGCAGGCTTGTTTGATGTGCCAAAGCAGAAAGAGTTCTCGCGTTGGGTAGCGGAGCAAATTGGTTTTCAATTCCCTCGAGGGCGTCTTGATGAAACGGACCATCCCTTTTGTACAACACTCGGGCCCAACGACCATCGCATCCTAACGCGTTATTACGAAGACTCATTTAGTAGCGGACTATATGGAACGCTCCACGAAGCGGGCCATGGCATGTACGAACAAGGGCTCCCCACCGAGTGGTTTGGTTTGCCAGCCGGGGGCGCGGCGTCGCTTGGAGTGCACGAATCGCAGAGCCGGCTTTGGGAGAACATGATCGGTCGATCCCGTGAGTTTTGGCAATGGTGCCTACCTCACGCTCAAAAATGGTTTCCGCAATTGGCTGGCGTTTCGGTCGAGTCCATATATGGGGATTTGAACCGAGTCGAGGCGAGTTTGATTCGTATCGAAGCGGACGAAGCGACCTACAATTTGCATATCTTGCTCCGTTTTGAGTTGGAGCGGGAGCTGATCGACGGCAATTTGCAATGCGAGGACTTGCCCAAGGCTTGGTCGGATCGTTACGAATCCTATTTGGGAATCCGGCCCAAGAATGACAGCGAAGGGGTTATGCAGGATGTACACTGGGCGGCAGGTTTGATCGGCTATTTTCCGACGTATACGCTTGGTAATATCTTCGCGTCACAACTCGTCAATGCTGCCAACGACGACCTGGGGGATTTGCCTAGCCTGATTGCCGAGGGGGATTTCCAACCTCTTTTGCGGTGGCTGCGAACTAAAGTCCACCAGCATGGACGTTGTCAAAAACCAACAGAATTGGTGGCGAATGCGACGGGAAAGCCCCTTTCCTCTCAACCCTTTATCGATTATCTAACTGAAAAGTTGACTCCGTTGTACCGATAGCCTTTTTTACGAATTGGGAACTCTTTTGGCCATGGATCCGTCCGTTACTACAGCACCTAATCAAGCGGAGGAAACTGCGTTGATCGACTGTATCATTTCGGGACAAGCATCTAAATTTGAAATTCTGGTTGGAAACTACCAGCAGAGGATTTACGCGTACCTGCTTGCAATGCTCGGCAATCGCCACGACGCCGAGGATGTGGCTCAAGAGACGTTTTTGACGGCGTTTCGCAAGCTGGATCAATTCGAACGTCGGTCGTCGTTTTACACGTGGCTTCATCGAATCGCGTTCAACGCGGCCATCGATTTGCAGCGGCGCAAGAAGCGAACGAAGAATCAATTTTCGACTGGCGACATGACCGAGACTGCGGAACCCAAGGAACATCTTTCGGATTCGCCCGCATCGATTGTGATGGCCAAAGAAACGGTTTCCCAAGTGCAGATCGCATTGTCACGTCTCGATGAAGAACGACGAAACATCATTGTGCTGAGGGACTTGCAAGGAATTGATTACGCCGAGATCGCTACGATGCTTGGAATCCCAGTAGGAACGGTTCGCAGCCGCCTGCATCGAGCAAGGATCGAATTGAGAGACATCATGAACGCCATGGGGATCGGCGATAACGCCACGCAGCAAATCCAGGCCACTCAGCCAAACCAGGCCGCATTGAAAAATCAGACGGTCGCACAAGGGAGGGACCAGCCATGAATCCAGAGTTGAATCCTGAATTTGATGAAGTCCTGCTGACGGCTTACTTGGACGACGAAGTGACCGATGAAGAACGCGAGCTTGTTGAGCGACAACTTCGTACTTCGGAGTCTTCCCGTAAATTATTTGAGGAGCTTCGTTCGGTTCGTAATCTGGTCGTTCAGTTGCACATGACACAACCAAGCCGAAGCTTTCAGCAAGGACCTTGGAACGACGATAGAGAGACCGTGACATCTTTCAAAGTGGTTTTGAACGACGATCGCCCTGGTTGGAATAAATCATTCCAAAGACTTGCCAGCTTAGCCGCATTGATTGCCATCGCGGCTTGCGTGAGTGTTCTCATGTTTGGTCCCAAGCGAGACACAATGGCCCTAGTGGAAGGCGTCAATAAGAAGGTTGCTCCAGCGTTGCCCACGGAGAATTCTCCAAAAGATGCCCCGATGGACTCGTTTGAATTCACACCGGCTTCGCCAAGCGTTGCGTCGGCAAATGCGCTACCATTGGCTAAGTCGCGTGCAATGGAAGCCGAGGCGAAAGAGGATACGAAACAGGAGTCCTTGGGGCGAGCAGTGATGCCTTCGGGAGCGGGGATGGGAATGTCGGGAGGAGGAGCGACCGCAGCGGGAGGACGAACGGGGGGAGCGGCACGAGATTTGAGTGTGCTTGAATCCTCGGCAGGTGTGCCTGGAGCTGCGGGGCGCAGCGTGCCACTCATGGCTGGCAGTAGTGGGCCTGGCGGCGCTGGCGGCTTCCGCAGCTCAGCACCAGCCAAGCCGATGGCGAAACAAAAATCAGACACAACCGATTCCCTGAGAGTTGATCCCGCACCTGCCGCAGCAAGAATGTTGGCGGAATCCGATGACGGAGCAACCGATCTTCGAATCGCTCAAGCTCCGGTCCCTGCTCCGAAGTCAACGCCATCCGAACTCTATTTCTTGTTGCCACTGATTCAACAACAGACAGATGGCGATTGGTTGGCCGTAGATGGTCGCATCGAGGGTGCAACCATCAATGACAAAGAGGATCGCAATCTGAAGTTAAAAGAAGCTGAGGCCAGCTCAAATATTTCGCCAACAGTGGCGCGTTATACCTATCGATTTCGAGGAACTGCTTCCGATCAAGGCAAAGCGTCACTTGATGGTCTTGATATTGAAGAGAGACAATCTACAGCCGACGCCCCGAGCGAGTTGAGTCGAGCCTCCACCGAAGTGAAAATCGACGACGCTGCCAATCCATTCATGATTGAATTGCAGATACCCGCAGATAAATGGGGACTAGGTTCCGAGCGTCTTAGGCAATTGGGCTTTGATGTCCCAATCGAACTCCCCCAAACCGAGTACCTGGATTTCACCGCAATTCAAATTCCAAAAGATGCGGCGGAACCGAGCATAGCAACCAACACAGCCGTGAATCCAACGGAAACGGGCGAGAAACAATCCAATGCCATTCTAGCGTTGGGTAGGCAATTCCGACGCATCGATCAAAGTCGTAATGCATTGGATACGAAAGAAGCAAGCGTTAAGAACGCTGGCTCAAAAGACGAACTGGAGGGGATTGATGCCGGACGTACAAGGATTCGCGTTCGCGTGATGACGAAAGAGTAGAACTGCGAAGCAGTTCTAGAATGACAAGTCCGAGAATGACAAGTCCGGTCGTTGCCACCTCCCCCGACGGAGTCGGGGGAGGTCGAATGGAGCCTTAGCGACATTCGGGAGGGGGCACGTGTTCAACAAGCGTTTACTTAATGCGTGGTCGAGGCCGCACCCCCTCCCGGACGTGGCTGTCGCCCGTCCGACCTCCCCCAGCTTCGCTGGGAGAGGTGACACAGCGCACCCCTAAAGACACGTCGTGACCTGCTGAGTGGTCAATTCCGGTTGTTGGCCATATAACGCCACTTCCTCACCGACAGTCCACTCTTTAAAGTTGTCTGGGTTTCGGTGAATATGATGATAGACCGTGTCTCTTTCGACCGGCTCTCTGCCTGCTTCGGTAATCAATTGCTTCATTTGCTCAACCGTTAGCATTTCAGGAGTCGTTGCTCCTGCATCATGGTAGATCAGTTCGTGCCGAACCGTGCCGTCGATGTCGTCGGCACCGTAGGCTAGCGCTGTTTGGGCCGTACCAATTCCGAGCATGATCCAGTAAGCCTTCATGTGCGGGACATTGTCGAGCATCAATCGGCAGACAGCCATGGTTCGCAGATCCATCAAGGCCGATGGCTTCTTGAGATGCGACAGCTTGGTATTCTCTGGATGAAAAGCGAGTGGAATGAATGTCTGAAAGCCACCTGTTTTGTCTTGGAGGTCCCGCAATCGCAACAAGTGATCGATGCGATGGTAAGCTTGCTCGACGTGCCCGTAGAGCATCGTGCAGTTGGTCTTTAGCCCGACCTCATGGGCCGCTTGGTGGATTTCAAGCCACTTGTGCGAGTTGGCTTTGTGCTCGCATAGTTGATCGCGCACTTCGGGATGAAAAATTTCGGCGCCGCCACCCGGCATGCTACCAAGTCCAGCCGACCTCAAATCTTGCAAGATCTCCTTTGAAGTCATCTTGGTCAAAAATTCGAACCAGTTGATTTCAACGGCCGTCCAACCCTTGAGGTGCAGTTTCGGATAGGCGTTGTGCAGCTTTTCGATAATGCCACGGTACCAGTCGTAGCCGAGCTTATGATGAAGACCACCAACGATGTGCATTTCAGTGCAACCGTTATCGACGGCTTCTTGCCCTCGGTGCAAGATCTGTTCGTCGCTCATGGCATAGCCTTTGGGGTCACGAAGATCGGACCGGAAGGCGCAGAAGCGGCAGCGGTAAACACAGACGTTGGTCGGGTTTAGGTGCGTATTGATGTTGTAGTAGCCGACGTTGCCGTTGATCTTCTCGCGAACGTAGTTTGCAAGCTGACCGACTTCATGCAGCGGTACTTCCGGTGAGTAAAGGAAAACTCCGTCGTCCATGTTGAGGCGACCACCTTGTTCCACTTTGTCTCGGATGGAACGCAATCGGTCTTTAACGTTGAGGTTGCTCATGGTTTGTCGGGCCCTTCCGGACCATTAAACGTAATAGTGCTTTAGAAATTATCTGAGGTAAGCGTCGACGGTTCCCACCACGAGAAACAGGACGCTGATGATCGAGTTGAGTTGAAAAAAAGCAAGTTGCATGCGGGATAGGTTTTTCTCCGAAATCACACTGTGCTCATAGATAAGCAAAAAGCCTACCACGATCAAGGCTGCCCGGAAAAGCCAGCCAAGAGATAACTCGGGCAAGCTGAAACTGATCGTCAGGGCGACGCACCACATGGCCGCATGGCAAGTCGCTGCGACTCGCAGGGCATTGCGGACTCCGAGCCAAGCAGGAACGCTAAACAATCCTGCTTTGCGGTCATAGTCAAAATCCTGGCACGAGTAAATGATATCGAAGCCAGACACCCACAGCAGCACCACACAGCCCAATGCCACAGCCGGAAGGATATCCATTGGATTGTTTTGAACGCTTTCGCCTCGCAACGCGATCCAAGCACAAATCGGAGCCAGCATCAATGCGATGCCCAACCAAAAGTGGACGAGGTTGGTAAATCGTTTGGCGAGGCTATATCCCGCTAGAAAAGCCAAAACGGGAAGACTTAGCAAGAGGGGCAGAGTATTCGGCAGGAACAAGCAACAGGATATCACGAACGTCACAACGCATCCCACGCTAAACCAAACGACGCTCGCTCGACTCAAGAGCTTAGCCGGCAGATGCCGCGTTGCGGTTCGTGGGTTCTCTCCATCCCAGCGGTGATCGAGCAGTCGGTTCATGGCCATCGCAAAGCTGCGTGCCGCCACCATACAAAGAACGATACCGAACAGCGATCGCCATTGAAACGGCAAGTTGCCTTTGGACTCACTGAGAGGCACGACATAAGCCCAAGCGGTGGCAAGCAACGCAAACGGCAATGCGAAAATGGTATGGCTGAACCGAATCAAATGCATGAAGTGCCTTGAGGTGGCCAGCAACCCTTCCTTTTTGGAATCAACGGCAGAGGCAACGCTCATTCGACGGCTCCGATCGGATTCTCACTCCATCTTTCCATGAGTGTGTTGGGAACTTGAAGATGGTCCAAGATTCGAGCGACCACAAAATCGATCAGATCAACGAGGGAGGTCACGTTGTGGTACCAGCCTGGCATGGCGGGCAACACAATCGCTCCGGCTTGAGCGGCGCGATGCATGTTTTCTAACTGGAAAACCGACATCGGAGTTTCACGCGGGACAAGAATCAATTTGCGATGTTCCTTTAAGTGCACGTCTGCAGCGCGTTGGATCAGGTTGTTGCCAGCGGCATGAACCACTCCAGAGAGCGTTGCACCCGAGCAAGGACAAATGACCATCCCTCGAGTCAAGAACGAACCGCTTGCGATCGGCGTCATGTAGTCTTGGTAGTCGTGTAGCGTGACCCATTTCGACACATGAGCAACCTGTTCCGCTGTCATTGGCGCCCATTGGTGCTGAGTGGCCGCGTCAGGCCAGCAATAGTTTAACAACAAATCGATTCGATCTCGCTTGGGACCGAGATCGAGTTTCAACTCTTGTTGGATAACGGTAGCGGCCGAAGGGCTCAGAACGAGATGCACTGGCACTTGAGCGTGGCATAGGCACTGCAGCAATCGAACAGCGTAGACGGCACCGCTGGCACCGGTCATCGCCAGCACAAGCGGAAACGTGGAATTTGGTTGTGCGTTCATTTGGTACCGATGTAAAGGGTAACGACTCCAAAGGTCATGGGCACCATTTTGATATCGGTGAGTTCCGCTTGACGCATCACGTTTGCCAACGCTTCTCCGCTCGGGAACTCTTGTACACTCTGCGGCAAGTACTCGTACGCAGACTGTTTGTTTTTTGACATACTCTGTCCGACGCGAGGGAGGATCGTCTTGAAGTAGGCGTTGTAGACGTGCCGAAGTCCGAACACGGTGGGCTTGGAGAACTCGAGAACTGCGATCTTTCCTCCAGGCTTACAGACACGCCTCATTTCCGAGAGCCCTTTTTCAGTGACGGCCACATTTCTAAGTCCGAAGGCGACCGTGACGGCTTGGAAATGGTTGTCGGGGAAGGGTAATTCTTGCGTGTCCGCTTCGACGAAGTCCACTTTTTCGTAACCTGGAAGTTTTTTGGACTGCTTTTTTCTGGCGATCTGAAGCATTTCCACGCAGAAGTCACTACCGACGATCTCGGTTTCCTTTCCAAGGGATTGGGCCATGGCCAGGGTCAGGTCACCCGTTCCCGTGCAAACGTCTAGGACTGGTTCGCCAGGTCTCAGGCCCAGGATTCGAATGGTTCTTGCACGCCAGAGCCGGTCGATGTTCAACGACAAGACATGGTTCATTAAGTCGTATTTGGGCGCGATTTCGGCAAACATTTGTCGCACTCGGTCGCCGGACTTGTCTAACATTTTTGAGGGTATGGCAATTGGTTTTGGGGTTGTTTTTGCGAAGCTCATAGCAGATTTCCTTGGGAAAACAAAAGCATACGCTATTACTGCATTTTCCCAGGAACCTTAACCATGGGCTAGCCCAATCGCTTTCGGGCTGCCTTGGATTTTCCTCGACGCCACCTAAGTGATTTGTTTGTCTTGAGGTTGAGGCTTTTGAGTAGCGAAAGTCGTCTAGACTTTCGGCTGAATCGCCTAAACTACCGAAACTCTTGACGAGTTTCGCTACAAAATGCTTGATAGCGCAAGCAAAAAGGGACGAGGGGAGAGAACATACGACTTTCGTAGCTGGATTCGCCAAGATCGTAGCTGGATTCGCCAGAATTCAGTACGCACTGAATTCCGGTAAATCCAGCTACGGTAGTTTTTCGCCTGCCGCTCGCCTTAGTGCCGATCCCACTTGTTGAGATTTCGGATTGAGTCTCTATACGCTCCGGATTATCAGCTATAATCAGGTAAATCCATCTCGTCTCATCTGCTCGGTTCGCAGGGGTTCTCTCATGTCAATTGTTTTGGCTGCTTCACGCAATGTTGATCTCAAGGGCCAGTCGCCTTGGATTCAGACAGGTTGCCGTTCTCAAGAGAGCTTACTGGTCCGTTCGTTAAAATGCGGGACCTTGCTTGCCTCCTTCGCATTTTCGTCGTTGGTTGCTTTTGCACCAAGTGTGTCTGCAGACGAGCCAGCCAAACGCTTCCTGAATCGATTGCGGGAGGAAGGCTACTACGATATGGGGCTGAAATATTTGGATTTGAGCGCTGCCAAGAACCGGCTACCGGCCGACATGAAAACAGACCTGCCGCTCGAACGGGTCATACTGATGCAGGAGTCGCTGCGAAATGTAAAGACACCGCAACAACGCGATGAGCGGATGGCTGCCATCGAAAAGGGCTACCGAGAGTTCCTTTCCGCTGCGCCAGGTCATTCCAGACGCAGTGAAACCCAAACCAAGCTCGGCGACTTGTTGCTCGACCGTGGACTATCGGCCTTGACCGAAAGCAAGAAACCAGAAAACGTTGTCTCATCGGATAGTTGGCGTTCAAAGTCGCGTCAGGCTTATACCGAAGCCCTCGACCTCTACAACAAGATCGCCGAAGAACTCAAGCCTATCCTCGAATCCATGGCGGGAGACAAGATAAAAACGATCAAGATTGAGGGAAAGAACGTCAAGGAACTCACAGAGCTTCGTGAACAGTACCAACGTGAGTACCGCCAATCCCAGATCCTTCAAGCGAAAACGATGGAGTTCATTTCGCAAACGTACGACGAACAAGCTCCTGACCGAAAGCAATGGCTTGAAAAGTCAGAGGCGAGTTTCAATGCCGTCGTTGAGAAGACCACTGGACCGTTGGAAGCCGGCAGAAGAATGCTGAGTCTCTTGTATTTAGGCGAAGTACAAACGCAGTTAGGCAAGATTGACGAAGCGAGAAACAGCTACATTCGCGTCTCGGAGAATGAAGAGGGGGGGATTTTCAGGACATGGCGCATTCAAGCCATTGCAGGAATCATCCGCTTGGATTCAACCGAAAAAGCCTCCAAATTCGAAGCGGCCATTCAACGTGGCGAAGAAACGCTAAAGACCGCCAGCACGAAGGAGCGAGATGATCCAGAGTGGCTCGACCTGCAGCTTGCTCTTGCCGAAGCTCGCATCGCATGGGGCAAGAAGCTCGACCCGAAAAAGGAAGACAACAAAGTCAGAAACAATCGCAGCGCCGCACGCGAATTGCTTCAAACGATCAATAAGAAAAAGGGACCGCACCAAGCCAAAGCGCAAAAGAGCTTGAGTGAACTTGGGATCGAAACAGTCGAAAAGAAGACGGACGAAAAAACCCCTGCGACCAAGGCTTGGGCGGACACCATCAAAGTTGCCCGCGAACGATTGGACCGGGCTGAGTCCTCTGAGTTGGATCTACCTGTCCTGCAACAACAAGCTGCCAGCGGGAACAATGTTCAAGATCAAATCCAGACGATCCAGGATAGTGCCACAAAAGATCGCACGCAATCGATTGAGCTCTACCAACGTGCTCTGCGATTGTACAAGTCGACGGATTCGCGAGACGATCTTGTTGAGGCTAAGTTTTTATTGGCCTACTTGTACCTGAGGACCGAAAAGTACTGGGAATGCTTAGCGTTATCCCAGGAGTTGTTGGTCTCCGCCAAAGGAACGGACAAGGCGCAGAAGGTGGGCGGGTTTGCATTCATGGGGCTCGGCAAAATCATTTCTGAGGCGTCTCCGGAAAGGCAACTTAGTTTTGTTCCTTCGTTGGTCCGGCTCGCGAATCAACTCAACGCAATAGACCCCGCATCGGAAGAGGCCCGCAACACCGTCGACCTCCTCGTTAAACTCGACTTGATCCACAAACGCTATGACGATGCGTTGAAGCATATCAGCCTTGGACAGGGCAATAGCAGCGGTGGTGGCGCGAGCATGCTAGGGCAGATCCTCTGGGGTGAATATCAGCAGGCAGCTTACGAGCACCGAAAGAATAAGACCGAGGAAACACCTGAGGAACAGAAGAACAAGTTGCAAGCCGAAACGCTTCTGCGATCGACTTGGGATGGCATGACCGCTGACAAAGTCGACAAAACGTTGGTGAACGGCGTCAACACGTTAGCCAATATCTACCTTTCATTAGACCGCGTAGACGATGCGTTGGCGGTTATCGATGCTGAAGGCAAAGGCGCGATCGCGTTGGCCAATTCGGTTAGTGATTTGGAGCCGAGCGTCAAGCTGGAGGCCTACCGATTGAAACTGCAAGCGTTAGTCCAAGCAGCAGGCAATGGAAAACCACTCCCCGCAGACAGCGTCGTGCAAATTGTTCAGAGGATGAAAGAGCTCGCCGGTGGAGACGACTCACTCCTAACAAACTCGCTCAACAACTTGGCCGTCAAGCTTCAATCGAAACTGGAAGCGAGCAAGAGCACAGAAGAGCAAGTAAGCCTGGGAACGGGTTTTGGGGTTTTGATTTCGCAGTTGGTGACTGTTAGTTCAGATGTGGCGATTCTCGATTCCAGCGGGAGCTCGATTCTAAACCTTGCAACCAGAATGCAGAAAGATCCAAGCCTTGCAGGAAAAGCCAAACCATTGATGGAGATCGCGGACGCTGCGTTTACCAAAATAGCAGCCAAGCCGCCTCAAGAGTTGATCGATGCCAAGAGAAAGCCCGACGAAAACCAATTTAAACTGGCTCAAGCGAAAAGCGGCGCGGGCAAGTTCGAAGAAGCGCATGCAATTTATGCAAAGTCATTGGCGACAAATCCGAACAACATCACCTTTCAAGTGGAAGCGGCTAAAAATCTGCAGCTCTGGTCGAACGGGAAAGACGCGGAGTTGATAAAGAAATCGATATTCGGGGCCGAACCTAATGCCAAAAAAGAAAATGCTATTTGGGGATGGGGAAAAATCAGTACCGTCACTGCTGGCCGGATCGCGAACTTCAAAGAGATTTTCTTCGAAGCTCGCCTCAATATCGCCAAAGGCTTCCGGCTGATCGCCTTGGCCGAGTCCACTCCAGAAAAGAAAAAGCAAGGCCTAGAAAAAGCATCGATCAAAATCCGCGAGACCTTTCAGACTTATCCTGAATTAGGCTCTCCCGAAATCCGAGAGATGTTTGAAAAATCGCTTCGTGAAATCCAACAGGACCTTGGCAAAACAGTCAACGGACTCTTGGAGTTCAATCGCGAACCAACAAAATAGCACGACGCGCGAGTTTTGAATTTGCACTGTATTGAGAAACGTAGCTGAATTCGTGAGAATTCAGACGCTTGCAATCAAGACGCGGTCAGAATTCTCACGAATTCTGCTACAAAAACACAAATGTGAAACTTCAAAACGCGCAAGCTAGTGAACAACCGACCAAAAAACCTCTACACCGATGGCGCTATAAAAAGTTCCATTCGGACGCTCGTCCAACCTCCCCAAATTTCTCTTTGAACAATCAAGAACCATGCGATTATCGAGCTCTCTCCCACATCGACTTGCTCCTACCCTTGCTCTCGCACTAGCGATTACATGCGGTCAGACCGTTTTAGCTCAAGACAAAATCTTTCCGCTCAAGAACGGAGCCGAGGGCATCGCAGCCTCTGGAAAAATCGTGGAACGAACTCGCGATAAAGTAGTGCTTGAGAAAGGGGGGGCAAACCAGAACTACGACACCAATCAAATTAGCCGAGTTGTGTTTGATGGAGAACCCGTTTCGCTAACTCAAGCCAAACGTTATATCCGGGAGGGAAACGTCGACCAAGCGATCGAAGAGTTCAGAAAAATTGACCAA
This sequence comes from Planctomycetaceae bacterium, assembly GCA_947463915.1. Lineage (GTDB taxonomy): Bacteria > Planctomycetota > Planctomycetia > Pirellulales > Pirellulaceae > JBKCUI01. Next base: position 11,897 of record CANHVO010000152.1, read on the forward strand.
GCTACGCTCAAGTCGGATGAATTGAAACAAGACTATGCATTTTATCGAGGCTACATTTCGGCCCTCAATGCGTTGCGCGGTAAAGGGGATGCCGCTGCTGCGACGAAGGCGCTCGTAGCGTGGGCGAGAGACAACAGTACTTCACATCTGTTCTACATGGCTTCCGAAAAGCTTGGCGAGTTGGCGATAGCAAGCGGCACGCCGGATCAAGCGGCCCGGTTTTTCGATGTTTTGGGCAAATCACCTTTTGACGATTACAAAGTCAAAGGAAATTATCTAAGCGGCAAAGCTCTTTTTGCAAACAAACAAATACCCGAGGCCAGGGCCAAATACAGCTTGGTCGCACAATCACAAGTTTCCGATCCTGCATCGCTCAAATTTAAAAAACTAGCGAGCTTGGCTGCAATACGTTGCGATGCCGCCGAAGGAAAGGCTCCGCAAGCGATTGAAGCATTGGAAAAAATGGTCGACGAAGGTGACTCGACGGATGCAGAGCTTTTTTCCGAATTGTTCAATGCTTTGGGCGGAATTTTGCGAACGGCAGGCAACAACGACGAAGCGATCTTGGCGTTTCTAAAGACAGATTTACTCTACTCAACGGAGCAAGACGCGCATGCCGAAGCTCTGTACAATTTAGCTCAGCTTTGGGCAGCAGTTGGTGAAAACATACGAGCCACTGAAACCAAGAGCCGGCTTGCGAAACTCTACCCGACTTCCCCTTGGCTCAAAAAATAGCCTTGCAATCGGAACAACCCGCAAAAAAATAGGCAGCATTGAGCCCCTCCCCGATCTCTTTGTGCGGTTGGTTGAGTACCATAAACATAGTTGCTGCGTTTTAAAGTCAAACGCTCAACCACTTTTAACCTTATCCCACCTCCTCTTTAGACGAGCTGTTCACGGAGACGCCATGCAATCTTGTTTACGACGCACGCGATTCTTTGTAGCCATTGCCTTGCCCGCTATCGCGATGCTATTGGCGGCTTCCCTTTTTTCCAATGCCTTATTCGCACAAGATGCCCCCCCCATCGCCAAGTCCGAGAATATGCTGGTGAAAACTTGGAACTCGCTAGGAACGATGTACGCCATCATCTTTTTGGTGATGAGCATCATCCTGGTCGCTCTAGTCGTGCGTTGTTTGCTCGCGGTGCAAAAGAACAATTTTATCCCCGATGACTTGATCCAGGGGGTTGACGCAAGTCTTGGGGAAAAGAATGCTGCCGCAGCTGTGGAGTTGGTGCGTGCGGATGAGAGTTTCTTAGGACAAGTCGTTGCGGCTGGTCTTGGAAAGCTTCAGGGCGGAAAAGAATCTGCGTTGGAAGCCATGCAGATCGTAGGTGAGTCTGAACAGATGAAGACCGAGCATTTGCTGAGCTATTTGGCGTTGATCGGAAACATCGCACCCATGGTTGGTTTGCTTGGCACGGTTCAAGGGATGGTGACGTCATTCGCCAAAATCGCTAGCAGCACCGCAACTATCAAACCTTCGGAATTAGCAGGCGGTATTGAGCAGGCACTTTACACCACACTGTTTGGCCTCTATCTGGCGATTCCTGCGATCACGATTTACAACATCATGAGAAATCGCGTTCAGCGATTCGTGTTCAACGCCGGATCGCAAAGCGAAGAGATGCTGGACAAATTCCAGACTTTCGTCAAATCGTAACCGCGAGATAGAGAGCTCTATGAAAATCCGCAAATCGTATGATTCGAAAATGGCCGAAGGGGATCTGACGGCCATGATCGACATGGTCTTTCAGTTGATCATTTTCTTTATGGTGCTGATCAATTTTTCGCAGGATGACCAAAATGACAAAGTCAAGTTGCCGTCGAGCGAATTAGCCAAGCCACCCGAGGCGCCGTTGACGTTCCCGATTGTGTTGCATTTGGACCGGACCTCCGTAATCTACATCGGAACGAATGTAGTTACGGTCGATTCCATTGCTCCTTTGCTGCGAACGGAAATCGATTTGCTGAAGTCTAGAAACCAAAAGCCGAGCGACGCCAATATTGTTATTCGCGGTGACTTTGGAACTCCAGGCGGGGTCGTCCAGGACCTGATCAAAAAGTGCCAAGACCTAGGCTTCGAAAAATTTGCCTTGCGAGTGCGTGAAGAGCTACCGTAACCTTTTTCTAAGTTCGTATCATGAAATTTGAATCCAAACGCGGAAACGAAAAAGCAGAGCTGCAACTCACCTCGATGATCGACGTGATTTTCTTGTTGCTTATTTTCTTCGTGATGACCTTCAAGATCGCGGCCCAGGAAGGTGACTTCAGCGTCAAGATGCCACTCCAAGGCTCGGGTGGCACCCCCGACACGACCAAGATCCCAATCAAATTGCGATTGCGAGCAAACGCAGATGGCGAGCTCACGGACATCGTCGTGAACGATAGTTTGTCCTACGGCAATGACTGGGCCAAACTGCGAGGCTACATCCTAGAGCTGACGGGAGGCGACGCACCACCGTCCCCCGAGGACGGGCCTGAGGTCGAAATCGATCTCGACTACAATTTGCGATACGAACATGTCATTCGAGCAATAACAGCCGTGACTGGCCAGCGGCAAGGCGACGAAATCAAACGGCTCGTCGAACGGATCAAGTTCGCGCCACCTCGCAAGCCGCAGTAAGCTGAAAAGGCAATTTCGTTTAACAGTCAGCCGTAGGCGTACTGCCAAAGAAGCAAGTAAGCTTTCGGCTGACTGTTTAACGACTAAATCAATAGCCCCAACGCTTGGGGTTTCATTCAATGGAGTATTCGTAGCTGGATTCGCCAGAATTCAGAACGAACTGAATTCTGGCGAATCCAGCTACGAATCTTGGAATGCTGCCGCATGCCTAAGAGGCCGAATCCGCCCCACCAGGCTCAACGACAACTGAATCCGGTTGCAGCGAAAGTCGATAGCCAATCGCATTGCAGACCGCTTCGATATTGGCCAAGGAAGGAGCAGAGCGGTAGGTTCGGTTTCTCAAGCGACTTACCAGGTCGCGACTGAGTCCGGCGCGGACTGCGATATCATTGACCGTTTCACCGCGCTGACAAACCTCATCGATGATTTTGGCCAACTCAACCAAAAAAGGCTGTCGTGAGCTCGTTTCTATTGTCATTGGGTCTAAAATAGGTCGGATGTGTTTTCGTAATGACAAGTGTCGTTTCTCTGAACACCGATTGCGGCATTTTGTTTCGATGCTATCGATTTCGTTGCTTCTCGAAGGAGATAAGAGCCCGGATGGAAAGAAAGTTACGATGATTGGCAAGGGACCAGCGCCGGACGGAACTTCCACATCGTATAAAACGGAAACGGAATACGTTAGCAAGGACAAACATATTTTCAAAATGTGGATGGGGACCACGACTGGCGAGCCGATGATGGTCGCAACCTACGAACGAAAAAAGTAGCTTCGAAATACTGTGTAGCACTGGCTGCTTTCCCATTGTAAAGCGATTGTCCCAATCGCTTAGGCCATTGTAGAGCGATTGTCCTC
>CANHVO010000153.1 GCA_947463915.1 Planctomycetaceae bacterium
GGGCGGTGTGCGCGCAAAAAGCTAAATCTGTGTAAAATGGCCCGCGTCAACAAAAACGGCTATCGGAAATACATTTCCAGTCACCGTATGAATAATCCGGGTTTAACAGTCAGCCGTAGGCGTACTGTCCAAGGAGCGAAGTACGCCTACGGCTGACTGTTAAACGAACAGTATTTGGTCAAGTCTGTTTTTTGCCAATTCGAGAAAAATTCTTCCCGCTTTCCCAATATCCGTATCTACTACGCGAAACAAAGTAGTTATAAGTACTGCTTTCAAGGGAGACTTGAACCAATGGAGGATTCGAGCATGGACACAACTTGGCTTTCTCAAATGCGTAAAGGCATTTTGGAACTCTGCGTTCTAGCAGTCGTTACTCGGGGTGAGACCTATGGTTATGCAATCGTAGAAACGCTTGGGAAGATTCCGGGGATGGAGGTGACGGAGAGCACCGTCTATCCACTTTTGGCAAGACTTTCAAGCGAAGGCCTGATGAAGCACCGCATGGCCAAGAGTCCGAACGGCCCTGCTCGTCGCTATTACAGCTTATCCGCAGCTGGGAACAAACGACTCAATGAGTTGTCGAGTGCATGGGGGACAATCGTCGATAGTGTTTCGAGTTTGCTGTCACAACACGAAAATTCGGTCGCTTCCTAGCGATCACTTTACCTTACTTTTAATCGAATCAAAAAGGACTGGATCACCATGGAAACGAACGTAGCATATCCGGAAATCATCACGCAAACGATCAATGCCTTTGTCGATCGCATTGAGCAAGTGCTTTTAGCTAGGGGGATCGCTCGCGCGGAAAGAACAAGCATCTGCTCCGAAGTGGAAACGCAAATCCACTTGATGATTGAGCGGAAAGTAGAATCGGGTTCAGAGCTGAGCCTCGAACTTGTCAAAGGGATCATCGAATCGATGGATCCCCCCGAATCCTACGCGGCGCCATTGGATACGGCTGCGGTTGAATCCACATCGACATCACCCTCGTCGGCGACCGCGAAAGCTCCAAAACCTTCGGAAAGAAAATTTGGTTTCGCTTATCTAAAGACGTTCTTGAACATGCCCAAGCGTACAACACCCTCCGTCGACTGGATGGCGATTGGGGGCGTTGGGGCGATTTGCATTGGGGTTTTGCTATTCCAAATGGCCTTGTTGTCGGGACGTCATGGCGGTGAAGTTTTTGCGGTAGGAAGCTTCTTCATGATTTTCGCGGGATCGATAGCGAGCATCGTATCGTTCTGGCGAATTCGGCATTCAAACGGACTTTTGACGGGACAGAAAATCGCTTCGATCGGGATGATAGCGGTCCCGTTCTTTTTGATTAACGCTTTGCTGTGTGCATTTCTGTTTACAACTCCGATTGGCTACGTCGTTGGAGCGGTCCTGATGCTCGCGTCGTTAGTCTATGGAAACTATCGGGCGGTGCGCCATATGATTGGATGGCTCGGAGCGTATTCGGTCAAAGTTAGCAATACAGATGTGAAGCCATCCGAAGCAAGAAACGAGACCACTGAAGTGCCAGGTGCGATTCTAGAAGCTGGGGCATAGGTGCCTGAAAACCTACGGGAGGGGGACGCCACGGCTGTAAACATGTTTCCTACAAGTTTACCTAAGCAATTCATTGCTAGGGAGGGTGAGGTTCCTGCCGAACCATTGCACCGTTGGCTCGGCAGGAGCCTCGCCCTCCCTGAGTTTTTCAATGAAATTGACTTTGCAAAGATGTTTACAGCGGAGGCCTCGCCCTCCCGAGTAATGAACTTAAGGGCACTCTCGGCAAGAGTGCCCCACGTGGGTCACTCTTGCCGAGAGTGACCTTGCATCAACACGGCTCAGCCCTAAGCGAGCGACCAACCTGCTCGCGGTTTCCGAGAAATGAATTCGTCCGCTTGTGGGCAATTGGTAGCTCGCAGTTGCTTTGCATCCCATTCCAATTTCTGATTGGATCGGAATGCCACGTTGCCGAGATGGTTGGCGATGGTCAGGAGACCTGCGTAGCTAAACGGGCTACCGGTAGGTGTGCCGTTTTGGATTGCCAATAGCCATTCTTCGTGTTGGCCCGGTGAGTTGGGAATAAACTGCTCTGGCCGAACGAAGTCGACGAACTTTTCCTCTGGAAGCAATAGGTGCTTGTCGTAGTCCGAGAGCACCATACCCTTGTCGCCAATAAACAGGATTCCGGAGTTCCATTGCGGAATGCCTTTGTCCTTCCAGATTTGCGGCTTATGGGTGCCTTGGTACCATGAGACTTTGCATGCCGGCATCCCTTCTCGCGGACCATATTCGTAGATCGCGGTCATGGATGCGGGTGCAATTTCGCGATGAGGTTTGTCGCCGATCGCTTCGACGGTCCGCGGTGCATCGAGTTTGAGCGCCCAAAAGGGCAAGTCATTCATGTGGCTCCCGAGATCCGACATGGTTCCACTGCCGAAGTCCCACCAGCGATACCATTTTGGACCTGGGAAATAGACATCATGGTAGGGACGCATCGGAGCCGGGCCGATCCAAGCTTCCCAGTCCAAGTTGGCTGGCGCTTCCATCTTTTCAGCCGGTCGGTCTGTAACATAAACAATGTCTTTGTTTGCATCGGAATCCTCTTTGCTTTGGAGTCCCCATGCGCGCGAGGTCCAAACGTGGGCTTCATGGACATTGCCGATGGCTTTGGACTGAATCAATTCAACGACGCGTCGGTAGTTTGGCATGCCGTGAATTTGAGTTCCCATTTGGGTCGCAACGTTCGCTTCTTTGGCAGCTTGCATGATGCGGTGCGCTTCACCAATATTGTGCGTCAGAGGCTTCTCGCAATAGACAGGTTTTTTCTGTTGCAATGCAGGAAGTGTCGCGAAAGCATGCGTATGCTCAGTCGTGCTAACGACAACCGCGTCGACATCCGCAAGCTCGTCCATCATGCGCCGAAAATCGGTATAGCGTCGAGCCCGCGTGTGACGTTCTGCGGTTCGATCCAAGTGCTGACTGTTGACGTCGCAAATACCAACTACGTTCACAGAACCCGTATCATAAAGCGAGTTCAAGTTCCCGCCGCCACGCCCTCCAACCCCAACAAAGGCCAAGTTCAGTTTGTCGTTGTGCGCTCTAGCGCGGCTGGGGGAACTTAACAGCGAACAAGCGATCGAGCTTCCCGCAGTGATCTGAAGAAAGCGACGCCGTGAAACATCGGAAAATGGGGGCATAGTGTCCTCGGTGGAGTGGAAGGGAGTTTGGAGGGATGGAAACATTGGAGTATAGCCTTTCTTGGTAGAGTAAGCACGTCAAGCCGTGGCGAACGTTGAGTGGCCCCCGTGGGTCGCATCTGCCGAATGCGACTTACCGAATGCTTTTGGCATTCTCAGCAAGAGTGGCTCATGGTGAAAAAGCAGCAGACGGTCGAACCACTGAATCTCGCAATGAAAGGGACAAAAGGGGACACACCACTTTTGACGGAAGCAACCTACGGGAAGGTGGAGATCTTTTTACCGGAGCAATAGAATTCGTTAATGAAGGGAAACATAAATATGCGGCTTCCCCCACGTAGTCACGGCCGACAAAAGTCGGATTTCGTTTTCGTGAGCCTGACGCGCTAGCCGATTTTTGCAGGTCAAAAGAACTCGGCTAGTAGCGCCTCAGACTCACTTTTGCCGGCTGTGTCCACCTACCATCCCAATAAATGGTGTGTCCCCGTTTGTTATTTATAGTGTCACTTGTTCATAGAATACAAATTGGCCTAAAAATCACTACCCTATCGGATGTTCGGTTGTTATAAACAACAGTAGATCAGAGTTTTTTTCTAAGATTATCAACAGGATTTAAGCCAATGCGACTACTGAATTGCTTTAAGGTGCTCTGTCTAACAATGCTCACTTCCAGCATCGTTTCGGCAGACATTATCATGATCGAAAATTTTGAGGATAGCACTTTCAATTTCACGGTGTCCGACCCAATGTTCCATGACGGAGTGGGCGATTATTACACGGTCGTTCCACTAACTTTTTCTGGTAACGCACTTGGTTCTCCGGCAGAGGCCGTGGTTCCATACACGGGTTTCGGTGGCAGCAATTTTTTTGCTGCCGAAGATGTGGATGACGGCGGGCTTCGCCCCGATTTTCGAACAATGAGCTTCAATGTCAATATTACCAACTACAACACTCTGACATTCAGTACTCTGTTCGCTGCGAGTGGAAACGCAGCGGCCACGCCGGCATACGATTCTAATGATGGTTTCTTGATACGAGCATCGATTGACGGCGGGGCGTTTCAGAATCTTTTGGCATTTGAAGCGGAAGGGGCGACGAATCAATTGTTGCGTCGAGATACGAATTTCGATGGGATCGGCGACGGATTCCTACCGAGCGCTACGTTTACCGCCTTTAATAACCTGGCTATTGCGGGAACAGGGAACAATCTACTGCTGGAGATTACTTTGACGAGCAATGATGGAAATGTCGAATTTGCTTTTGATAACGTTACGATCTCAGGCAACATCTCTGCCGTTCCAGAGCCGTCTTCCATAGCGTTGTTGGTTTTGGCAGGATCGGTTGTTGGGTTCCGATGCCGGAAGCGTGCGGCTTCAAAGGTAGCACAAGTTCCAAGTCGAGATTGAAGCGGCCTAAGAGCATTTTTGTTAATTACGCAGGCCGTTTTGTGTTGTTGATAGATAGTCGCACTTGCCGCACGCTACCTTCGCGGAGCGAAGGGCGACATTGTCGCTCGTCGCTCCGCGACGATTGCGTGCCCCCGGATTCTAGAACGTCAACGAGACAACCTAATTCTCGCTCCAAGCCTATATCAATTTCCAAGATGCTCTAAACTGCTGGAAGTTTTACAACTTCCGCTACGGTACACCAACGGGCGGTACACCAACTGATCACCAGTCGCCGCGGGCGATTGCTAGGCCGGAGGGAATACAGGCTAGTAGCTGCCGCTGGGTAAGGATTTTTATGGGCTGACCTTCCTTGTTGCGTTGCTTTACTTGCTCGACAGGAAGCGAACAACTCTCCGCGTTTTCGTCTTCTGATGAACTCGACGTGCCCATGATCAAATAATGCGTTTGCAGATTCATTTTGGATTGCACAACGGCACCGAGCTTCGTCAGAAACGAAACCGAATCGTCTCGGTCCAACCCCAGCAACGTATGCATCAAGACCACATGCTTGCCAGAGAGTGGTCGAAAATCCTCGCAGCTAGCCAAGATAGCGTCAGCTCTCAAACGGGTTCGTCGTATCTGGTCGCTCCTGGACGGAGTACCATCGGTACGAAACAGCTTGGGTTGGTAACGAGCTTGCGGTTCTGCGACCGATTCGATGCGAGTTCGGCGGACCGTTCGTGGCTGCCGAACTTGATCGACCCAAATACGTCCACGTGTTAAGCCCAGTTTTTCTTCGAGGGCTTCCAAGTTTTCAGCCTTGGACTTCTCGGCGGCAGCAATTGCGATTTGGGCACACGCTCGCGCATCCTCCAAGGCATTGTGATGCTGAAACTGAATCTGCAAACGTTCGGCGATAGCGGCTAAGCCGTACCCAGTCTGCCCGGGCCAGGCTCGTTTGGCGATGAGTCGAGTGCACTGCAAATCGAATTGTGGCACAGCGATATCGTAGAGCTGGCAGGTACCTTGCAGGACCGCAGCATCGAATCCGACGTTGTGCGCGATAATTACGCAGCCATCGATCAATGGTAACAACTGATCCCACACGTGATCCCACTCAGGGCTGGTCAAGCAGTCACGTGCGGTAATACCGTGCACCCGAACACATTGAGGAGAGAAGTACAATCGCTGAGGACGAATAAGCCATTCCTTTTCCTCAACAATCCGCCAATCCTCCAGTCGCACTACGCCGAGCTGGCAAGCTGAGCTGGAGCGACTGTTGGCTGTTTCGAAGTCGATTACCGCGGCGTGAATGACCATCCTTGAAGCGTCCTTTTATTTCCTTGGGCTTTCCCAATTGACGTCGACCACGCCGACTTGATGATTCGCAAATCTGGCCATCACAAACAGTAGGTCGCTGAGACGGTTTAAGAATACCACGATATGGGCCGCATCGCTAACGCTTCGGTCGCGTGAAAAACTAACTATTTCCCGCTCGGTCCGTCGGCAGACGGTGCGAGCGAGATGCAAATGGGCCGCTTGGGTACTTCCGCCCGGCAAAATAAAGTTCCGAAGGGGCTTGAGGCTCGCCTCCAATTCATCGATCGCCTGTTCCATTTGCTCAACGTGTGAGCCGGCATCCCATTTGAGGCCATGTTCATCGGGATTCGGAGTTGCCAACTCAGCACCGATCGAAAAGAGCTGATGCTGAACCGAACTAAGGATCGGGTCCAGTTTGTCACCCAGTCCAGTTGCGCGAGCGATTCCGATGACGGCATTGAGTTCGTCCACGGATCCGTAAGCACAAATGCGAGGATCATCTTTTGCAACCCGAGGGCCACCGAACAATCCTGTCGTACCCGCGTCCCCTGTTTTCGTGTATATCTTCATCTGCGATTGTCGTCCGACATTTTCGTGTTTTTCGTTCATTCCCAAAGTGGCCCAATATTAGTCATGGAACCTGAGGTATTTTCAAGCGGCTTTTTGCTATTTCGAAAACAAAAAGTGCTTCAATTTTTATTGATGAAGCATCGTACGCGATGGGATCTCCCCAAAGGTCACTTGGATCCGGGTGAAACCAAGAAAGAGGCAGCAATGCGAGAACTCTGCGAAGAAACGGGACTTCAATCGTCCGACGTTTGGTTTGACCCCAGTTTTGTCTTTGAAAATCGGTACTGGGTATCGTATAAACGCAATGGCGGCCAAAAGCAGCTCAAGGAGCTAACGATTTACCTGGGACTGCTCGTCCATGACAAGCCTATCCTGGTGACGGAGCATGAAGCGTACGAATGGATCGATTGGTCTCCGCCGCATCAAATCCAAATCGAAACCATCGACCCGTTACTTGCACAAGTAGGCCAATATCTTGAAACGCAGCCCAACTGGCCGGCTTAGCCAAATCCGCAACTGCAAAACGGCATTTGGCCTATCTGCTGCTGCAACGATTGCAACGTGGTTCGTCGCTTGGCTCTTGTTCCATTTTCTTCCGATCTCTCCCGAGCGATTAAGCTTGAGCTTTGGTTGCTTGCTCGTGGGATGTGTTTTAGGACTCGGTGTCTTCTGGCTACTGACCATTTTGCCAAACAAAAGAGTGGTTCGGTTATCAGCATATGCAATCGCATTTTTGCTTTTGGCAGCGCCATGGGGGTCCTCATGGATGGGAAGGATCAGCTATTCGCGTTTTGGGCTAACCATCTACGGTCTAGTTCCCATCCCAACCTTGGACATCACCGTCAATCAACGAGGCGTATTGTGGTTTCGTCCGAAGACACATTTGATCCAGAGGGAAGAGATTGCCCGCTTGTTAGAACCCGACACGGAGGTGGTTGTCATTGGTATTGGCTGGGATCGTATCGCGAGAGTGGAAGCCGATGCGTTGCCTGTGGGTTCTCAAGTCGAGCTCAAGGTGCTCTCGACTCCAGAAGCTTTCCTGTTGTTTAACTTGCTCAAGTCTCAGGGACGGCGTGCGGTATTGATCGCGCACAGTACTTGTTAGAGCGGTGCTTTCGAGGATCAGAAGTAGAAGTCCTGACCGATCATCTCTTCTGTCTCTCCGCCAAAAGAATCCCACAGGTTTACCCTGTGGAAGCTTAGGTTTTGGGCTACGAAACCGACTCTTAACGATCCCCGCATGATCGCAGGATTTGCCGAAGGCAATCCGGCGGTCATGCGGACTTGGGAGGGTGTGCTTGCGCCGTTCCGCTAACAAAATCAGTGCCATTTCGCTAACGCCTTGCGAATTGTTTGTTCGTTTCATCTGAAAATTGCCAACTTGCATGGTCCCGAAACGATTGAGGACAATCGTTTTACACTGTTTTCCGAAACGATTGAGGACAATCGTTTTACACTGTTTTCCGAAACGATTGAGGACAATCGTTTTACACTGTTTTGGGCGCTTTTGTCTGACTTTTGCCCCACCTTGGGCTCAAAATGATTGACCTGGGTTTCTGGAGGCTACAAAATATTTGTTTCGCCAATATGGCCTTTTGCAAGTGGTCCACGCCTACCCCCTGCCGAAAATGAATTCCGCCAATTCCCAAGCTGCCAAACCATCGTCCGACTCACAAGAACTTCTCGAACGCGGTCGCCTCACTCTTCAAGCTATTCAGTATCACGAACGTGCGGCGCGTTATAAGGCCGCTGCTGCTAGTTTGCAGGCTGCGATGCTTCAAGCCGAGAACGGAAATGCGGCCAAGCTCTACGAGTGGCTCGAATCAGAGACGCATCAATTTGCTAACGAGATTGACTTCTCGTTGAAGACAGCGGATGAAGGAACGGATGTACCATCACCAACTCGTTCTTTGCGGATTGATAGTATTACCCCCAAGTCTGGAGCTCATTTTAGAGTACCGCTCCATGCCGAGGCGGCTAGCTCGGCAACAATCACGGAGATCAAAACTGCGCCGAGCAATGAGTCGGATCGTGACATTAAGTCAACTGCGGGCTCGGAACAAATCATTGCTCCGTTGGCATCTCAAGAGTCACGATGGTCAAGCATGGAAAAGGGGGCGATCGCGCGACTCGCGTCTGAAGCGATCGACAATCAAGAGCAAGAGGTAGTCGAAACGAAGACTTCCGGTGCGCTCGATGATTGGGATTCGGATTGGAAAGAGACTGTCAAGCTACCCACGGAATTGATCGTCGCGCTGACGGAGTTCGAGGGCGATTCCTGTGAGCATCGAACGAAAGCTTGGTGGAAAGCTCCGCACGTCTGGGTCAGTCTTGCCGTCCACGTTGTTTTGGTAATCTGCTTGTCCATCATCGTCGCCACTGTTGCAGCCGAGCCAAAATTGCTCGCGATCGTATCGGCATCGGTCGAGTCCGATAATGTACTTATGGAAACACCCATGGAAATGATTTCCGAGCTTGAGTCCTCTTCGGAGCCAACTCAAGCTCTGCCTGCTCCAAGTCTTTCGGACATGACCACAGACATCGCGATACCAACGACAGCGATCGAACCGGGCTCTATGCCCACAGCGCCTCCCTCAGTGTCATCTGCATTAAGCGGTGCCGCGTCCGAGATGTCTCAGGCATCTATGTCGGGCAGCAAAATGCTGAGCGGCGCGGAGTTCTTTGGCGTCAAGGCTACCGGGAACACTTTTGTTTACATCGTGGACAGCTCGCCAAGTATGCGTCGCGACGGTGCCTTTGACGCAGCCAAGGCAGAGATCATGCGTTCACTGCATTCGATGAAGCCAAAGCAACGTTACTTTATCAGTTTCTTTGGCAAGGAAATCGACCCGATGGTTTTCAAGACGGGAGAGGTTGAAAAGTACCCGGTTTACGCAAAACCCGAAAACTTGACAAAAACAATCGAATGGCTAAATCGAATTCAGATACAAAAGGAGGGGTTGCCACCTAACAATGCTCTTTCCGAGGCGATTGCGATGCAACCGGACGGGATATTCCTGTTGTTCGATGGCGATACAAGATCGGATGTTGCAAAATATCTTCGCAAGGCAAATCGTACAGATGATATATTGAGTGCTGGGAAGCCCAAGGTCCCAATTCATGTCGTCCACTTTTTTCAGGAAGAGTTTCAAAAGCAAATGCGCCAGGTCGCCGAAGAAAATGGTGGCACGTATCGCTTTGTTCCACGGCCCGAACGCCCATCCAAAAAGTAACGGATGTCGAGAGATGATACCAAATGCAATCCAGTAGTCCTTGGTTCTCCAAGCAAAAGACTCAGTCGTTGATTGCATTCTCTGTCAGCACCTGCGTTCATTTGACGCTTTGCTTGACGCTCGCTTTGGTTCTGATTTCGGCACAAGGCAACTTAGCCAGAGTAACTCAGCTCGCAATCACACCAAACGAGGAGTCGGACTCGGACGAAGTCACTCAATTGGAACTTACGCCGCAGACGATTCCTGCAGATTCAATCCAACCTTCTTTTGAGGCCCCCGCTATTTCGGCGAGCTTGGTGGCTACCAATTTAGACTCGCGAATGGATGGCGGCGGTGCATACGGAAACGTCGCCGCCATGGCGACAAAAGGTTCGGAGCTCGGAATAGACGAAACGATCGCGAAAGTATCGAAATCAAAGGCTTCCTTTTTTGGCGCCCATGCGGAAGGCAACCGCTTTGTGTTTGTCATCGACTCGTCGCGTTCCATGCTTGGGCCACGTTGGGAAGCACTTTGTAAGGAGTTGATGAGGGCGATCAAGTCCCTATCACCAGACCAAGAGTTTTTTGTGATTAGCTTTGATTCGCTGGCTCATCCCATGTTTGGTGTCGCTCCACCCAAAGGAAAGTTTCTAACGGCGGTAGACAAGAACTTTGAACGCATTCACAACTGGTTGCGTTCCATTCGCCATGGAAGCAATACGTATCCAGCGTCGGCAGTTGGGATTGCCATCAAGCTTGAACCAGATGCCATATTTTTGCTGTCCGATGGCGAAATTAGCGACAGCACCATAGAGGACCTAAGGATATGGAATCGAAAGCAGAACGAAGAGGACGAGGAGGTTACCTTGATTCCCATTCACACCGTTTTGTTGCATAGTCAAGTCGGCTTTGTAGCATTAGAAACCATCGCTCGAGAAAACGGTGGTACGTTTACCCCAGTCCAGCCACGTTAGGGACACATGAAAGCTGTTTTGCAAAGGGTGCTCACGAGTCGTGTGGAAGTAGCAGATGAAATCGTCGGCGAAATCAAGCATGGATGGTTGGTTTTGCTGGGTGTCGGCAAAGGGGACACGGCTGAGATTGCCCAGTACCTCGCTGATCGGTGTGTCAAGCTACGAGGGTTTTCTGACGAGCAAGGCAAAATGAACTTGAGCGTGCAGGATGTTGGGGGATCAATTCTCATCGTCAGTCAGTTCACTTTGGTCGCCGATTGCATTCGCGGGCGACGGCCGAGTTTCGACGCAGCCGCGCCGCCCGTATTAGCCAACGAATTGTATGAGACTTTTTGCGAGTGCATTAGGGCAACGGGCGTGCCTGTTGCGACCGGTGTGTTTCAAGCCGACATGAAAGTAACGCTGACCAACGATGGCCCTGTTACGTTTATCATTGAGAAGAATGCGTGTTGAGGAAGTGTTTTTAGCCATTACACGGCTAGCTGGACGATTCTTGCTGCTAGCTTTGGGCTCCAGTTGGACAAGCCAACTAGGGGCAAGAAGGGGACAAATTGGCTCCTTCAAAAAACACCTTTAGAGAGTCCTCCACATGCCGTTTGATTTTGGCAGGGCTCATTTTTTTCTCCAGCCCCAACTGCTGTTTGAACAACCAAGTTCCTTGCCAAAGTGCAAGTAGTTGTGCCGCAGCAAGTGAGCTGTCACGAAATTGACACCAACCGCGCTTTTGGCCAATCTCCAGAAGCTGGACCAGCAGCTTTTCCGTCTGCTTGGGGCCCCATTCGTAAAACTGCCGAGCCATCTCAGGATGCCGTCCTGATTCGCTGATCATAATGCGGCCAAGCCCAACGATCGATGGGTTCGTGAGCAACCCAATCAAACGCTCACCAAATGCTTGGAGGCCAGCCACAAACTCGGTACTCGTTGTTAACTCCGCGTCAGGGAATCTCGGACGCAATCGTTCTCCTTCGTGCTGAAGCACTGCGGCAAGCAATCGCTCTTTGCTTTCAAAGTGACTGTAGACTGTTCGATTTGACACTTCTGCCGCTGACGCAATTAAGTCCATCGCTACCGTTTGGAAGCCATGCTCGAGAAATAGGTCGCGTGCCCGTTCGAGAATCCGTTGCCTCAGCGCAGTATCCTTGGGCCGTCCCCGCCCTCGTGGGCTGACAAATACCGAGAAGTCGCTTCCGGTTTTTTCAGAGATTTTTTTGGAATCCGTCATCTGCTGTTTTTCAAAAACCGTATTATGTTAAAAATCGGTGTACTAATTACTATCCTAACGGGTACTGGGAATACAAGCAATATGTGGCGAATTGCCCTGAAAATGCTCTTTAACGACCAAGCCAAGTATATCGGCTTGGTAATTGGTGTTGCATTTTCAACCCTCCTGATCAATCAGCAGATGGGGATTTTTTTGGGGCTGCTCTCGCGAGCGGGGGCCCTGATCGACGATGTCCCGGAAGCAAACATTTGGGTGATGGATCCTGGCGTCAAAAATCTGGATACTGTTTTCCCGCTTCGCGATACGGAATTGAGTCGCGTTCGTGGGGTGGAGGGCGTGCAATGGGCTGTCCCCTATTTCAAAGCCATGGCAACTGTCAGAACGCAAACGGGGCAATTGGAATCTGCTTTGCTGGTGGGAGCCGACGACCAATCCATGGTCGGAATCCCCTCCGTGTTTGTCATGGGGTCCGCCGAAGACCTTCGCAAGCCTGACGCAGTCGCGGTCAACGAAGATGGTTTCGGCAAAGTGTGGCGAGGCGAGAAAATCTCGCTAGGCAACACCGTTGAGCTGAATGACCGAAGAGCCGTTGTCGTCGCCATTATCAAAGACTCCCCCAAGTTCACTTCTTCCATCACCTTTTACACGCGATACTCCCAAGCCCTCGCATATACCAACAACGGTCGCAACCAGTTGTCGTTCGTTCTTGTTCGAACGTCTCCTGACTATACGGAAAAAGAAGTGACCGAGAACATAAACGCACAAACGGGATTAATGGCATTGTCGTCGTCCGATTTTCGCGATAAAGCAGTTCAATACGTGATCGATAACACTGGCATCCCTGTCAGCTTCGGTACCGTGATCGCTTTGGGGATTATCGTTGGTGTCTGCGTCGTTGGCCTGATGTTCAATCTCTTTGTTCTGGAAAACTTAAAACACTTCGCCGTCCTCAAAGCGATTGGGACAAGCAACTTTCGATTGATAGGCATGGTTGCCTTACAAGCTTGTGTGGTCGGATTTGTTGGATACGGGACCGGTTTAGGTGCTGCAGCCATGTTCTTTGAGTTTGCCGGCCGCAATCCTAATTTCGCTGGTTTCTTTTTGCCGTGGCAAATCGCAATCGCTTCTGGAGGTGTTGCCGCAGCCATTATCGCGCTGGCGTCGATGGTCGCGCTGCGACGAGTGCTATTCATTGAACCTGCCATCGTGTTCCGAGGATAATGATAATGCCGATGTCACAGACACACGATCAAGCTACATCGACCAACATTCAAACAGAACAACGTACTCTCGCAGTCCAATGCCGTGGCGTGATCAAGGAATTCGGGGCTGGGCAAGCTCGGATTCGAGTCCTACGCGGGATTGATTTGGATATCTACGCAGGCGAAACAACCTTTCTGGTGGGCCCGAGCGGTTGTGGAAAGACAACGTTGATTTCCGTCATCGCAGGTCTGCTTCGCCCCAATGAAGGTACGGTATCGCTTTATGGTGAAATGACGAGCCAAATGCGAGGCGGAGCTCTTGTTCATTTCCGAGCCATTAATCTTGGCTTCGTGTTCCAGCAGTTTAATTTGCTTCCTGCTTTAAACGCCGCGGAGAATGCCGCCGTCCCATTAGTCGTTCAAGGAATGTCTCTTTCGAAAGCCGTTCGCAAAGCGAGCGAGTTGTTGGAACGCTTGGAAATGGGCAAACACAAGAACAAGTATCCCAACCAACTATCCGGCGGTCAGCAGCAGCGCATCGCGATCGCAAGAGCCTTGGTCCACAATCCGCGATTGGTTATCTGCGATGAACCAACCGCATCATTGGACGCGCAAACCGGACATGCAGTCATGGAAATGCTCCAGGAGTTGGCCGGCGCACCGGATCGAGCCGTAATCGTGGTGACTCATGATTCGCGAATTTATTCCTTCGCCGATCGCATTGCAACAATGTCGGATGGACAAATCACATCCGTAAAGACAAAACAAGAATCCCAACTTACCAGTGACGTGAACCACTAACATGACTGCGCTACTCAAAAAACTCTTTGCAATTGGAACCGTATGCTTGGCAATCGCCATGTTGACCTGGGGAGCGATTTTGATCCGAAAGAACTCGCCCAAGTCCAAGGAGGTCGACGTTCGGTTTTCACCGCCAACGCAACCTAGCAATGAGTCATCGGAGATCGTGAATGGAAAGCGAGTAACTCCCTCCGATGGTTCGCAACCTCGCTACATTGGCGGGATCGGACTCGTCGAACCCGCTTGCGAAGCCATTTCAATTGGCTCGCAAGTGCCAGGCATCGTTACAGAAGTACTCGTAAAGCCAGGTGAGCAGGTTAAGAAAGGGGATCGGCTCTTCGTGATCGATTCGCGTGCCTCTCACGCGAACTTAATGGTGGCCAAGGCCGACCTCGCGGCACAGCAAGCCAAACTGCTGGAGCTCAAGGGCCAAATAGCACCTGCCCGAGCAAGATTGGATTCGGCTCAAGCATTGATTGATCAATCGCGAGCGTCTCGCACCAATGCACGACAGGAGCTTGCCAGGGCCGAAAAAGTTGCCGGCGCTGGACTGTCTCAGGAGGAAATTGAACTGCGAAGGCTAAACGTATTGCTCGCTGATTCAAAGGTAAACGAAGCTGAGGCCAATTTTCGCGACGCTCAAGGTAAGCTCGATCTTCTCGCAGGAAAAGAGTCTGCCCCCTCCATTCTGGTCCAGCAAGCGGCCGTGGATCAAGCCGCCGCCAACGTAGCGAAAGAGCAGACGCAAATGGAGTTGCAAACCGTAATCGCGCCAACAGACTCTACCGTGCTGCAGGTCAAAATCCGCGTCGGTGAATTTGCTCCAGCTGCAGTCTTGGCTACGCCACTCATGATTTTGGGTGTGACGAATCCACTGCATATTCGTGTCGATATCGACGAATCCGAAATACCTCGCTTTCATCCAACGGCAAGGGCTTTCGCCTCGGTTCGAGGACGCCCGGAAGTCAAAGTGCCGATTCAATTCGTTCGCTCTGAACCCTATGTTATTCCCAAAAAGACCCTCAACGGCGGTGTTAGCGAACGCGTCGATACTCGTGTGCTCCAAATCATTTACTCCGTGCTGCCAACCAGTATCGATGCGATCACCGGCCAACAAGTCGACGTATATATCGAAGAGCAAATGCACAAGTAAAGCTGCGTTTCTCTGGCATGACAAGAAAATTAATGACAGGAAGATTGGTAAGCACAGTCATTTTCTGACGAAAGCGTTTCAAGAGCATCTTGAAAACCGATGTAGGCTGAGCACACGTATTTGTATTGTGTTGTCTCGCTAGCACAAATAGCATCCTGGTCGAGTGTACGCAATCGTCGCGGAGCGACGAGCGGCAATGTCGCCCTTCGCTCCGAGACTGACATTTTTTGGGTTAGCGGTAATTGCAGTATTTTTTTGAAGCGCTATAAAAGTGGCATGAACACCACCCCAAACAAATTGCCCCCGGAAATTCGCTTCAATAA
>CANHVO010000154.1 GCA_947463915.1 Planctomycetaceae bacterium
CTTGTCGCGATGCAACGATTACACCAACGTCATCGCACCGAAGCCCAAACAAAAGCGAAATTGCTGGCTCTAAAAAATGACGCGATCCAACAATCGATTCAGGCGTTAGAAAACATTCCAAAGTTAGAATTGGAACTGGCGAGCCTGGAGCGAGAATCCGAGTCGCTCATCAGCTTGGCAAGCGAAATCGAAAAACTGGAAACGCTGATTCGTTCCTACGCGAAGCTGACCGTCGAACAGCAAATCGAATTGCATCGATCTAATTGCCTGGAATCTTTGCAGGGCGTTCCGTTGATTGCTCCAACTGAGCATCTTTCCCAGGTCGTGGCCGAAATGGAAAACACCCATGCAAACCATCGCTTTTATGGCGAATCTTCGGAACTGCTCGGTCCACTTTCAGCCGCACCAAAGCTGATCGATGAAACACCGCTGAGGAACATGACTAAGGAACTAGATGGTTTCGTGGAAAAAATGCGTTACACGTCGGAACACTTAGCTGCACACGAGGAATTGGCCTCGCCAGCCCGATTTGCCCTGACCGATGACCTGGAAACCCTGGCCGAGGAAATTCAAACATTGGAAACAGAATGCAAACGACTAGACGAAATAACACGAGTCGCAAGCAAGGCAACAGAGCGTCCTGCCGCAACGCCAGAGGAACCTCTTTATGCATGGATTCAACAGCTAGAAAATACGACTCTCGATTTTCAACGGGTGGAATCACTTTGCTCCGTTCTAGCACCAATAACGCCCGCCCCAGCCCTGACAGATTTGAAATCACTAAACGATGCAATCCTTTCCTACACGTCAGCCCACGATCAGTCCATCAACAATCAAGAGACCTTGACGCAAGCTGTCGAGGCAATCGACGCGCTCGAGTCCGAGGCGAAGAATTGGATTCAAACAGAACCAAACTGTAATACTTGCGGAGCCAAGCTGACGGTTGAGTCGGTTCGTTTCAAAATGCATCGGCATGGAAACTAGTCTATGGCAACGATTCAAAGCCTCGAGTCCACACAAATCTACGTAGAATCGAACCGATTCTCTGGTTTGTTGTTTATTGGCGATCCGCATGTCGAGGGGCGGACGCCAGGTTTTCGTCGCGACAACTATCCTGAGACTATTTTGGCGAAACTGAAATGGTGTATTGAATACTGCGAACAACAAGAACTGCAGCCAATTTTGCTTGGCGACATCTTTGATAAACCACGCGATAATCCCAATTGGTTGATTTCCAGGATGCTCGACATTTTTGATGGCCGCTGTGTTCCGACCATCTTTGGCAATCACGATTGCGCCAATCCTCATCTGGATGAAAACGATAGTCTGACATTGCTCGAAAAAGCCGGAGCCGTTCGATTGCTTGACCAACGGCACCTCTGGGCCTGTTCGTTCGAGGGACGAACCGTGTTGGTAGGCGGTTCCCCATATCGCTATCCCATTCCAGAAGCCTTTGCGATCGATCCTACCAACCTTCAGTTGAACTTCCCCTCAACGATGCGTCCGACCACGGAGCATTTGAGTCAATGGGCTACGAATATTGGTAAACCAGGTCTCGTTGTTTGGCTAACTCACCACGACCTTACGTTTCCCAATCCACATGAAGCGGTTGTGACGCACTTTAACGAGCTGGTGGGAATCGATTATGTGATCAATGGTCACATCCATCGCCGCGCTTCAGCTGATGTCGTGCGAGGCCAAACGACTTGGGTGAATCCAGGCAATATCGTTCGCCGCTCACGAAGCGACTCCATTCGCGGCCATGAACCTGCAGTGTTGAGGATGGATATCGTATCCGACAATCAGTTCTTGCACTATGTAAAAGTGCCTCACCAAGATGCAGCCCAGGTCTTCTACGACTTGGACTCCGTTGGCGTCGAAGACACAGACCAAAATCAATCCAGCTTTGTGACCGGACTCGCAATGCTCCAATCGAGAAAGACCGAATCAGGAGCCGGGCTGATGCAGTTCTTAAAGGAGAACGTAAGTCAATTCGAAACGGACGTAGCTGGGGAAATTTTGAAGCTTGCTGAAGATGTGCTTTTGGATTCGAATCAATCTACAGAAATACTATGACAACCAAGAAAACGACAACCAAAACACTGCCACCAGGTCAATTGACCATCGAGCAGTTGCAGACCAAGTTTGATGAGCTTAACCGCCGAAAAATTGAGGCGGAAACACGTCACCGTGACGCCGCGGACCAGCTAAAAAAGCTCAAAGCTCAGTCGCTCGCAACTTGGGGGACCGATGACCTTGATGAGCTCAAACTCAAGTTGGTAAAACTGCAAGAAGAAAATGAAACCAGACGTGCCAAATACCAATCCGACTTGCAGGCCATCGAAGCCAAACTACAAGAGGTGGACGAGAAATATCAATCGCTTCGCGAAATAGGACGCGAATCGGAATGACACGTCTGCAATCGCTGATATCCAGCAACCACAATGACTGGTTCAAGTCGGTAATGAAATTGCATCAAGCGTCCGAAAGACGAGATCAACGCAAATTCCTTATCGAAGGAACCCATCTCGTGGAAGAAGCCATCGCGACCAACTGGCCATTGGAATCCCTCTGCTTCGAAGAAACATGGGCAGATCAAAACCAAAACCTCTTGAATCGTATCGCGACGGATCCAAGCCGCGATAAAGTGATCTTGCAACCGGCCACCAAAGATATCTTGAACCGGCTTTCGACAACAACTTCGCGAACTCCAGTCGTGGGTGTGGCCTATTTACATGAACGGGTTCCCAAAAGTCAAAATCCAGCCACACTCGCCCTGGCTGTCGAATCACTCCAAGACCCAGGCAATTTAGGTTCACTCATTCGAATCGCGGCGGCAGCAGGTGTGGGACAGGTTTATATCAGCGAAGATAGCGTCGCCCCGACCAACCCCAAAGTACTCCGGTCGACGGCAGGGCAGTGGTTTCGCAGTCCGCCCGTTGTGACCGATCTAAAGCAGTTTTTGAGGGCCCAGAAAGCGGCATCATGGCAAATTCTTGCTGCAAGCGCGGAAGGCAAATCCTATTGGGAAACCGACCTTACCCAGCCGACGCTTTTCCTGCTTGGTAACGAAGGAAGCGGTCTGAGTTCGGAAATGCTTTCGCTCGCGACAGATAAAATCTCCATACCGATGGCCGTTAGCGTTGAGTCGCTAAACGTATCTGTCGCCGGCGCACTGCTGCTCTATGAAGCCCAGCGTCAAAGATTGGTTAGCGCTTCGACCAACTCTTGATCCAACAAAACGCTTGGTGAAAATCGGGAAGGCGCTGCCCCTGCCAAGCTTGCGTCGCCACGGTTAGGCAACGCCGTAACGCAATTCGTAGCGAAACTCCTCAAGAGTTTCGGTCGTTTGGGCCACGTAGCTTCGGCCAGCTCGCAAACACAATTCGCCTCAACTATTTGTTTAACAGTGAGCCGAAGGCGTACTCGGACCATTGGAAGTACGCCTACGTCTGGCTGCTAACCGACTGTTCAAACCGACGCCGACGCATGCGAATCGTTCGAATCGAAACCGCCAAGCCGACCACAAACAGACATGCAAAACTACTCGGCTCGGGAACCGCAGTAATATTCCATGCCAATCCAAAGCTCGTATTTAGATTGGATGACACCTGGATTGTGTATCCGCCCGAAGAAAGATTCTTCAAGTAAATATGCTCCACATTATCAATCGAACTTAAGCTTGCGCCCACCTCAGAACCCAATACGCCATTGTTGGATCGAAAGAGCCTTAGATCCATGTTTGCCAAAGAAAGACTGGACGTAAAGTTTCCCAAGGCATCTTTGTATTGCGCATTCCATGTCAACAAAATGGACGCTTCCGAGATCGATGAGCCCTCGACAACATTGAAATTCCAATAGAGCGGTGAACCAGGAGTGATCGATGTACCAAAGTCCCAGCCTTGAAGTCCACTTTGAACCGCCGTGCTAGTGATCGGAACACTTATGACACCATTCGTCTCACCAGCTTCTAAGATACGATAACTGTTGTATACGTTCAGCTGGCCAGCACCGTAAACCGAGTCGAGCGGACGAGTCGTGGTGTTGGACCATGTTGGTATCGAGTCCTTCGTTGCACCAGCCATGATGATCGCTTTCATCGCCTCACTATTCCTTGCATTGGGACTTCCAAAATCCGAAGCCGCTTGATGAAGCATAGCGGCCGTGGAACTGACCAATGGGGTCGCCTCGCTTGTTGTACCTTGAGGGCTAACGATGTCCGGCTTAACACGCCCTGCGACACCAACGTCCGTTGCACCTTGACTATGCCCTCCATTGCTTAGCCCAACCACGATCGAGTTATAGGACTGACCATAGATCTGAGGTAACGCCCCCCCATTTCCAAGAGCCACTACTGAGCTGAAGTTATCGCGGGCAATCGTATAGTCCAATCGAGCGTTCGATTCGACCGCAACCGCGGCAGGAAGACTGTTGCCGATGTACGAATGGTTCATCACAGAAAAACCAAGGGTTGCGTTTGGGTTCACCCCCACATTTCCTAATCGCTGTTGCGAGAGGACAAAGTTCTCGGCGTCATAGACTTGAACGTTGGTCACACCATTTGCCATGCTCGACGTGTTTCCAAAAAATAGCAACCCAACGGTCGTTGCGTGCCCAGAAACATTTCGCGGCGACAGATTGCTGATATCGGTAAAGGACTTTCCCAAAAACTGCGGGTCTGCAGTGTTGAGAAAGTACGTGTTGGTTCCAGCTCCTCCAGTGTTGGCTTCCGCCATTGCGACAACAACTCCAGCACCATTGGCTAGACTCGCACCAACCTCCGACTGTAATTTGTCGTACCCAACCGTAGCCTTGTACGCTTGCCCGAAGGCTTGTGTCGAGCAAAGCAATAAGAGCAAAACGCAAACAGCATTTCGGAAAGACAAGAGCTTTGGCAGGAAAGACATATCAAAATCGCCTGTAGAGAATAGACCCAAACCTCTAACCACTTTAGTCAGAATCGTAGCAATTTCTACGTTTTCGACTTAACTGATATTCCGGTAGTGGCGCAGGCTTCCAGCGCTTCCAGCCTGTGAAAGCGAGCATACACAGGCCATATGTAGATCTAGACACCCTCCCGCTGGGAGGGTCGAGCGTAGCGAGGGGAGGGTCGAGCGTAGCGAGGGGGAGGGTGAAGTGTCGACTTCGATTGCACAATTCAGTTCACCCTCCCCGGGCCGAAGGCCCGACCCTCCCCGAGGGAGGGTGACTTTGAATCCCTGAAAAACAAACCGGGGCTAACGCCCACCGGCTAATTGACCTGTGAGAACGCGACTACACAGACGGGAAGCCTTTGCCACGTTGGTCGTTTTCAGCCCGACGCTCTCCTAACTGCGTTTAGCTACAATCCAGAGGCCCACCAGAATAAACCCACACCCCAAAGCAATTCGCCACGTAACTTTTTCGCCGAGCATCATCCAGCCAAGCAAAACAGCGATTAAGAAACTGCCTTTATCGATTATCGCGATCGTAGCGACGTCGCCCAGCTTTAGGGCTTTGTAATAGAAAATCCAAGACGCGGCAGTCGTGACTCCAGAAAGGCCTAGGAACCAATAGTTCCTCGCGGTCAGCAACTGCAATTCAGCTCGACGAACAAACATGCCTGCGAAAATAGCAATCAAGCCGAAGACGAAAACCGTTCGCACAGCCAATCCGAGCTCGCCGGAAATCCCGACGAGCCCCTTCTTAGCGATGACCGAGGTACAGCCTGCAAAAACCATGGAGAGAATTGCATACCAAACCCATCGGTCCATCCTCAATCCTCGTCGCTGCTATCGTCTTCTTCCAATGCTTTGGCTACCGACAGCGACAACTCCATCTCAGAATCCAAGTCCCAGAATCCAAGGCCCTCTTCAAGATCCGTGATCTGAGCCGTCGGTTGGCCATCCACCAAAGCAAAAACACCAAAGTCCTCAAAGGGGCGTTCAGGTGAAGTGTACATGTTGATCCCGTCGAGAATTCTGCCCAAGTCGCTTGCAAAGCGGCGTTGCATGTAACGGGCGAAGATTGCCAAATCCTGCGGGTCCGCACCAGTCGCGACCAATCGCTTCAATTGGTCGCCGATCTCATGGTCGCCATCCTCAGCAGCTTCCTCAATCCAACTTGCGTCATGAATTGGACTGAATAAATCCTCAGCAATCTCGTGAAAGCAAATGGTTTCAACAATCGGTTCGCCATCTTCGACTGCATCATGGGCCATTTCATCGGCATCCTGGAAACCCCGCGCGTTTAGGAACTTGGTGATTTCTTCAATGTCTTGTAGGGCCATGGTGGTTCGTCTCCTGGTGAAAATAGCGGGAAAGGTTTAGATCTGAAAATCGGCCAGAGCCAAGTTCTAACCAACGGACGACCGTTTTGGCAACAGCCGACGTCCCTATTTCGCCTTGAATACAATCCCGGCATAGCCAACAACTCGATTCGGATCGCCGCCGTTGCTTGCACTGTTATCGTAACTGACTTCTTCAACCGAAAAAGATTCTCCAAGATTGAGCATCGTTTGCATCACGATGGCAGCAGGAACAAGTCCACACATGCTAATCAAGTTCTCTCGACACACTTGAATCAAATGCTTTGGATCGCCCGTCAAGATCGCATCCAGAGCCAAACGATCCCGTCTGCGATTCTCAGCTTCGGGTGCATAATGATTCATGTCGCTCGATATCACCAACAGAGGACGCTCGGGCAAATCTCGAAGAACATCCGCCAATTGCGAAGAAGCCAACATGATTTCCTCCAGTGATGCACTTTTGAGCGCTACGGCGACTATCTTGGGCCGAGACTCAGGGCTGGACAATGCCTCCAGTATCGGGAGCTGAATCTCCGTCCCATGCTCGCGCGAATGCGCCGCAAAATCCAACTCAAATCCCTCGACTCGATCCGCAAGCTGTTTCATTAGATCAACGTCCGTTTGAAATCGCTCCCCGCCGGGCAATTCCCATGCCTGTGCTGGCGAGATAGCCCAATCGGATCCCAAACCTGTATGCTTAGGGCCAATCACCAAAAGCGTCTGGGGCAGCTTCACGCGACTCCATACATCCATCGCGACCTGCCCACTAAAGCGAAGCCCCGCATGAGGCGTCATGATCGCTAGAGCCGCAACTTGCTCGACATCCGAGGATACGCTCCCCCTTAGCTTCGCGACCAGCGCCTGACGGGCTTCCGGGGCTGAAGGGTAAAAACCGTCCGCAATGGCTGGCGGTCGCACTTCTTCGATGTTGTATGGGACGGTGGCATTGCTGGCCAACAACGAACTTGCCGTGGACATGCATCCCATCGAATAAATGCCGATCGGATTTCGCCTCGTCCTGATTGAGCCGGCCGCTTCACTCAAAAGTGTTAATGCCGACTTCTCTGCGCCAAACGCGACAGCAGCTCGATCTCCGCATACTGCAACAACCGCCCTTGAGGATGGTTCAAGCCCAGCTGCTTCGCAATGACTCAAATCCGCTTTGAGCTCCTTGCCATCCCAATCCTCAAAGTGAATGGAACCGTGATGGGCACTGTCATACAATACAGTGATCGCCAACTCGATGTCCGTTGCCTTTTGGAATCGAGCTTTCGAAAGCACTTCGGAAGCTGCCTTGCAAAGCTCAAAGAGACTCGATTGCAAAGGAATATCGTTTCGCAACGAAGTCTTGATCCAGTGCGCCAGCGGCTTCGATGCCTCTGTATCCATCAGCGACAACACGATGCCGTTGACGTTTCCATCCATCGCATTGAGCGCATAGTAAGTCGGAGTCGCTCCACGCGAGAACGCGATCAAATTTTGTGTAGCCACTTGCTTTAATCGCTGTAAGCTCTCAATGTCACCTGGAGCTTGTCGCATAGGCACTTGAGACGGAAGACTGTCGGCTTCTATTTTCCCTTCGATCACAACTCCATCAAAGGTTTCGAGAATGGTGTCGCTTTCCTTCCAAGCCGACTCAGGAAGCCCGGCTTTTCGGCAAACTCCTTCCAGAAACTGCTCGACGGTCCACTTTTGCTCGACCGGAACACTTGGCAGCAGCAGTCCCGTTTGCTGACCTCGGGTGATCTTGAGACCATGCCGACCAATTTGAATATGATCCGGTCTTCTTTCCGGCGGAACGGTAAGCGCAATCGGAGAAGAAAGCACTGAGACATCGAGACTCAGATAAGGCAATTCCGAAGGGGAAATAGGGGGCATTCGTGGGTCGTCTTTGGCCGTTCGCTCCGCCGAAGACAAAATCGCCTCTCGCAATTGGGTCGGTCGACCTAAAAATCCGCAACAGCCTCTAAGCTGTGTCCCGCGGGTCAAGGTGGTGAACATGCCCATCACATGCAATTCCGCCATCGGACCAAGTATTTTGAGCCATTCGTCCGTCAACCGGCGACCGCAGGTGGCAGCAATCACGACATACTGCGCCGCTCGCTGGATGCTGCTCTTTTGTTCATCACTAAGCTCCACAAGCTTTAGCATTTCGAGTTTCACTGGAGCGGAAATGAATTCAGTTGACATAGCTTCCTCTTGCGGAGAGACAGACAAACGACCGGCTGCAGACCCCGGAACAACATCCGATGAAGCGGAAGGGGATTGCACTATCGGCAATGATACCCCATTGGGCTGCGCGCGAAGCTGACTTTGCCGGAAAGAATCCAAGTTCACGGGCTGGCGTTTTCGGCCCCAATCCCCAGGTCGATCGCTGAACCGTCCGGATTGTTCTGATCCGCATTGCCCACACAAATTACCTAACATGCCGTACCGACCTAGCTGATACCAATCTCGCTCGATCAGCAACGCGGAACAAGAGCGGCAACAGGTCGAACCATGCTCAACATCATGAATGTTCCCCACGTAGGGATAATGCAGCCCAGCACGTTTGGCAATTTCATGTGCCCTAAGCAACGTCTCGGGCGGTGTCCGCCCCCGATCGGTCATTCGAAAGTCGGGATGAAACGCGGAAAAATGAACCGGCACATCCGGGCCAAGTGCATTCAAAATCCAATCGCACATTCGAGTCAACTCGTCGTCGGAATCGTTTGCTTCGGGAATTACCAGATTGGTTATCTCAAACCAAACGTCCGTCTCATGCTTGAGATACCGAAGGGTGTCGAGCACGGGCTCCAAATGCGAATAGGTTATTTTGCGATAAAAATCTTCGGTGAACGCCTTGAGGTCCACATTCGCAGCATCCATATGAACATAAAAATCACGTCGAGCCTCAGGCGAGATGTAGCCCGCTGTGACGGCAACGCTTTGAATGCCAATCGCTCGACATGCTTTCGCTGTATCGATGGCATATTCGGCCCAAACAACGGGATCGTTGTAAGTAAACGCGACGCTCTTGCACCCTAGCTCCTTGGCTGCATGCGCAATCAATTCTGGCTCAGCGATCGAACTTAACTTGGCAACCTCTCGCGATTTTGAGATGTCCCAATTCTGGCAAAAATGACAACCTAGATTGCAACCAGCCGTACCAAACGAGAGAACGCTCGTGCCCGGATAAAAATGATTGAGCGGTTTCTTCTCAATTGGATCGATGCAAAAACCGGTACTTCGCCCATACGTGTCGAGCACCATTTGGTTGCCTTCGATCTTCCGCACAAAGCAAAAACCGCGATCCCCCTCCTTCATCGTGCATTGCCGAGGACAAAGATCGCAAACGATCCTGCCGCTAGCCTCGTCGTGATGCCACCATTTCCCAAGATGCAACGATGTCATGTGAACGGAACCTCGCAACTACAGTGGGTCACTCGTGCCGAGAGTGACCTGTGTCTAAGTGGGTCACTCGTGCCGAGAGTGACCTTGGACGCATCTTAACCACCGCTATAAAGCAATCGGTAAGCGGAAAAGTTTCGTAGCTGGATTCGCCAGAATTCAGTATGTACTGAATTCTGGCGAATCCAGCTACGAATCTTGGTATGTTCGGTCCCGGCGCTCGCCTAAACATCGTTCCAACGAGTTTACCCAACGACTAGTTGGTGCACAGGCTTCATTTTGTTGTGTTAAACCAGCCCCAATCGCAATCCTCTACTTCCCGATAAATTCCTTGCCCATCCAAGGCCGAAGAGCAGCCGGGACTCGGATTGTGCCATCGGCCAATTGATGGTTTTCCATGACCGCAATGATCGCTCGGCTGATCGCTATGGCCGTGCCGTTGAGCGTATGAACCAGCTGAGTTCCTTTTTCGTTCTTGGTCCGCGATCGAATGTTGAGCCGACGTGCTTGATAGTCGGTGCAGTTGGATGTGCTCGTGACTTCCCCCCATTCGCCAGCTGTTCCTCGACCTGGCATCCACGCCTCCAAGTCGTATTTGCGATAAGCCGGTCCGCCCAAGTCTCCGGTCGCTGTGTCGACCACGCGATACGGAATTTCGAGTGCGTCGAACAGATCGCATTCCAGCTGACGGAGCTCCTCGTGCACCGCATCGCTCTGATTGGGCAGCGTGAAGGCAAACATTTCGATCTTTGTAAACTGATGGACGCGATACAGCCCCTTCGAAGCTCTACCCGCCGCCCCTGCTTCTGTGCGGAAGCAATGGCTGATGCCAACAAGTTTTAATGGCAAGTTCTCAGCCTCGAGCACTTGACCGGCATACATGCCACCTAAAGTGATCTCAGCGGTCGCGACCAAATTCAAGTCGGTGTTCTCAATACTATAGATTTGCGTTTCCGGTCCCCGTGGAATAAACCCTATACCATGCAACGTTTCCGTGTTTGCCACGTCTGGAGTCGAAACAGGCACAAAGCCATGCTTGATCAATAGGTGGACAGCAAACTGCTGAAGTGCCAACTCCAAAAGCACGGCATCATTCTTAAGAAAATAAAACCCCGCTCCTGCAACCCGCGCTCCAGCTTCGAAGTCGATCATGTCGTGGAGCTTGCCCAACTGCAAGTGATCCTTGGCCTGGAAGTCAAACGTGGGAATCGCAGTCTTGCCCCGTGCAATCTCCAAATTGGCTTGATCGTCGCGCCCGATCGGTGCAGCTGGGTGCGTCATGTTCGGCACCCGGGTCAAGATGGCGGCGATCTCTTTGTCCAAAGCGTCATGCTCGGATTGCACCGCCTCTTTTTGTTCCCGCAGTTTCCGACCTTGCTCTTTGATCGCTTCTCGCTCGGCGGGGGCTGCGGCGCCGATCTTCGCGCTGGTCGCATTCGCTTGCCGATTAAACTCTTCGGCCTGGCTAAGTTTGGTCTTCCTGAGAAGCTCAAGTTCAACAAACTTGTCGATCTCGGCAGGAGTGCCTCGATGAGTGCAATTCGCTTTGACCAACTCAGCGTTTTCTAAGACAAATTTTCGATCGAGCATTGGAAATATAAGGTGGACGAGGAGAAATCTGGAATTACGAAACGGAGAGTTTATCTCAAAACCCCCAATCCTCCAACAAGGCCCCTAGGACACAGCCAACAAAAGTAGCAGGCACGCTCCGTCGTGCCATCCGCCGAAGTGAATTGCCAATACTTCCCTTCCTCAACCGTATCAAGTGTCTGCTAAGTTGACTTTTGCCTTCGGTTGCCTCTAAACCTCCTCTCACCAAAAACAGGCTATTGGGTAGCGAAAGTCGTCAAGACTTTCGGCTGCGTCGCCTGAGCCACCGAAACTCTCGACGCGTTTCGCTACAAGATGCTTCACTGCGTCGCAAACCACGGTTTTGCTCCGCTCACCATAAAGCTTGACGTTCAGGTAGTTTGTACCAAGCCAGC
Organism: Planctomycetaceae bacterium; assembly: GCA_947463915.1. Lineage (GTDB taxonomy): Bacteria > Planctomycetota > Planctomycetia > Pirellulales > Pirellulaceae > JBKCUI01. Next base: position 11,662 of record CANHVO010000154.1, read on the forward strand.
AAAATCCCTTGTATTTCGATTGCTAGCAATTCCGATAACCATTCTTGACGCTCGAAAAGAAGACAGGATTCGAGCCATGTGCCATGGATGGTCGGCCAATAAATCTTAACAGTCAATTTTGTGAGACCATCTTATGCGACTTTTTCTCGCCGCCTTTTGTTTATCCGCTGCAATCACCGCTTCGACCGCTTTCGCCCAGAACGACGAGCCGCTGACCGGCGGAACTGGTTCCCCAGGCCACGCTCGATTTGAAACCAGCCCAGCCAAAGAGTATCTCGTTGCTCGCGCTCGAGCATCGACCATGCAAAGTGAAGCGATCATCCGTCATTACGATTGGATGGGCTACAACTTTGCAACCCCAAGCGTGAATGCCGATTCTTTCAACAACGCAGCACCTGTCGTTCGCACAAGGCGAATCTACAGCTATCCTGGCTACTGGATTGACTCGCGCTCCTACGGTTTCTAAATTTTTTGTAGCTAAGGCGAGCGGCAGCACAAAACCCACCTTAGCACGACGCGCAAGCTAGTGAATTGGTGAGCAAAATCACTAGCTCGCGGGCTCGCGCGTCGTGCTAGGTCTGAAAGCCAACCCCGCTGCCCTTACGTCTTCTTTTGTAGCGAAAGTCGTCAAGACTTTCGGTTGCTTGCTATGTTCGGCCGAAACTCTTGACGAGTTTCGCTACAACTCATTGCGTCTCTATCATTCGATAAAGCCTTCGGGCGGCATTCTCCCAGCCTCCTAATCTTGCTTGGTCGCAGCAGTTCGACAACTCAGTCATCGCAGCGGGATTCAATTGCCCGCTGCTAGCATGCTTGGTCAGGCTCTCTTGACACATCGCCACGCGAATCGCATCACGCGAATTGATTGCGGTAAAAAGTGCGTCGATCGTCTTTAATGCATCGTCGTTTGCCTTAAAGTTTGGAACAGCATTCCACGACATCCATCCCCAGGCGAGTACAACGCCAATCGCGATTACCGCCCCCCAAAAGGACCGCCGATGCAATACATCACTGCTATTCTGAATCATTGATTACCTCTCCGCCGTTTCGAGTTGAAAGAGCAACCCAAACGTTTGGATCGATAAATGCGGAAGCAAATCGAACCGCCCCATCCCCCATTGCAATGGAACAACCCGGCCCGTGCTCACCCCACATTTCGTCGGTGTGCCCAAATGGATTATTGGGAGCATGCACGATCGTTTCGGGATGATCGTGCGTGTCCGGTCCGCTATGCACCCCAACCAAGCAACCGGCACCATTGTTTTCCGAAAGCCAATTTCGCAAATCCAATCGCGGCGGCGTGACCGCGGTTGGAACCACGCCAACCCAAGTTTTGTTGCTGAGAATGGAACTATGCTCGCCAATAAAGATGGTGTTGGTCAAACCATCGTTAATACGACGCAATGGCATACGCGAGTTTGGGAAAAAGGGGCCGTCGAGAAATGCGGGTTTGCCATCGTTGACAGCGATCGGCTCCCCTTGTTCGTAGTCGTAACAATAAGGAGTCTCACGTCCCCAAGGCTGATGGATTCCGGCGTTGGTGACGTAGTGGCTATGTGAGAAACGTATGCGATTTCCATTGCTGAGCAAAATGGGTGTCCCATGCCGATGATCCGTTGCCTTCTCGACATAAAAACCTTCGCTACCCCCCGAAGCTGACGGACACAAAAAGACGGAAACTTTCGATTGAACGACGTTTGCATTTTTAGGTGACCAGCATGGCTCGTTGAGATCAAAACTCTGGTACAAAGCGCCTTGCTCCATGTAGGGGAGCAAAAACGTCCCCCAAGCCCAGCCTGGCGTCGAATTGCGATGTTCGTCTGCGGATGCGACACCATAAAAATCTCCATCCAACCGCGTATTGGTAATGTACGCAGGCGGAATCATCTTGACAGCGGACTCGTAATTGGAGATCGCGAGCCCAAGTTGTTTCAAGTTATTCTGACAGCTCATCCGACGAACCGCTTCGCGTGCAGCTTGAACAGCAGGCAACAGCAGAGATGTCAAAATCCCAATGATCGAAATGACGACCAACAACTCAACGAGGGTAAACCCTTTTTTCAAGAGCCAATTCATCGGAACCTCCTCATAGCACGACGCGCAAACTAGTGAATCTGCTATCCAATCCACTAGTTTGCGCGTCGTGCTAGGTACATCGAAACCCGCCGCTCGCCATGGCAGCTAAATGTTTACCCTGCGCTAAACAAAATTTAGCACGCGCTAACTTTAGCGTCAAGCCTTAGCCGGAGGCTTATTGACAAAGTGGGTCACTCTTGCCGAGAGTGACCTTGCCCCCTGGCTGGTACACCGGCGTAAGCCGGTCGCGTTTATCTCGAATCGGGATAGGGGCCCGGATTGCTCCGGTGCCGCTCCCACACCACCCGGCATGCGGGTCCGCACCGGGCGGTTCAATTCCTAGGAGTGAGTCTTGCTCCAGATCTCATAGAGGACCCGCTGCTTGAACTTAGCGACGTTCTTGGAGCTGACATCGAAGTGACCGCTATATCCCGTAAATTGGTAGCCAAGGAACAAACCCAGCGTTTACGCACATCCTCGCAGGCTTCCTTCCCACGGTCGGTCACCCGAACCGCAGTTGCCTTCACCTCGTACTGGTGCTTTCATGGGATAATCATTTGGTATACTGATTTCCTAGCGAAAGTTTCCGGAACTAAGCACAGGGGACTTCCACCCCACAGGATCACGCCCATGTTGGGCGTACTGCAACGGAGCCGCCGCCGGTGCGTAAACTGGCTGGTTACGTCAACCAAATCCCAACAAACACATGCACTGGAGCCGGAGGCCAAGCCGGAGGCCAAGCCGGATTCAAATCGAAAATCACCACCGCCGGCCCAGTAGTGCGTGTCGACTATGAAGTCCTCTGACGGCTGTTCGATGAGCCACGTGATGGAATCAAGCATGTGGGAACAAAGTTTTGCACCGAAGTCGCCACCGGTGCTTTCCTGACTTTTTGAAACGTGGTCTCCGGCGATATCGGTGCCCACAGGCGTTCGTCCCTAGATTGGTTTAGTACTCGATGGCTAAAACATCCTTAACCGAGAAGTTCGCATTGATCAATGAGCATTGGCGGCCGAAAGTCGTGGCATCCCTCAACGGCCAAGAAGTGAAGCTCGTTAAGTTTTGCGGAGAGTTTCCCTGGCACGTTCACGCGAACGAGGATGAGATGTTCCTTGTGTGGCGGGGAGCGATGGTCGTTGAGTTTCGCGATCATTCGGTTGAACTAAAAACAGGTGAGTTCCTCGTCGTTCCGCGAGGCGTCGAGCATCGGACTGTTGCTAATCGCGAGGCTGAAGTGTTAATCTTCGAGCCGCAAGAGACTAGGAACACAGGAAACATTATTGACGACAATTTTACAGCCCCCAATAACGTTTGTATCTGAAACCAAGACGAACCAAGCCGTGAACATGACGACATCTTGAATAGCCGTCCAATTGATGGTCGAATCTCTAGAAAAGCGGATTGGTTCTACGTCAATACACTGGGTCTGACGTGAGAAAAGGCGTAATAAACCGCAACGGGCGGTCCAATTCCCACTCATTGAGATCTTAACTGGGCGAACAATGGATATTGTACAACGGGACAAGTGTAAAGCATTCGTGACCAAGGATGGGTCTGAGATTCGTGAGCTGTTGGCC
>CANHVO010000155.1 GCA_947463915.1 Planctomycetaceae bacterium
ACAACAACGACGAAAACTCAAAGAAATTGAGTTAGCAGCGGCCGCCTAAAATCCTTCACAGCGTTGCCTAAAAGGGGCGAGGGGAGCAAGATCAAAAGGATGTGGGTAAAGATGAGGATTTTATCCGTGGCTATCAACTGCCACTGCTCCGCAGTTCAATCCCACCGATCCTCGGTTCATTCACGATCTACCACCGCTCCGCAATTCATGCCAAATGCGATCCAAACCTCTACAGCAAATATCAAAAATCACTATTCCCTAAATCCAACATCTGTCCGTCGCGTCGATGGCCGAGCTTTTGAAAAAGAACCGGTGATATGTTCGCCGATAAAAATCGGATGGAACCGTCACCGTAAGCAAAATTGGCTCCGCCCGTATGAAAGCTACCGAATCCACCAACGAGAAGGATATCCTCCTCCTTCGTGACCGGCAGCGCTCCGTTTCGACCGCTGAATTTGCCTTGGATGGATCCGGTGTTTCGAAGCGTGGCCCGAGTTCCGGAAATCCATCCAAGCACATCTGGATCCGCAACTTCTCCGATGAAAATCGTATTGCTCGAACCGTCTTCGATGTCATCAAACCGAACCCGACTGTTCAAGAAAAAGACGCCATTGTTGTCGGCATCGATCGGTGCTTCGACATCGTGATGACAGCCCGCGTAGGTTGTCGGCGCTACGTTATCGATCAAGGCAAACGATTGGCTCGGGCAATACACAGGAGGGATCGATTGGCTCCTCGCTCGCGAGTTTTCTACCGCATAGGCGCCCAACGCTTGATTGACACCGGTGAAGGTAGCTCGCTGTTCCATGTATGGCAAAATCTGCACGACCCAACTGATATGTTGCCCGATAGGTTCGTTTCGGATGGGGCCTGTAGGGTTGATTGTGCCTGCTGGGAAACGCTCAAAGCTAAACTCATGATTGTGGACCGCCAGGATCAATTGACTGACATTGTTCGAGCACTGACAGCGTCGAGCGGCTTCACGGGCTGCTTGCACTGCCGGCAATAACAAGCCAACCAAAATGCCGATGATGGCAATGACCACTAGCAGTTCGACAAGCGTAAAAGCTCGATAACGAATATATGTTTTCTTCATGGGTTTTCTCCTGGAATGAATTCAGTCGATGATTTGTTAACGAGAGTCGTTGTCAGTGAACGGCAAACGCGATTTCGGCCTACCTGAATATCTTCAATGATTGCTGTAATTTGTACCTTGTCGCCAGTTGGTCCACGTTCGACGAAAACGATACTTACTTCCGCTTGCTTACCGGAGAGTTCGGGCATCGCTGGCTTCCAAGTTTCACCTGAATAATCCGCGTTTCGATGTCGAACGGCAGCGCGAGCTAATCCGTTTTCACACAGCAAGGCAGTCTGGGATAACAAGTGCTGTTTGAGCACCTCGCGTCGCATCCGCAATGCGGTTTGCAATGCAGCGAGTGTTAACGCCAAGACGAGACTCAAGCAGGCAAGCACGGCGACCAACATGGTTCCGCCTCGCTTGGGCGTCCGTTTATTCATTCGCCCCTCCTGAGGTCATAGAAGCAGCCAAATGCGGTCGCCCAATTATCGATCGGACCAATAACTCCAATCGATCGGCACTAGCATGGTCCCGATGCACACGATGAATCGAAACGAAGACACTTCGATTTTCATCGACTCGAAACAGCACCTTGTTCTCACTGAACAAGGAAAAGGAATCAACGCGGGACTTTCCATTCGAGTCCGTCTGCTGACGGTCGATCCGGTTGGATTGACATTGGTAAGCAATCCGACTTTCGTCTGGTTGTATGAGACAAAGCGACAACAGCCCTGTCTTTTCATCCTGCTGAACCGAGGCGGATTCAGATTGATGGACGTCCATTCGCATCCTCTGTTCGAGTTTGGCCAACGTGTAGGCCACTTGCCCTCGCTCTTTGGCGAGACGCGAGATTCGCATCATTTGCTGCACGCCTCCGACAGCCAGCACCATCAACATCGAAAAAATCGGAAGCGAAATCGCCATCTCGATCAAAGTGGAACCGCTGCGTTTCATTGAGGTACTCCTCCATGTAGCCATCCTACTAACACGATCGGTTCTGTTCGCACGGATGTCGGTAAATGAAGGGAAAGTACGACCCGCTGGCCATCCGAGGACGACTCCATTTTTCCTGTGAGTCGTGCGTCGGGGATGACTGCGCGAAGCTCCTGAGAAACCTTCAAATCGATCAAGGCTGTTCGGCACTCATCGCTCGAAAGTTGCATGATCCCATCCATCTGGTTCATCAACTCTTGTGAAGCCAGTTGAAACAACCGCGTCGAATGCCAAACTTGATTGAGCTGAGAAAAAAGAGGGGTCGCAATCGCAATCATCGTGGTCAGCAGCGTTGCCGAAACCAACATTTCAAGCTTCGTAAATCCGCGGTGACACATGATTAGCCGTGACTTTCTGCCAATACGAGTACCATTTGCGATAAAACTGTAAACACAGCATAAGCGATCATCAGAACAAACGATCCGAATAGCAATGTGACAATGGGTTGAGACCACATTTTGCGCCGCAAGGAGCGAAAATGGAGATTCTCTCGCCGCCTCAATGCAAGGTGCCTCATCGTCCACGCTTGAACATCGGGCAGCTCCGATGCGACGATCGCATCTCGCTCTATGGAATGGAGCAGTTTGGCATTCACTAAGCTTTGCCAAACTTCGGTCCCATTCGAAATCGCATCGCTCGCAATACAAAGCTTTCGTTTCATTCGGTTGTCTTGGTGCAGATGAGCTAAGTGCTCGATCGTTGATTTTGCTGGGATCCCTGAGGCTAGATTCATCGCGATCAGGTGCCAGATTCCTGTTTCCGATTTACCCTCTTCGCCGCTGATTCTTGAGGCGAGGCGACGCAGCCAACTCTTTGGGTGCCACGTCAGAATACGCCACGCGGTCCAACCTGTTGCAAAAACAAACCCTCCCAATATTCCAAGATAAATAAACAGGTCTAAATGCTGAACGACAAACGAATGCGTGTAGTTCGTTAATTCGAATTCTGCAATCAAGACTTTAAAGTTAGGCGCGATGAAAAGGGAAATGATCATCGTCGCAATCGCAACCGCGATCCAGTAGGCTTTCCCGTTCCGCCATACATTGGTCGTTTCAGTATTAATGGGGCGCTCCCACTGAGTCAAATCGTCCCAGACAGCCGGAAGGCTTCCGGTCGAGTGACCAAGTCGAATTGCCAGCATGGCTTGGTCGCCCAATAGCCTCGGGTGTTTTTCTAACGCGACTGCTATTGGCGTTTTCTCAATCGCAGCTCCCAAAAGCTGTCGAAGTCGGTATTGATGGAGCCCCCAGTGCTCCTGCGCAAACAGCTCAACAGCTCTATGTGAATCGAGCGAGTTTCGGTCGGCTGCAGCCAAAAGTCGTATCAGCGAATGTCGAACGGCGATGGGATCTTCCGACATCAATGTTGGCGTTAATGTCCAGCTCGAAAACCACGAGATTGATTTCGGTGAATCAGGATGCATTTGACTGTCTCGCTAACTCAATGAAGTGATAAGGGACGTCAAAGGAAGAAACAAAGCAAAAATCACAAACGTAACGAGGCCCCCAATCAAGACAAGAAAAAGTGGCAGTAAGAACCTTAGTATCCACTCGTGACGATGGCGTGCTCTCTCACTGTAAATAATACCTAGCTCTCGCAACAAGTCGGCCGTGATTTCTGGGTTTCCCTGCGTCAATCCATTGTCCCGTAGCGAATCGACCACAATCGGTGGGAATGCCTTTGCGGATGGACATTGCTCGATCGTAAGCGATTCCAATTCGTTCGAAACGCGGACAGCTTGTTGTACCAAGACTTCGCTCTGGCTAGCTCGGCCGGCGATGATCAACGCTTCACGCAATGGAGCACCAATTTTTATTAGAGTTGCCAAGGAGATCAAGCAACGGCTCATGGCAACGACGCGCGATGTGCTCCCCCTGGAAAATCGCTGTGCGAAAGAAGCGATGAATCGATCTTGTGATAACCGTCTCGAGATTCGCTTACCAAGTCGGTACATAATGAAGCTTGCGATGGCGATCAGGAATATCTCTTTCGCATGTGGGCCGATCGTCGACCCAAACCACAGTACGATTCGGGTCGGAAGAGGTAGTTTCAGACCGAAATCCTTGAACAACTCTCCGAAAACGGGAATCACCGTCCCGCACAAGAATACAAAAGTTGCGAACACCGCGAACAGGAGCGTGCCCAGGTAAGTGAGGGTGAGCGATCGAGTCCAGCGAATGTCCGCGTTCCGGGAGATCGAAGTTGCCAATTGTGAGATTTGTTGGCTTCGCTGCCTAGGGCCCTGCTCCCACTCGAGGATCGCGGCAAGCCACGCAGCAAATGCACCCTCCTTCACAAAGTCCTTCGCATCCAAGTCACTCTGAATCGCCAACAAAAAGGAATCGATTTCAGACCGAAACCCCCTCGACTCGGGCGCCAGCCGAATTGCATTCAACAGTTCTGTGATTTCGCCGCGATACGCTAGAGCTTTGTCGATACGCTGCAGATAGAGAAGCGGTGGTTGAGCTACGTCCAAGCGTTGTCTCTGTGAGTTTTGCATCACGAAGCCACCAGTTGCGTTAGAAGCTCAACGGTCACTCCAACCACGCTCAGAGCTTGTAGCAAAACAAAAAATCCGCAAAGGACGACCACACAACTGACCAACCATTGGAACCGAGCAGGGCGAGAAAACAAGCTTTGGAATTCGGACAGGGCAAAGGACTCCTCTCGCATAGGTGCTACACGAGCCAACACCTGTTCTGAAATGGCTCGACGAAAGAAGAAAGACATAATGGCGAAACCAAGGATCAAGAAACTCCAATACGGCAATGTCTTTGCCAAAGCGGCCAATAGGGTTAGGCCTATCCCCGGCTCGGTGAAAGACTCAGACTGAAGAGCCTCCATTTTTGGTAGAAGCCACAAACATATCGCAATCATCCCGACGAATAAAAATCCGAGGATGAGAGAAGCTTGCAAGAGCACAAAACCAACTGAGTTCTTGAAGTAACGCTGTCCTTCGGCACCAGAGACGAGTCGATCCATCGCCTCTGTGTGCGCTCCTAGAAGCCACTGTTCCAGTGCGACGCGATATGCACTTGGTAATTGCTTATCCGCTAAATAGCTTTCGATCGTTCCATGATTTACAACATGACTCTCGAATCGATCGGAAATCAAGTCCATTGCGTGAACCGAGTTGCTCCCAGTCCCAAATGCTAAACAAATCGGAATTTTGGCTGCGATGACGCGACGAAGTAGCTCATGAAAAGCCTTCACGCTCTCAACTACTTCTGCTTCGGTCAACACGTCTCCCATAGGGATTTAGAATCCGCAACGAGCTGGATTTGTCTAAAAATTCTCCGAATAATTGAAACTTTCTTGGCCAGTTAACTAGCTCGGTTCGCGTAGCGGTAAGCGTGGAATCGCTGCCGAGCCGGCTGTATTGCTCCGTGCCGCCGTTATCACGGCTCAACAACACGGTAATCACGGCTCACGAACACCGTTTTTACGGTTCAAAAACCGTTATTGTGGCCCTCGAGCCGTGTCACGGCCTGCTCGACGTTTCACGGCCAAATGCATTTCCTCTACAAAGTGAAACGGAACCGGGGCTAACGCCCAATGGCTAATTGAACGCTAACAACCAACACCTTACACCTTACCCTACTACGTTGCGTTGCCCAAAATCGCGCCTAGGATGTCGTGGTATTCGCAATTGGAAACGGTCCTGACGTTTCCCATTCGCGTCGGCAAAATGAAGTTGAGCTTGCCGTGCTCCGTCTTTTTGTCGGACTGCATCGCGTCGATCAACTGCTCAGGGGCAACTTCAGGTGGCAGTTCCTTGATCCCCGTGGGAAGCCCCAATTTGACTAGCAACGCCGTCTGTCTCTTCAAACACTCCTTGGGCCAAAGCTCAAGCCTCAACGCCAACTGACCAGCCATCGTCATTCCAATCGAAATCGCTTCGCCATGCAAGAAGCGACCGTACGCGGTCTTGGCCTCGATCGCATGCCCAAACGTGTGACCATAGTTGAGAACCGCGCGAAGCCCCGTCGTCTCTCGCTCATCCTGCGACACGACCTGCGCTTTGAGTTCGCAGGAGCGGCGCACGATTGTTTCGATATGCTCAGGGCTTCTCGCCAAAATCGCATCCGCATTTTGCTCTAGGTATTCGAAAAAAGACTCGTCGAGTATCACTCCGTACTTGACCACCTCCGCAAGTCCACTGCGAAACTCGCGATCCGGCAGCGAGTCGAGCGTGGCCGAATCGATCCATACGGCGTGAGGTTGCCAGAACGCACCGATCATGTTTTTGGCGGTCGGTAGATTGATACCTGTCTTGCCTCCAACGCTGCTATCGACCATCGCTAAGAGTGTCGTTGGCACTTGGACGAAGCGAAGCCCTCGCATAAAGGACGCAGCCGCAAAGCCCGCTAAGTCACCGACCACGCCGCCTCCGATGGCCACAACCACACTTTTGCGATCCGTCTTTTCCTCAAGCATCCGACTCCAAAGTTGCGATAGATTTGCGATCGATTTGTTTTCCTCGCCGCTAGGAACAATCAGCATGGAGGTGCGTTTGCCGACTTGACGAAATGCCGATTCGGCAGCTCTTCCTAACGTCGATTCGACATTGGCGTCGCAGATGAGGATGGAGTGCGACCAGCTTGGGATGAAGGCTGTTAAACCGACAGCGATCTGATCGAGAGTACGGGTGCCAATGAAGATCGGATAAGACCGCTCTTCGAGGTTCACTTCAACTTTTTGCATCGCCTATTTCGATTCCTTTTCCCGATCCACAGCCAACGCCACTCGCGAGTTGCACAAGTAATCATGCAGCGATTTGCGTCCTTTTAGCAGGAGAATCATGGCGGAGTCGATACCCAAAAACGAAACCAAGGCAACTTCGAAGATTCGACTCAAAATCGGGTTGCTAGAGTCTACGTAAAAAGCGAGCGGTGAAAACCAAGCAAATGCATTGCGAAGCACTTCACGAGTCACAAGCTGCTCACGGCGCGGCGGCAACCCGTTTTCCTCAACAATACGCAATTGAAACAAGTAACGGCCAATCGATCGCCAGCCGCGATACATCATGGCAAGGTAAATCGCAGGCACAATCAGCGAGAAAAACGCGATGATCGGAGTAGCCCATCGATACGCACTGAGCTGAGGAACCTCGGTCCAATTCAAAAGAATGATTGCAAAGGCAAATGGGGCAATAAAGACCAGCAAAAACAGCTGGTCAATCGTGTAAGCGACAGCTCGCAAGGCGACACCAGCGGTCGTGGTTGCGACAGGCTCGATCGCTCTCAATTCAGCCAGGAGCTCGTCATAAGTTGCGAATCGGTTTTTTGGGTCTTTCGAAAGCAACCTGGAAATAAGTGCCGCAAACTCGCGAGGGATCGCATTCGGCCAAACGGGCGGAAACGTAACTTCAGCAGTCAAATGCGTCTCGATGCGTTCGCGAACCGTGGTTCCCGTCAATTCAAATGGCAGTCGGCCGAAGACCAACTCAAACAGCGTAATGCCCAGCGCATACATGTCGGACTGAATGCTGATGGGACTGCCTTGGATCAGTTCGGGCGCGACGTAAGCAGGTGTTCCTGAAACCGTGGTCGGCTGCCCCGGGTCGTTTTGAATTCGAGAAAGTCCAAAATCCGAAAGCTTGATTCGACCCCCGCCAGCCATCAATAAGTTTGCGGGCTTGATGTCGGCGTGCACGATGCCAAACTGGGCCGCGTGCCGAAGGGCCGAAGCGACTTGGATGGCATAACGAATCGCGTCTGCGTAAGGAATCACTCCATCGGTGGCGAGTTTTTCGGAAAGCGTCGGCCCCGTCAAAAGCTCCATCGCCAAAAATGGCTCTTCACCTTGGCGACCGACGTAATAGATCGTAACGACATTGGGATGATTCAATCTGGCTTGGGCGACCGCCTCCCGCAGCATCATGGCAACTCGAGAATCGACGCAATGGTTTGCGTTTCGCATGATCTTGACTGCGACGTAGCGTTGCAACGACGTGTCCAAGGCTCGGTAGACAGCCCCCATGCCGCCAGACCCTAACTTGCGATCGATTCGAAAGTGCCCGTAAAGGCGATTGACGAGGTTTTCGCTTTCCTCCAATTCAAAATGATGGATCTCCTCATCGTTTTGGAAATTGGTGATGGAAACCGTCGCGTTCATGGCATGCTGAATGGCTTCGGACTGTACAATGCGTTTGCAGTCTGGGCATTCGCCGCCAACGGTTGGGTCCACGCGAAATTCGGTACCGCATACGCAATGGTAGACAAGACCTGGTTTGCCTAAGCTGGCTCCAGCCGCGGGGGTTCCCTCCCTGTTTCCGACATGTGTTAGCTGCGTCATCGATTCCATTCGTTCAATTGTACACCCTTCTGTATTTCTCGAAATCAAACCGTTCATTTTTCTCTGATTCCCTTCGCAAGAATGCCGAAACTGGGCCCCCAATTCTTTCAGCAACCCACACTTCGTTTGGCAAAAGAACTCATCGGATGTTGGTTTATTCGGGTTTTGGGCGGCGAAACACTCAAGGCAATCATCGTTGAAACCGAAGCCTACTTAGCGCAGGACGATCCAGCCTGTCACGCTGCCATCGGCGAAACCAAGCGAAATCGGTTTAGCCACCCTCCCGCTGGGAGGGGCGAGCGTAGCGAGGGGAGGGTGAAGTGCCAGCTAGCATCGCGCAAATCAGTTCACCCTCCCCGGGCCGAAGGCCCGACCCTCCCCGAGGGAGCGTGACTTTAATGAGAGGGTGACTTTAAATCCCTGCAAAACAAACCGCGGCTAACGCCGTTCGGCTAATTTGCTCATTTCCCCAAAAGACTTAGGAAGTCGTGCTCTTGAAAGGTTGCGAATCATGAAGATATGGATTGACGCCGATGCAGCCCCGCGTGAAGTCAAGGAATTGATTTTCAAAGCGGCGACCCGATTGAATTTGCCAGTCGTTCTCGTTGCCAATCAATCGATGTGGGTTCCTCCAGGCTCGCTGTTTACCAGTATTGCCGTTCCAGAAGGAGCGAACGTTGCGGACAAATACATCGTGGATCACGCCGAACCAGGCGACTTGGCAATAACCGCCGATATCCCTTTGGCGGCTCAGCTCGTCGACAAGCAAGTCTATGTCATCGACCCGCGCGGCGAGCAGTACGATGACCACAACGTAAAGGGAAGACTGGCCGCACGCGATCTCTTTGACGCAGCCCGCGGGGCTGGCATGGAATTTTCCGGCCCAGCCCCTTATAGCCCAAAGGATCGCGGCGCCTTTGCCTCGACATTGGATCGAGTCTTAACCAAAGCGACCAAGGTCAAGAAACCGTGAAAGTTGAATCGACCACCAATCACTTGGTGGTTCCATCTAGTCGTTTAACCGTCAGCTCTCGTTTAACAGTCAGCTCTCGTTTAACAGTCAGCTCTCGTTTAACCGTCAGCCGTAGGCGTACTTAGGCGCGCGGCAGTAGCGAAACTCGTCAAGAGTTTCGTTGGTTTATGCAATCCATCCGAAAGTCTCGACGACTTTCGCTGCACGCAATCGTCGCGGAGCGACGAGCGACATTGGTTTCACCTAAGACAATTGCCGGTGTGCTTCGAATAGCCCAACTCCGACAGCTACCGATAGATTCAGGCTGCGTACGGGGCCTATCATCGGTAGAGCGAGGCACTGCGTTGCATGTTGCTCTCGGATGGAATCGGGTAAGCCGCTGGACTCGCTTCCAAAGACGAGCCAGTCCCCTAATTGAAAGACGGCTTCCGTATAAGACTTGGTCGCAAATTTGGTAAAGAACCATGTGCGATCGATCGGCATCATCGGAACTAAATGGCTCCAAGAATCGACTGCTTCCCAATTCAGATGCTGCCAATAGTCCAATCCGGCTCGCTGCAGTTGCTTGTCGTCTAACCGAAATCCCGTCGGCCGTACGATCCAGAGTTTGGCATTCAGCGCCACACACGTGCGACCGATGTTGCCTGTGTTCTGCGGAATCTCCGGCTGATAAAGAACTACGTTTATTCGAGGGGTAAGCGAGCTAAGCACGTCGGCACACATCGTTAAGTGAAATGGATAACAGCTTTTTCATCCTGAAAGGATATCAGAAAGTAGCCGGTATTTGAGCAGTTCCTAAAAGGGAACGTTTTGAAGCATTTTTCGCGGCAAATACCGGGCACTTGTGTAGCGAAAGACGTCAAGACTTTCGGCTGCATCGACGATACGACCGAAACTCTTGACGAGTTTCGCTACAAAATGCTTCCCTGTGTTGCCGTAAGGACAAGGCTGGTGCCCCCTGTAGACTTGTAGGGGAGAGAGACCGATCTAGACACCCTCCCGCTGGGAGGGTCGAGCGTAGCGAGGGGAGGGTGAAGTGCCGACAACGATTGCACAAGTCAGTTCACCCTCCCCGGGCCGAAGGCTCGCCCCTCCCCGAGGGAGGGTGACTATAAAGGGAGGGTGACATTAAATCCCTGAAAAACAAACCGGGGCTAGCGCCCAACGGCTAATTGACCTTCGTCATTGGAACGACGCGTCGCTTGGGCATGCAGAGCATCGCTTCGACAACCATCGCTACCAACATGATGATGAGGAACCACCGCCAAATCTCTTGCACCAAACTTTTTGCCGAAGCCCCAACCTCGATGCGTGACCAGTTCAATGCCCCGAATAAGCTCGAAAGCGTTTCCGCGGATACCAGCTTGCCACTGTCTTCGTCCCCAAGCCTGTTCTGTGCAATCAGAAGATCGCTGGTTCGGTAAACACCCGTGTTCTGAGCGTATTGGTTCGTCAAAACAGTCGAGTCACCCGCAGCTTGCGAGGCCGCATCCAGCAGCGTACTGACTGGTTGGCCAACGGTCACCATTCGCGTCGAGCCTATCCGTTCCGAGCCGGCGGCCAAAACCCGTTGAATTGCGATGTACATCACGATGCCATCCGACGCCAACGTCGAGTCCCGCATCGATGGGGTCGTTGTGCAAACGTACACACCGTTCTTGGCCGAGCCGGCTGCGTCGATTCGCATCAGCAATGGCAACTCGTCGCTCATGGCCGCCAACACCGTCCCCTCCGCTTGCAGCTTGCAAATGCGTTTGATGCCGAGCTGGCCAACGGGCAGCGGGGCTCCGTTGAGCGTATTGCCTAACAACTCGGAATCGTTGCGCCACTGCAGAACTTTGGCAAGCGTTGCATCACCCTCAGCGCTCTCGGCATCCGGTTTGGCTTTCGAATCCAAGGTTTGCCAGCCTGTCCATTGAATCCCCAACGCAGCCGTATCGTTTGGCGTTTCGGGAGGGAACAGCAACACTTGTCCTCCCTGGGCAATGAACTGGGTCAACAACTCGAGCGAACGTCCCTCCGGCAATTGCTCATGCCAAACGACCAAGGCGACCGCGTTCCAATCGATGGAGTCGAGTTGCGAGGAAGCGACTGTTTCGGTTTCGCATTCGATGGCTTGCTCAGGCGAGATGTTCGTGCACAGCTCAATGGCTTCGATCACACGAGGATTGTCGCTCACGATGACGGTATGCCGAGCGGCCGGTTTTTCGTAAACAAAGTAGCTGGTGTTGTCGGCGGGATTGGTGTCGCCTGGACAACGGACCAAGCCCCAACCTTTATCTAGGCCAGCGTTGTCGTTTTCCGAAGAAAGTGCGATTCGATAGTCGTTGACTTCCGCAGACTCCGATTGCAAGTCGACATTGACCACCGATCGTGCGCCACCGACTTCGATTTCGACCGGGATTTGCAACGCAGTAGGTGCCCCGGAGCCGAGCGTTCGTTCGATGCGAAAACTAAGCGATAGCTCTACCCCCTGAGGTCCCTTCACACGCTTGGCCGACAAAATGCGTATCGATCGATTTTCAGCAGAAGCAGCTCCGAGGTCCAAGACTTGAAAGCGGACTTCTTGCGGCAGGCTGATGAACCCTTCGCGGTCCGCGGCCCATCTACCATCGCGGCTGCGCCAATCGCTCTCTCGCATGTCGGAGCATATCCAAACGTTGACGTTACCGGTTCGATTGTTCTTGACATAAAGCAAGGCCCGCTCCAACATGCCCGGGATATCGCTCGTTAAGCCATTGGCAACCAGCGATGGGTCGGAAACCATGGCCCCGGGCGATTCAAATTCGATCGGCTTTTCGCTGGCAGTATCAAACACGACAACCCGTTGCACACCGAGGGTTTTGAGAGTGCCGGACAGTTGCTGCAACGCCCCTTGCAACTTGGTCGCACCGCTGCCTGCTTGCGTTTCTTGCATGCTTGGCGAACGATCCAATAGTACGATGGCCACTTCGCTCGATCGGCTACCAAGCAATCCTATTAAGCCGCTAGCCAAAGGCCTTGACGTGAAAAAGATCAGGCAAGCGACAGCCAGGGCACGCATCAGCAGAATGAGCCATTGCCGAAGCTTGGTGTAACCGGCCGACATGCGACTGGCTTGCATCAAGAACATCATGGCCGCCCAAGGAACCGTTTGGAAGCGTCTTTGGTTGACCAAGTGAATGATGATCGGAACGGCAACTAGCGGCAGAGCCAGCAGCATCCAAGGCTGAATGAAATTCATCGAACACCCCGCCCACGCGTTCGGCCAACAAGGAACCGCATCATCGGATGCTCATAAGCCTCACTCGTGATGACCCGATGGTAGTCAACAGCCGTCTCAAGCACGATTCGTTGCAAATCGGTTAGATAAGTCTTGAGCGCTCGATGGTATCGGTCCGCTATTTCGGTCGGTTCGACAAACAACGGTTGGCCACCCTCCATGTCCGTAAAGCGAACAGGACGCTGGAACGTAAACTCCATTTCAAGCGGATCAAGCAAATGAAACGCAGCCACATCGTGTTTGCGAAATCGCAGGTGCTCGAAACAGCCCTTCAGGATCGCAGGGTCGACGAAGAAGTCGGAGATAATGATTACCAGAGCACGTTGGCGAATCGTTTCTGCAATTTCGTCCAGGATGGCAGGCAACTGCGTGTCTCCAGACGGCTTGGCATTTTCAAGCGTATCGAGAATGACCTTCAAATGGGCAGCCGAGCGGCGAGGCGGAATGTTCTGAACAATCTTTTCGGCAACGCACGCCAACCCGACCGCGTCCCCTTGTTGGGCCGCCAAGTACGACATTGAAGCTGCGATTTGCCTGGCGTATTCGATCTTCGAGGTATGACCTTTGGAAGCATAAGCCATCGATCCACTAGTATCGACCACGACGCAGCATCGCAGATTGGTATCGGCCTCAAACTCCTTGACGTAGTATCGATCGGTTCGCCCAAAGGCACGCCAGTCGAGACGTCTCAAGTCGTCGCCGGGTACGTACTTTCGATACTCAGCGAACTCGACGCTCGAACCGCGGTGCGGTGACGAGTGCCTGCCGGAGATGTTGCCTTGCATGGCGTGTCGCGACATGAGCGGCACGGCAGCAAGTCGCGATAGGATTTTGGGATCGAGAAACGAACGTGCGGTTGGAAGCATATGTGAAGCGTTCGGCCTATTCCATTTCCTCGACCAAACGTTGCACGATTTGCTTGGCGGACATGCCTTCGGCTTGGGCAGCAAACGTCGTGATGATTCGGTGCGTTAGAACTGGCTTGGCCACCGCTTGGATGTCTTCCATGCGAACCATGTAGCTACCCAAGAGTGCGGCCCGGCTCTTTGCACCCAAGATCAAATTCTGGACAGCACGCGGACCAGCCCCCCAACTAACATAAGGTCGCAACCAAGCAGGTGCGGTTTCGCCCTGAGGTCGTGTCTTGCGAACAAGTCGAGCTGCATAATTGTAGATGTGATCCGGCACTGGAAGTCGTCGAACCAATCGCTGATGGGCGATGATTTCTTCGGCGCCCATGAGCTGATTAAGTTTGACGTGATCGTCGCCAGTGGTTGTGCGAGCGATTTGGATTTCTTCTTCTTCGTTCGGATAATCCAGTTCCACCAAAAACATGAACCGGTCAAGCTGAGCTTCCGGTAGCGGATACGTACCTTCTTGTTCGACTGGGTTTTGCGTCGCAAGGACCATGAAGGGAGACGTAAGCTCAAACGACTTGCCAAGAACCGTGACCCGTTGTTCTTGCATCGCTTCCAAGAGAGCCGCTTGTGTCTTTGGGGGGGCACGATTGATTTCGTCGGCCAAAATAATGTTCGAGAAGATGGGGCCCTGGATGAATTGAAACTCGCGGCGACCATCTTGTGTCTCCTGCAAGATGTCGGTTCCAGTGATATCCATGGGCATCAAGTCGGGCGTAAACTGAATGCGACTAAAGCCCAGCGACATGGTTTCCGCAATTTTGCTAACCAGCAACGTCTTCGCCAGACCAGGCACCCCCATCAGCAAGGCGTGTCGGCGAGCGAACAAGCAAATCGCGAGTTGTTCTATGACCGCCTTTTGGCCAACAATGACTTTGCCGAGCTCGGCTGCGAACTGAGAATAGGCTGTTCGCAACTTGTCGATTGCCTGTACGTCGTGGTCCGTTAAAGAAGGGGCGGTCGCGGCACCAGACGAAGCAGTATTATTCATGGGGATAGCTGTGTTAGAAGTGCTGAAAAGAACTACATCCAGGTTTAGACCAAGCCAATGCAGAATGCAATAGGCCGGCCTGGAATACCAATCATAACCCGAAACGTGAGGGCTTGTGGATTTAGTCGGTTAACAGTCAGCCGAACGCGTACTTTGCTTCTTTGACAGTACGCCCTCAGGCTGACTGTTCAACGAATCGCAAACGAGAACATCAAAAAAACTGATTTACCGAACTGATAGAGTCTTGTAGGGGACGCGGAGGACGCCGTTAGCGGAAGCAGAGGACGCCGGTAGCGAAAGCTGAGGACACCGGTAGCGAAACTCGTCAAGAGTTTCGGCCTCGTGCAAATACCGATCAAATACCGAAAGTCTTGACGACTTTCGCTACGGAGATATCGCCCGCGACGGAGATATCGCCCGCGACGGAGATATCGCCCGCGACGGAGATATCGCCCGCGACGGGGATATCGCCCGCGACGGGGATATCGCCCGCGACGGGGATATCGTCCGCTACGGAAACATGTTTGCTAGGCCGATCCCATTTGCTGGGCTAAATCATACGCGGTTTGAGCACTGCCCCAGAAGAAGGTAACACCAGAGCCTCCGTGACCATAGTTATGAATGATGTTCCGTTGCGTGTTCGAATCCAACTCGATTCTCGGTGGCGAATCGGATCGCACAGGCCTTAGGCCGGCTTTGGATTTCCAACTGGAGCCAGGGGGCAGCGGGATCGGTTTGCC
>CANHVO010000156.1 GCA_947463915.1 Planctomycetaceae bacterium
GTGAAGAACTCGGACGACCTGTTGGGCGCCATTGAGGCCAAGAAGTCAGGTGATCAAGTTGTCTTGCGCGTAGTAAGGCAAGGGCAGATCATTCAAGTACCAGTGATCCTCGGTAGTGAGGATTGATCGCTTTCAATACACGGAATGGTATTACACGCGAGGGCGTTACACGGGATTGCGATACCGATTACACGGGAGGGCGAGGCTCCTGCCGAGCCATTGCATCGCCAACTCGGCAGGAGCCTCGCCCTCCCTTTGGCTTCCGAACATTTGGCAACCCTCCCCTAGATTTGCCCGAAGAGAAAGTAATGAATTCAATGAGACACCCTTTACCCATTTCTGTATCCCTCGTATTCCTGCTGCTTTCAACTCCCTACACGAGTGCTCAAGAGAAGAAAGAACTAAGCGAGGATGAAATTCGCAAAGCACTTAGTGATTTTCGAACTCGGGATCAGCTGCTGCGCGCCCCCAATTTTTTGCAGTTCGTCCGAGAGTACGAACGATTGAAGAAAGTAACGGAAGCTCCCTTTGAGATGTCTCCCAACACTGCTGGATTATGTATTGCGCCGCAATCCGACTCCGAGGTTCACGGCGATCGCTTCTGCGATGTATATGTGACTGAAAATGCGAACAGCATCATACGAACAGGCAAAGGGACTTATCCGGTCGGCAGCACGATCGTGAAAGTCAAGTATCCAGATGAGAAGCGTTCCAAAATCGAACTCTACACCGTAATGAGAAAAAGGAACGCTGGGTACGATCCAAAACATGGAGACTGGGAATATGGCGTGGTCGACGGCAATGCAGAACGCGTATTGGCCAGAGGCCGAATTGAGTCCTGCATTTCATGCCATGACCAATATGCGAAGACCGACTTCGTGACACGTATGTACCTGAAGCCGCAAGAAAAGAAATAGCCGCTACAAAGTAGCAGACACACTCTGTGTGCCGTTGTCATGATTTCAACTAGTTTACCCAACCAATTCATTACTTGGGAGGGTGAGGCTCCTGCCGAACCGTGGCACCGATGGCTCGGCAGGAGCCTCGCCCTCCCGAAAATTCTAACTGGACTTGGCATTGCAAAGATGTTTCGATCGTACATGGAATGTGCCAACTAATCTCTTTTCGACTGTTTGGAAATGTGTACAACTTCGGTTTGAAATGCTCTGACGGGGTTCGACAGGGCGAATAGCCTCCGAATTGCGACTCAAAGTGTCGTGCAGAACATGTTTGAAGTCGAAGATTACCGCTGGCTCTCCACTTTGGAAGCTCAAAAAATCTGGCAGTCACTAAGCTCCGAGCCAACGACAAAGCCTGACGCTCTGCTTAAGCGGCTTCGATCGCACCTTCCGACGAATCATGCTTCACTCTTGGTTGAGCAATTCGAGCTTTTGGGATTGGCTAAGAAGAAAGTCGCGCAGTCGCATCTTTGGTTTTGGACGAGGCAATTGCTGGAACAGTCCAGTGACTTTGAAACGGCCGCCGAAACCGCGCTGGATTTTCAACCAGGAAATCGAGTCTGGGATATCTGTTGCGGCGCTGGAGCCGATTCCATAGCCCTCGCAAATCGTGCCCTCATCGTCCAAGCTGTCGATCGTTGTCCTATCGCTTGCGAACTGACTCGGCATAACGCTCGTTCTCAAGGGCTTGCCATTAACGTCTTCGATCGAGCCGCAGAGCAAACAGAGATCGATTCTGAAAGCTACATCCATATCGACCCGGATCGTAGAGCAGATGGAACGCGATCAAGTAGCCTGGACCGATTGTCTCCAGGTTGGGATACGATTGTTAGTTTGCTGGGACGTTGTCGAGGCATGTCGTTGAAGCTAGCGCCAGGCACGCGAGTTGATTTAAATGGATTGGCGCAAAGAGTGGAGCGTCCGCCTGAGTCGGTTCGGTTTCTTGCTAAAGATGGTTCTGTTCGGCAACAACGATGGTATTGGGGGTTGGAACGGTGGCCTGCCGGTTCGATCACCGCCAGTATGCATTTGAACGCGCCATCAACGCGGCGTGCCGAGCAATTTGCTGCCAGTTATTCAAACAAGAATGCTCACAAGACGACTGCATCGCACGGTTGGTTTCATGAAACGTTTTTGACCGGCGACGTCCAATCAATGAATCCATCGAACTTAGCGACGGTTCCAAGCAATTACGTCGCGGACTACGACCCATCAATCCGTGCAGCGGAATTAAGCAGCAGTTTTGCCAAACGTTACGGCTGGCAACTGATCGATTCCGGCAGCGGTTATTTGACCTCGAACGAAACTTCGGTGCATCCAATGGTTCGATGGTTCAGCGTCGAGGAAGTTCTGCCTCTGGACAACAAGCGCATTAAGAGCTTCGCAAGAACGGCCAATGTGCGAACATGGGAACTCAAGAGCCGAGGGCTTGAAGTGGATTTGAACGCGCTCCGAAAAGTTTTGGCGACAGAGAAAAATGGCGAGACAAACATGACGATTTTGTGCACGAAGCTCGGCAACCATCATCGAGCCATTTTCTGCAAAGAAGTGCTCTAGGCACACCGTCAGATGGTTTCCCCGCAATTAGCCGGTAGGCGATAGCCTTGTCTTTACGCATGTCTTTTCGGCTTTGCTCCCCTAACCCTTTGTAGCCTTGCAGCCTTCTAGGGTAAAGAGCCCGGTCTAGACACCCTCCCGCTGGGAGGGTCGAGCGTAGTGAGGGGAGGGTGAAGTGCCAACAGCTATTGCACAAGCCGGTTCACCCTCCCCGGTCTGAAGGCCCGAACCTCCCGGAGGGAGGGCAACTTAAATCCCAGCAAAAAAACCGGGGCTAGCGCCCAACGGCTAATGTGGGCGGGTTACCAAGTCGCAGCACAGAATGCCGTGCTGCTTCGGGCCACACATGAAGCTGCTGCATTAAGCTGCTCGGTTTGCAGTGGCTTGCTCGGTCACTGCGGCAGGCAAGGCTACCTTCTGCAAAGTACCTCCCTGAACCGAAGATGCGAAGATCGTCGAGTTGGAATGGCAGAGTCTTGGCAGCCAATCTGCAACGGCTCTTCCTTGAGGAGTGTCAGCCCCCCATGTTCCATCGATAATGATCAGATCGCTTGGCAACACAGTGTGAGCAACACGAGCCAAGGCGTTGGTCGGATCGCCTGGGATGAGATGCGCTTTGACGCCAAATTCGGCGAGCATTCGGTGTGCCGCTTTGAGGTTCATGTGCGGAACGTTTGGCCCCGCAGATTCGAATGCGTCTACTCCGACATAGCGGATTTGAGTGCAGCCATCTGGCAACGTGCAAAGCGGTAACACTTGCTTGATGCGTTCCCCCGAACCAATACCGATTTCGAGTATCGACGCGAAAGGGTTGTCGATCACGTGGAGGAACAAAGCCCGCTCGCTGACGGGTTTCGATAGATAGCGCCAATAGAGACGTTGTACCCAACTCAACCGAGCCATGATTCGATTTCTCCGCTGCAGACGCAACTTTGTTATTCGGCTAAAAAAGATCAAAAAGAGCCGCATTTGGGACCGGGTTTCTGCATCCATGCATCCTTCCAGTTCCCATGCGGCGAAACCATTCTCACCATTTGATGCAGGCTCAAGGCCGTTCACTTCCTTGTGACGCTTTGATTCCGCTGGTGCGAATGAAGCTTGTCGAAGAATCCGTCTTTGACTTGCTTAGTAGCTCTTTCGGCGGCAAACGACCAGAGAATTCAGACATGTCGGACCAGCCGGAAACTCTTCTCTAAAGCGCCTATTGTAGGACTTGAAACGATTACGCTAGCAAACAACGTTTGTGAGCCGCCGCATCTCGATCGGTATTTCCAAACCGTTTCAGCCTGTGACCTAACTTAAACCAATCCGCAAAGAACTGCTTGACGGTTTCGTTTTCTTAAGTGCACGCGAGTTTTTGCCTGATCGAGACTCCCAATCCCATGAATCCAATTCCTAAAAAAATCGCCTCCTCCCCTAACTCTCCGTGGGCTTTTCGCCCTATGTGGGAACTGTGTGAGCGTCGACTGGCGCTGTCGGCGATGCCTTGGATGCCCTGGGATATCGGTCCCCAACAGGCGGCATCCGTTTTGGCTGACTTACCCCAACCGGACGATCTCGTTTCGCATCCATCACATTTGCAACCGATTGATACCAACGTAGCGCCAGCCATCGAACAGCATTTGGCCGAAGCGCATTCGCAAACCGGTTGGAACCAAGTGCACTCGCAATTCGGCCTGACCGGGAAGGGGCAAACCGTTGCCGTGATCGATAGCGGCATTGCGTTCGATCACGTGGCCCTGGGTAAAGGCTACGGACCTGGCTACAAAGTCGTCGGTGGCTGGGACTTTGCCGAAAACGACGCAAGACCCTACGACGACGCGCCGGGCGGTTTCCACGGAACTCACGTTTCAGGAATCATCGGAGCCAATGCTGGGACCCATCTAGGCGTCGCTCCCGACGTCGACTTGGTCGCTCTACGTGTCTTTAACGATGCGGGCAAAGGGGACATGGGATGGACAGAAAGTGCGCTCAGGTGGGTGCATGAACATCGCAACAGTTTTGCCAATCCAATCACGACCGTCAATCTTTCTCTTGGCTCCACATGGAACTCCAACACGGTTCCGTCCTGGGGATCGCTCGAAGATGAACTAGCTCAACTGCAAAGAGACGGCATTGTTGTCGTCGCTTCCGCAGGCAACTCGTTTCAACAATTCAAAACACCGGGCCTATCCTATCCGGCCGCAAGCCCTTACGTCATTCCCGTTTCGAGCATCGATGCCAACGGACAACTTAGCGATTTTAGTCAACGCGATGCGCGATCGATTGCCGCTCCCGGTCGTTCTATCGAAAGCACAGTGCCTGACTACTTCTACGGCAAAGATGGGATTGCAAACGACTGGTCAACCGCGAGCGGCACAAGCATGGCCGCACCCTACATTGCTGGCGCAAGCGTCTTGGTACGTGAAGCCATGGAGATGGTCGGGATGCAGAACATCTCCGCGCAATCGATCTACGAGCATCTCAAGTCGACCGCCAACTCCGTCTGGGATAGCGTCACCAAACAAAACTACCAATCGCTCGATTTGGACCGAGCCATCGAAAGCCTGCTCCCGGTTGATACCGTCGGCGACACTCTTGCAACAGGCATGCATTCCCAAATTCAAAGCACCTGGCAAACGGACGGTTGGATCAATTCACTCTCGGATCAAGACGTCTATCGGCTAGCACCCAATCAAAACGGTATGGTATCAGTGCAGCTTGCGAGCGAATACGTGGACGATGCTGTCTTCAAACTATTTCGGGGTGGCCAAGAGATAGCACTGCATGCCAGTCAAGGGAAGCTATCCTTTGCGGTTTCGGCCGGAGAAAACGTTGGCCTGGGCATAGCGGACCTGGATTCCATTGGCTCCTATCATTTGAACTGGAGTTTTGCAGCTAGCTCCAGCAACGGAGGCGGAAGCGGAAGCGGTGGCGGCTCGAACGGTGGCGGCTCTAACTCTTCCATCCCAAGTCAAGTTGTTGACCTAGGCTCGGTCGACTTGCTTGAGCAGACCCTTAGCGGTTCATCTAGATACAAACTCACCGCAGAACACACCGGTATCATGAGTGTCGTGGTCGACGCTGGTTCACAAGCGACAGGTTTACAGGCGACGGGCACATTGCAGGTCCTACGGCCTGGGATTGCCAATGGCACACTGTCCGATTCGCTTATCGAAAATAACCAATGGCGGATCGATTTCAATGCGACGCAGGGTCAAAGCATTGAGTTTGTATTGCCAGGAACGGCAAGTCGAAACGTGCACTTGGTCAATTTGCTCCAACAGCAAGGCTCCGCGTTGACCATCCACGGTACGGACGCTGCAGACTCAATCAAACTGGACCTTAGCAACGGCCTAGTAGCCAATGTCGCCGGGATTTCGTACCAACTGGATAACACAATCAAGAGTGTCGTCGTCGAAGCGAACCAAAACAATGACACGCTCACGCTGATAGGCTCCAAAGAGGCGGAAAAAGTCGACTTGCGTCCGGGACTAACAACGCTTGAGAATACTCAAATGACAGTCCGCGCCACGGGCTTTGAGAATATTCAATTTCAGGGCGGAGGTGGCCCCGATCGAGTTTATCTCTACGACGCAGCTACCGATGATCGGTTGAGCATTTGGCCGAACAAGGCAGAGCTCACAGGTGTTGGCTATTCGTTCAATGTTGCTCAAGTCAATCGCATCTTTGTGCATGCCGATCAAGGTGGTGACGATCAAGCTTTTGTGTTCGATTCGGTTGGCGACGACGCGTTGAGTGTACGACCGCAATTCACTAGTTTAGCAGGGACAGGATACTTCAATTATGTCGCAGGCTTTGAACGCGTCTTCGCTTACTCCAATGCAGGCGGAGTCGATAGCGCGGCTCTTTACGATTCGGTCGGCAACGATCTCTTTAGTACGAGCGGCGAAGTAACCTCAATCGTTGGTTCGGGGTTTTCCACTTTCTCGCGTGGTTTTGAAAATGTCGAAGCATTCTCGAATGCGGGCGGAGTGGACCGAGCTAGTGTGTATGCTCCAGTTGGGGGCAGATTAACGTCTGGGGCTGACTACGTTGGCATGCAAGACACAACTCGATCCAGTATTGCGAGAAATTTCGAACGGGTCGAGACTTTTCTAGCTGGCCAAACGGTCGCAACGCCCGTTCGCTCCAATACTTTAGAGACAATGAGCGAAGATTCCGCAGCAACAATTGAGCCGATCGCTGCAACGCCCATGGCAATGACTCCTCTCATGGCGAACGTTTCCGCAAACGAATGCGAAGCGGTCTTTGACAAGATGGATTGGATTGCCAATCTCGTAGAAAAAGAAATCCGCCAACTGCGAGTCGGAGCCAATGAGGCCGGGCGAGATGCGATCGATATGCAATCAGTTAAGGAAGACCTGAATTCGAATGCGATCGATTTGACTTGGATCGATCGGGATTTAGAGCGAGCAGCGCTAGACGAAATTTTTTCAAAACACACGTGACTTTGAAAATACGGCACCTTGCTGATTGCAGTTGATTTCGTGTAACGGTCAGCAGTAGTCGTAGCTGGTTTCGTTTAACGGTCAGCCGTAGGCGTACCGAGGTGCATAGCTGGTTTCGTGCGAAACCGGATGCAACACCATGGTTTGTGAACGCCGGTTTCCCACGAAACCAACTACATGAATAATACGACCTTAGCACGACGCGCAAGCTAGTGAATCAACGATCCAATTCACTAGTGCCGTTTTCTCTAATTGACCTTGATCAAAAAACTTGAGTTTATTGATAAGGGATAGGCTTCCAGCCTGTCAACCGCAGTACCGACAGGCTGGAAGCCTATCCCACGACAACTAAGAATCGCGCCACCAGCATGCGCGGCGTGCTAGGTATAGTCCTGCTAGATACATTTGAACCTGCCGCTCGCCTGATTACTTCAATCCTGAAGCGTCGATCCGGGACTTGCCCAAACCGCCTTGATACTCGGCCTTGAGCATATACGGCGGGATCGCCGCATTGGTAAAGTAGCTCGGGCTTGGCTTGCAATAGCTATCGACCTGTGACTGGGTCGTGACTCCCTTTTCGTCTCGCAAATTTTGAGGTGCCCCGATCTTGTAAACATTGCTGAAGACCTGCTTCCCTTGCGATTTGAGGGTCATAGTATGTGTCCAAGGCGTGTACGTCACTTTTTCGCCAGTCCCCGAGGGACGTCCTCCAAATGGATGAAACATTGGGCCAAAGCCACGATGTTCGAAGTATTCAGCCTCCTCGCTTTTGCCTTGCTCCAGTTTGATGGTCAACACGTTTTCGTCCGAATTGCTCAACTTCCACCCGACCGCCAGGATCTTGGCACAAACCGCTTCGCGAATCTTTTCCTGTAGGGCAGGTGGTGTTGCGCCAAAATCGTATTCAACGGAAATCGAATCACCCGGTCGAAGGGCGTAGGAAGTTGCCGGATCTATTTCCTCAGCGACTCGGACAGCGTTTTCATGAGGGATGCGAAATAATCCGACGCTGCTACTATTGTCACCACCAAAGCCGGCCAACAAAAAGTCGCCTAGAACCGCCCTGGGCGCTTGCGTCTCATAGGTCCAAAGTGGCACACCGCGTTCGACATCATAAAGGACATTCCCGACGAGCAAGTGCTTTCCTAGCCACAACAACTCTGCGCCTGGATTGCTATCGTTAATCGGTACGGTTCTAATTTCCTTTCCATCATTCATTCCGAACAACGTGATTTTGAACGGTCCGAGTGTTGCAATCATCTCAGCCTTGGGTGAGAACGCAACGCTGTAAACAGGCTCCTCACGTTTGATGCAACCAACCAATTTTCCTTCTGTTGTATCAAGTACAGCAACAGCGTTGCCGGCAGTAAAGGCCATGAGTTCGCCGGCTGGGGTAATCGAAGCCTTCAGCGCACTACCGGTCGAACCTCGTTTGATCGCCTTGGGACCTATTTTGTTTTCGAGGTCCCAAAAAGTTAAATCGTGTTTTTGGCTGATCGTAGCGAATCGATTGTCAGGAAGAAAAGCGGCCCAATGCAACTCATCCCAACTGCCACCTCCAGCAGTAAACTGAAACTCAGGCGTGATCACTTCGTCTTTCACTCGAAAAATGGCCACGTCATTCCCTTTGTCAAAGCCTTCTACACGCACTGCTGCAAAACGACCGCCATCCGGACTGATTGCAATCAGTCGCCAGGGATCGGGAAACTCCAATACCGACGAGGATTCCGAAGTGGTTGCCGATGCAACTACGAAGCGACCAAACGCGTCTCGATTCCTCCCCTCTTGGTAGGAGTTCAAAATAATGGTGCCAACTTTGCCAGCGCCCATGACTTGAATTCCGGCAAAGAACGGTTTCTTAAGCGACGTCTGAATCAAGGCATCCTCGAATGAAACGTCAGGAAAGGCTCGTGGAGTTTTGACGGACCAAAACTCTCGAGCCGGAACGATCGACAACGGCTTGAACCCGTTGATCCCCGCTTTGCGTTTTGGAATAGCGGCTGAATTGCTAGATTCTGTCTCGCCTTCGCTCGTTTCCGACTCAGAAGCGGGTGATCTTCGCGGGCGATTGCCCAATGGCTTGGCCGATGACTTTTCCGACGGATTGTTCATTGGCTTGTCCGATGGATTGTCCGATGGAACGCCCCCTTTGAAGGGGTTTGCATCGTCGTCTTCAGGATTCAATTGTGATTGAGAAAGGGCCTTCTCTGCAGCCAAAAATCCTTGAACGAAAGCGTGATCCGACTCGCTTAATTTGTCGACCGGAACATCCACCACTTTGGAATCCGCTTTCAAAATCCGAATGACTTTGGCATCCGCTGATTTCAAGCTCCCCTCGATCTTGAATTTGCCCGATTTATCCGACCAAGTTCGCTTGATTGCGAAACCAACCAACGGACCTTTGGGCTCGCCAGCTTCAACCGGCAAACACATACAAACCAAAAAACAGACAAGAGAATATCGAATCAACGCGGTCATCGAATTTAACCTTAGGAATCGTTATCGGGAGAGATTTCTGCGAGCACAATCTTAAACCAACACGAAACCCGCCGCCACCGATGCCCGAAAAATCTCGAACGATCAATCCCCAGAGCCTCGATCGCTTTTTCTAAGACTAAACCAACAAAACACCCAGCGAACTTGGGCCTTGTGCACCAGTTCGCAAGTTGCTTGGCGTGCTAATAGCGACCAACCAAATTATCACACCCAGCGAACTTGGGCCTTGTGCCCCAGTTCGCAAGTTGCTCGGTGTGCTAAAAGCGACCAGCCAAATCATCACACTCAGCGAACTTGGGCCTTGTGCCCCAGTTCGCAAGTTGCTTGGTGTGCTAAAAGCGACCAGCCAAATCATCACACTCAGCGAACTTGGGCCTTGTGCCCCAGTTCGCAACAGGCTTGGTGTGCTAAAAGCGACCAACCAAATTATCACACCCAGCGAACTTGGGCCTTGCGCCCCAGTTCGCAAGTTGCTTGGCGTGCTAAAAGCGACCAGCCAAATTATCACACCCAGCGAACTTGGGCCTTGTGCCCCAGTTCGCAAGTTGCTTGGTGTGCTAAAAGCGACCAACCAAATTATCACACCCAGCGAACTTGGGCCTTGTGCCCCAGTTCGCAAGTTGCTTGGTGTGCTAAAAGCGACCAGCCAAATCATCACACCCAGCGAACTTGGGCCTTGTGCCCCAGTTCGCAACAGGCTTGGTGTGCTAAAAGCGACCAACCAAATCATCACACCCAGCGAACTTGGGCCTTGTGCCCCAGTTCGCAACAGGCTTGGCGTGCTAATGGGAGATGGCACCACTCAGGATAGTCGTCCAGCAGCGACCTGCCCATCGGGAATCCTCTGTAATTTCATTGAAAGGTGTTACGTCGCCGATGCCCGAGCGGCGACAGGTAACGTCTCTACAGTCAAAGCGGTCGATCGGCCGCTTCGTCTCCATCGGTTGGGAATCCAACGCCACTAGCTACTGCCGCGAAAGCCGTAGGTGGTTCGCGAGAGTCTCCCAATCGTCTGCCATTGTGATCTTCGGGTAAATCAGAACGCTGTACTCGCCAGTAGAGTCGAAAAGTTCCATAGTTGTCCTACCGTCTGAACGGAAAACAAAACCAGATTTGCTTTGCGTCTCAAAATGCTGAATGCGGACGAGATTTCCACTGTATCCGATTTTAGTGCGTAGTCCCCAGAGTGGAAGTTTCGTCATCGGCGATTTGGGAGTTAAAACTAGTGCGTCTCGCATTGTTTGAAATGCGCTACGACCACCTCTTGCTTCCATCGGTAGGTTATCCCACACGCTACCGGTAAAGATGAGTCGAAACTCACCCAGGTTACAGCTGAGATCGTAATGACCAGAAAGATCGCTTGTAAACCACAAGTCCTGGAAGTCAGTCGCCGGCGTAAGCTTGGCTGCGGAGAGCAATTCCATCGCTTCTGGTACAAATGAAATTTCGATATCGTTTTCGTCAGTTACAAGAGTTTCCGTAGAGGATACAGGGAAAGCGTTCCATGCAGGCCGGACAATCACACGGTAGCGGTACGAATCGTACGCAAGTCGCGTTGCAGCGGATATCGCCGCAGCGACGAAAGTAAGAATCAGAATCGATCGAATAGATTTCATTGCCATAGCATGGATAACGACCGCCATTCAGCTTGTGGCGGCAAGGCGACCACGACTAACAGCAAAAGCAACTCTCGAATCGTGAATCGCAAGTTCCCCATACGTGCTCCTAGCCAGAACGTCTGCGATAATTTAGTCTCGGACGGAAGGTTTCCATCAGGTGACGGCGAATCCGCGACTAAGATCTATCGCTTTGATCTGATTTCTTCTTGGTCTGTTAGCTCTGAATCGATCACGAATTCGTCGATCAGGATGTCAGCACCACGAGTACTGGCGGCGATTATTGTATGGTCTTGGGTGTCGCGCAGCAACACAATGACATGCTAGGTCTGCGCGGACGCATGATACTGGAGTTTATTGCTGGTTCTATCACACGCCACTGCAATGAAAAGAACCTAGCGAATAGACGGATCGTGTCATTCAGTTTTCGCCTTGTGGTTATACCTCGAAGAAACGAATCCGTATGATTATTCCGGAATTGAAGGGGGCGTATGCGATACCGAAACAAATCCGCCAATCAAGCAGCCCACAAGTGAGCCCAGGTGGGTCACTCTTGCCGAGAGTGACCTGAGCCCGATGAACGGAAACAACATGACCTTTAAACGACGCGTTGTTTGTTCTGCGTGAAAGGACTGCAATGAGCTTGAAAACGAGCCCGATATCGATGCACCTGCGGCGGCTTTGGTGCACCACTTTGTTCGTCCTGTCACGATTCCAGGTACGCAAGACATCGAGACGCATATGCAATGGCGTCGCGGTCTGTTGCTATAGCAATGTAGCGTTTGTAGTCCAAGATTGCATCGGCGTCACGACCGACTTTTTCGTTCGACATTGCACGGCGCAAGTAAGCGTATGCCAATTGCGGGAAATTGCCGATTGCGAGTTCAAGCGAGAACGCACCAGCGGAAAACAAAAGTTCTTTACAGATCAATTCGACGACGTCGTCGTAAAAGTGGATCACAAAATGAGAATGGCCTTGCAGATGTCGAGGATTGAATGAAGCAAGCCATTCGGAATTCGAGATCAGGAAGATACACGAGTCTGATAATTCACAGATGTTATTGCCGATGTGCCAATAGGAATGCACCGAACGGCTGAATTCAGCGAGCGAGGGTCTCGCCGTAATCGTCGATGTACTCCTTAATTTGCTTGGCGGTTTTGGCCGAAATTGGCAGCACGCCCTCGACACCATTCGTCAGACGATAATCGTGTTGTACAAAGGCATTAACAATATCGCGAAATGTTGATCGCCAAGCGGTCGGTATTGGTTGCTGCTCCTCTTCGTCTTTCAGAGGTAGCTCCTCGGTCTTTGACTTGCGTTTTGCCATTTTACGATAGCTTCTTTCGACGAACGCAGCCGATGACCCAGCGGCGGCAAATAAAGTTTCTAAAAGTCCGAGCGGCCGATCCGCCGCTTGGTGTTCATCGGATTGTTCCCGTTGGTTAACCCGGTTCTTATTTGCCCGCCAAAATGGGTTCGACAGACGCCTCAATTTCGGCGATGAGCTCCGGCTCCATGAATCTGTAGTTGTCTGGAATATCCAAAACATGAATTTCCTTAAATTGCATTTCGCCGGGGAAGTTGCTCAAAAGCCGTTCGCGGTGCTTATTTTCCATCACAAGAATTACATCTGCCCAATGAATGTCAGTTCCTTTAACGGTCTTTACTGCTTTCTCGCTTGTTCCTCGTGAGCGCGCTATAACAAGAGGTTTTTCTGAGTAAATCCTCTCGGCCGTAGGGCTACGCCATTGGTTCATTGTACAAACAAAAAGAATTTTCAACGATTCGCGTTCGGCCATTTCGGTTTCGCTTTCGCGAGGATAAACGAAACCGAGTTGCCTCGCACGATGTAGTTTTTCCGAACGGGTGTAGACATGCTTCCAATCTTTTTCACGTGGCCAGTCGTCTTTGTTCATGTTTGAGAGGGATAACGCCTAAATTCAGCCAGTGCGAGAGGGAGACTCAACGCAAGTCACAACGGTCGACCGAGCACTTGGCTGCAATTTTTTGTTCCCGGTGTTTTCGGAACCCGAATATACGGTTTGGAGTATATTCGTAATTCAATCGAAGCGGCGCTAAGTTCTACGATTGTAAGAGTATGATAAGTTTTATTTAGGAAGTACAACCCCTTCGAGCCTGCCTACTTTGGAATTCCATGTGGAAGAGAACTGGCCTCGCGTCAGGCCGGTGCAATCTTCGAAAGCCGTGTTGGTAATCACCGCATCTTCAAAGTTGCAACCGTCGAATTTGCATTCTTGAAATTGAGTATTGACAAGGACTTGTCGCGAAAAGTCGACGCCCGAAAAATCGCAACGATTAATAGTCATGTTGACCAAGTTTCCAACCCTGAAGCTTTGTGTATCGGCTACGTTCTTCGCGTTGAGCAGATTCGTAGTCAGCCAGGAGACATTGGCATTCGTTAGTCTGGCTACATCTGTGGTAAAGCCAGTCAGTTTACGCCCTCCGAACGCCGATTCACTCAAGTCTATCTCGCCTTGGAACTCCACACTCTCGAACGAACATCCGTACATAAAGCCGCACTTCTCTTTCAGTCGCTGATAGTCCACTTGGCAAGCTTGAATCTTACAGCTGTTCAGGTTAGCGTCTTTGAAATCGAACTTTGTCAAATCACATCCGCTAAAGGTGGTCTTGTGCAAATTGCAACTAATTATTGATGCCTTTTTAACGTCAACCAGACATGCGTCCGACAAATTGAAATGGCTAAAGTCATATCCTTTCCCGTTGTCCGTAGGAACGTAACATTTCGACAGGTTCTTGTTCTTAAAGGACCAGGTCGTCAAAAGGCTGTCTGCGGTCATACCCGTGCTTTCCGCCTCGTACTGGCGAATGATTCCGTTAATAACCGCATCGGTGAAATCGTTGTTTCCCCATTCGCAACCATCGACTAAAGTTCCGAATAAAACCGCTTTGCGAAAGGTAGCTCCCCTCAAATCACACTGCCGGAACGTTACACCTGCAAGGTCACAATCGTCGAACGTTGAGTTACGTAGGTCTTGGCCTACAATCTCACATCCCCAAAGACGGTGCCCCTTCGCAACCATGTTTCTACCAAACTTGAGGTCGCCAACAAACGGCCCCCGATTTATGGCTGGAGAGTATGTGTCTGCGAAACCAACTTTGGTACAGCTACACAACAAGAGCAGTATGGCAAGGAGTGCTTTAAGCAAGGCGAACCTCGGGGGAGAGTGGTGATGTATTTGTATTGAAAGCCGAAAATTGATGACAGGGAGTGACCTTTGCGTTTTTATGAGCACGGCAGCGGGATCGGTATGTCAATCGCGACTAGTCGGTTTTCGTAGCGGGAACGACGGCGTTCATCTAGCAGCGGTAAGTAAAGTTTCTAAAAGTCATGGCGGCCGATCCGCCACTTAGCTGCAATGGATTATTCGCCGTTGCGCTGGAGTCAGTCTGGAATCTCAATGCGTTGACGTGTGAGTTTGAGATAAAATAAATGTAGCACAATGCGAGGAAGCCATGTCAAAAGTCCAGTCAATGCAACGAAAATTGCGATTGCAGGAGACTCGAGGTTCCAATATGCCCAGTACCAATACAATGGGGCACGATACTTTCGTCGGTAGTTTCGTTTCGCA
Source organism: Planctomycetaceae bacterium (assembly GCA_947463915.1). Lineage (GTDB taxonomy): Bacteria > Planctomycetota > Planctomycetia > Pirellulales > Pirellulaceae > JBKCUI01. Next base: position 14,692 of record CANHVO010000156.1, read on the forward strand.
TTTTCGTCAAGGTTTGCTTGGTTGAAACGCCAATAGGCCATGTAGGTTTCGCCGACACCCATTCGCCGCCCCATCGACGTTGGGCGATATGACGGGAAGACACGCCATGGTGGAGGTAGGTCATCATCGACGTTGCGCATCTTGTCAAAGCGAATGATGTTCTCAGGACTAAACCAATTACCCATTGCAGCGGTCGGGGGCGCCGATCAGTCTCCGAGATTGTAAGTCGGCAAACGACCGCATTCATCTAGCGGCGGGAGAAATGCCTGTTTTGTCAGCGCACCGGATCGCCGTTTAGATGCAATGCTTTGTTCTGATTTCTTATTTGCTTGTCAGCTCTGACTCGATCGTGTATTGGCCGATCAGGTTGTCAGTACCACGAGTACTGTTGTCGCTCATTGTAGGGGTTTGGTTGTCGCGCTGCAACACAATGACATGCGAGGATTGCGTGGATGCATGATAATGCAATCCACGACTTGGCCCTGGCGTACGGGAGTGTATAGCTGTCGCTTATCAAACGCGCTGCGTTGCTGCCGACTGGTACCCGTTGGTGTAAAA
>CANHVO010000157.1 GCA_947463915.1 Planctomycetaceae bacterium
GCGACAATGGGCTCGAGCGGAATCCGCCAAGCATTGTCACCAAAGTAGGGTTGCGGGAGCGGCACTTGCTGCTGCCAAGCGCTGATACCAACCATCATCCTATGGTCCGGCATCGAATTCGATTCGACATAAAAGAACTTGGCATCTTGCCGATACTTGAGCGCGTTCCGCTTAGCAAATGGATCAAAGGATTCCGCGATCAATGGCCTGCTCGGCGCCTTGGTTGCAGTATACTTCGCGAGCATGACGGTTCTGGCATTTTCATTCAGTTGCCTGATTTGCTGCACTTTTGTTTCAATCCATTTCTGATCCGCTGTTGTCAACTTGGCGATTTCGATCGAAATAACTTTGCCATCGGAGCGGCGAACTTGAACTTTGCCGTCCAGCGAAGCCACATACGAAGCATGCATGTGTGCACCGGTTTCGATAAATGTCCAAACACGCAAACCGGTATCGCCTGCTCCGTGGTCATGGCCGTCGTGCGCGAAGGTTATCGACTGCGTTAGCAAGTTGCAAACAACAGCAATGAATAGCAATGCCAGAGGTCTGGAACGCCGCCTCGCCCTTGATAAAGGGAGAGTGGGCTGTGGCCGCATTGGCAGTGCAAAGTTACTCTCGGCAAGAGTGCCCCACGGTGGGGCATACATGCCGGGTGTGCCCTCGAAGTGAAAACAACGTTTCCTCGTCATTTTATTCATCCCTTGTTCAAATCCTTCTTGGCACCTTTGCCGTTACCTCTGTCGTTTTTGTCTCCACTTTTGCCGCCTTTGCGATTTGCAATCGGTTTCGCTGGATCAAATTCTGCGTTCTTGGTCGGCAATTGCGCCTTCACGTCGGCCAAATACTTGTTCAACCGCTCCGTTAGCATATTGGCCTCACCAGGCATCTGTTTAGCAAGGTCATTTCGTTCGCTAATATCTTTTGAAAGATCGAAGAGCGAAACACGATCGTTTTCATAAAAGTGAATCAGCTTGAGGTCCCCGAGTCGAATCGCGGTATGCGGGCCGTCATCGCTTTGGTAGTGTGGGAAGTGAAATACAAGTTCTTCACGAGCTCGTATCACGATTCCCTTCCCTTCGTTCTCTAGTAAACCAACGATGTTTCCGCCTTCGATACCCATTGGAAGATCTTTCTCAGCCAGTCCTCCCATCGCACAAAAGGTCGGTAGAAAGTCATAGCCAACGACAGGGATATTGCACCATGAATTCGGCGTCACGCCGGGACCACGTACAATCAAAGGGACTCGTATCCCACCCTCCCAAACAGAACCTTTCCCGCCGCGGAGACCGCCTCGTTTCGCCCCGCCCCCCGATCCGTTGTCAGACATGTAAATGACGTAGGTTTTGCCGTTCAATCCCAGACGCTCAACGGCCTCAAGAACCTTTCCAACTCCTGAGTCGAGATCCTCGGTGATGGCTGCGGTTGCAACTTGTTTGGAGTTGTTTCCAGAAATGAGTTTTTCGTATTTGGCTTGTGTCGCTTTCATTGCAAGCTCAGGTGCATGCAATGCATTCCAAGAGAGCTGAATGTAGAATGGCTTATGTGCGGCCTTGCTTTTTTCCATGAATTTGGCGGCTCGGTCGGCCATTCCGAAAATGTCGACAGGATTCGGATCTGTGAACTTAAAAGCATTTTCGTTTCCTGTATCGCCATCATGCTCGTCGTATCCATGAGCCCCTGGGCCGCCGCCAGCGATGTGCCACTTTCCATAATGTGCCGTTGTATAACCGGCCTTCTTGAGCAGTTCGCCAACCGTGGTTTCGTCCCTGCTCAAGTCCTTGATCAATCGAGGCTCTGTCAGCATACGTCCTGGGACTGCCGGCGCCGCCTTGGTCCAATGCAACTGAGCCGGACTCTTGCCCGTCTGAAGACTGATACGTGTTGGAGAACAGACGGGCGACGGCGCATAGGCAGAAGAAAACCGCATCCCTTGTACCGCCAATTTTTCCAAGTTAGGCGTAAAAAAGATATCGCCTTTCGACGCGGCTACTTCGGGATGCATCGCGACAGAAAGGCCGTTCCAACCTTGATCGTCTGAAAGCATGAAGATGATATTCGGCTTTTCTGAAGCCGAACAAACGGTGGTCATGATCACCATTAATGCCATTGCGATTCGCAATTCTAACATCATCGACTAATTCTCCGTTTCAACATTTCGATCGAGGGAATGGTGGCTAGTATGCTCAAAGAAATCGCGCGGTAGGTCATTCTCATTCACCAAAGACAAACGCAGGTCCAACCGATCGGGACCGTAGGGCATTTGTACAAAACGCATGTGCAGGATCCGACCTGATATGGATTCGTATGCGATTTCGACACGCTGCGGGCCGCGTTCCTTGGGCTTTTTCACGGCGACCAACATACGCGCCGTTTCTCCCTCGGAAACCTCGTATTCCTCTGGACCAAGTGTCGAGAACTGCACCTGATAAGCTTGTCGCAATCGTCCCAGTCCTTCGTGAAGATTGGTCAAGGGAATCGAGGTCTCGTGCCCCGGCAGATCTCGATCAAAGTGGTGTATGTTCGAACTAACCTTGACTGGCCCGCGAGCATTTGCTGCCCAACTCTGTTTCCCGTTGCTGCCTGTAACGAATGGTAGCCCTTCCGAAGTTTTTCGGATCAGCACAAACTGGTTGCCCTCGCGAACATGCACGATGGCGCCATCCAACGGCGGCTTTGGCGGACGTTGGCTTTCCAGAGTCGGTGGGCGATTGGCACCGCGATCGATCGGCGGATAGATTTCTTCAACCACGATTTCGTAAGTTCGATCTTTAGACAGAGTGTTTTGGACAATGATCCGATTTAATTCACGGATTGCTGCAGACGCATTGGCCTGACCAAAAAGAAACCAAAGCAATCCAACTCCAAAGCAAACAACTGCGATGCTAGCAGCAGTGCTCCAGACAGAAGCGGGAAAAAACAAACCACCCTGCGAACGAACGGAGGCCTTGGGACTCGGCTCATCTTGCACCAAAACGCTTTCGCCCATCGCGTTTCGCAAGCGGTCGTGAAGCCGAGCCGCATTTGCAAATACTCTCGCATTCTCGGACGAAGACTTGATCCAATCGCTCAGCGATGCTAATTGCTCTGGCGTCAAAATCTCGTCGAAGTAACCTTCGATCAATTCATGCGGGTCAGGATTCACGAGCGAACCCCTTTGATTGAAAGTCGTCGCTCGATGCACTGCCTCAACTGTTCACGGATGCGCTGCAACGACTTAGCAACGGTGTTCGGAGTCATACTCATCAAGCCAGCAATCGCGGCCGGTTTCAAGTCGTTTTGGTATCGCAACTCGCACAACTGCCGTGCGCGTCCCTCAAGCTTATCCAAGCATTCTTGCAGGTGATCAAGCGATCGCAACTCATCCGTTTCGATTTCCTCGAAGGCAGTGGCGAGCAAGTCCACCGTTTCTCCGTCAAAAACCAAGCGATTTCGTCGTCGTTCCCGAAGGTAACTCCCGATCTGATTGCGAGCGATCCCCAACGCCCAACCGACGAATGGGCGCGACACATCGTAACTTGGGAACGACTCAAGAATAGCGACCGCGATGGACTGAAGCACATCATCGCGATCCCGAAAGTCCCGGATGACCGACGTAACGTAAGCCGAGACGACAGGCTGAGCCAGTGTCCAATAGCGAATTGCTTGCTGAGAGTTTTGATCCATCTTTGCGTCCTACGGGAAATGCCTTTGACTATTACTTAGCCAAAGGAATCCAATTATGACACGCAAAATAGAAATTTTGTCTCTTTCGTCCAATCAGCACGCAACTAGCACGACGCGCAAGCTAGTGAATCTACTAACCATTTCATGAGCTTGCGCGTCGTGCTAGGCGTAATGGAACCCGCTCGGCGGGAAAACAGTGACAAACTAAACTCCCAATCGGATTTCCACCTGATGGCTAACATTGTCATCCACTAAACAAACGACATGTTCGGCTTGATCAATACCATCCACCGAAAGCGACTTGATGGTATTGCCACCACCGTTGCAAATTACGTTGATGTGGTACACCGTTTCTCGATATCGGTAGTGCATCTTGAATGACGGCCAATCACGAGGTGGCCGTGGATTAAATCGGAGTTTATCGACGTCCAGATGAAGCCCCAGCAGCGATTCGATGATCAAACGATACATCCAACCGGCTGAGCCTGTGTACCATGTCCATCCGCCTCGTCCTATGTGCGGTGCGACTCCGTATACATCCGCGGCCACGACATACGGCTCCACCCTGTACTTTCCAATTCCCGCGGCCGTTGAGCCGTGTGGGATCGGATTGATAAGCGCAAACAACTCCCAAGCTCGCTCTGTGTCCCCCATTTCAGCAAAAGCCATCGCGGTCCAGATCGCTCCGTGCGTGTACTGCCCACCGTTCTCGCGGACACCGGGAACGTATCCTTTGATATAACCGGGGTTGAGAGCCGATTTGTCGAATGGTGGATCGAGCAACAGAATCAAGTGGTCATCCTTTCTGACAAGTCGATCGTAGACGCTTTTCATCGCGATCGCGGTTCGATTCTGCGTACCCGCCCCGGACAAAACCGACCAGCTCTGCGAGATCGAATCGATTTGGCATTCCTGGTTCTCCGAGGAGCCGAGTGGCGTTCCATCATCAAAGTAAGCCCGTCGATACCATTGGCCATCCCAGCCAGACTCCTCGATGTTCCCTCGCAACCGTCCCGCTTCCAATTCAAGTCGATCCGCTGTTCCGATATCGCCACGCTGACGCGCCAACGCGGCAAACTTGTTTAGTACCTCATAGAGGAAAAATGCCAACCAAACGCTTTCTCCCTTGCCGTGTTGGCCGACAAGATTCATCCCGTCGTTCCAGTCACCGCAGCCCATTAGCGGCAACCCGTGTACACCAAACTTCATCCCCCGATCGATTGCTCTCAATGCGTGATCGTAGACCGAACCAATATCCTCGGAAATCTGAGGCAGATCGTAATTCGCTTCTTCGTCCTCATGCAACAGCCGCGACGTCAAGAACGGAATCGGTTCATCGAGAAGTCCCGTATCACCCGTCATTTGAACATAGCGGCAAAGGGACAGAGGTAGCCAAAGGAGATCGTCTGAGAACTGCGTGCGAACGCCTCGGCCGACGGGTGGATGCCACCAGTGTTGCACGTCTCCTTCGCAGAATTGCCGCGACGCGGCCCGTTGAATCTGCTCACGATACAAGCTCGGTTCAGAGTGGATAAGGGCCATGGCATCTTGAAGCTGATCGCGAAATCCGTACGCCCCTCCCGACTGATAGAATCCGGATCGAGCCCACATGCGGCACGAAAGCGTTTGGTAAATAAGCCAACCGTTGGCCAGGAAATTGACCGATGGATCCGGCGTTTCGATGTGGACAGCGCCCAATGTTTGACTCCAATAGTGCCAAACGTTTTCGAGAGCCTTGTAACTGTTTTCCGTTCCTCGCGTTTTATGAATCAACTGGCGAGCATCGTCCTCGTTCTTGGCTGAACCAATCCTAAACATCACCGTCTTTTCTTCACCGTCATCAATTGCTAGATGCGTCTGAATCGCAGCGCAGGGATCAAGTCCGGCACCAACACGATTTGACAATTTGGTTCGACGCATCGCCGATGGACTTGATGGACTCCCGTTCCGACCGAGAAACTCAGTTCTATCGCAAGTGATCGATCGATTCGACTCGCTGCAATCCACAAAAGCAACTCGGTCGGCAAACTCCGGACTATACGGATTTCTCGCAAAAATCGCTCCCGTTACCGGATCCACCTCCGTCACAATGTGCATGATCGACTTGCTGCGAACTTCGCCAAGAACCCATTCCCAGTAACCGGTCGCTGACAGGCTTCGCTCCCGTCCTGATTGGTTTGTAATCTTGAGTCTCGCGTACTTGATCGGCTCGTCGATCGAGACATAGATGCACAACTCCGTTGTGATACCGTCTTCGGTATAGTCAAATATGCTATAGCCGAATCCGTGGCGAGAAACATACGTCCCACTTCCCCTAGCCGGGGATGGCGATGGCGACCAGACCTTGCCCGTCTCCTCATCTCTCAAATAGATCGCTTCGCTAGCCGTATCCGAGACGGGGTCATTGTTCCAAGTCGTAAGTCGAAACTCATGGCTGTTTTCCGTCCAGGTATATGCGCTACCGCTTTCCGAGATCACCGTGCCAATCTTTGCATTCGCAATGACATTAACCCACGGGGCGGGTGTCGCTTCACCTGGCTTGAGAGTGATGACATACTCTCGTCCATCTCGGCTAAAGCCACCGATACCGTTGTCGAATTCGAGATCGCGCTTTGAAGCCTCTGGTGTTGACACCACCTCAAGTCGGGCCTTCGTTGCCCTGAATCGAGGCATTGCCGTCTCGGGACGAACGCGACGATTGACTTGATCCAGGAGTGTTCCAGCGTCATCCTGTAGCACAATTCTCGCAACCGTTTGCAACAGCGCCCGATCCTCCTCAGACATGTGCTCGCCACGTCGCACAAACACCCCTCCAGGCCGATCGACCAAGGCAGCTTCGGGGCTTGCAGAGACAATGTCGAGGATGGACTCTTGCAACGACTGACGATAGACCGAGTCATCTTCGTTCCAAATGACCAAGTCGACAGCCAGCCCCTTCATTCTCCAGTACGCGTGTGCTCGAACAGCCTCACGCACCAAATCCAGTTTTTCCGCATCGCGAATTCGAACCAACACAATGGGAAGGTCCCCGGAGATTCCGTAACTCCAAAGCCCTGATTGACCTCGTCGGTTTTGGATGAGCACGCTCGCTTTGGCACGCCGCATTCCTGACGCATAAATGATGGAACCGGCTAATCGACTGTACGTCAATGCCTCCGATTCCGAAGCGTTAAGCTGTTGAAGCATAATGAGCCCGCGGGTCCAAGCGAGTTCGAAGACTCGGTCCGCCATGGTTGGGTCGAGGTACTTCTCTACCATTGCCTTGGCGATGTCCCGGGTTTCTCCGACGCCAGTAATCGCGTCCAACGTTACCGTTTCGTTGGGCTGAAGAAGGATGACTTTGCGAATACTAACAATCGGATCGAGCGTCGCGCCTTGGCTGTTGGAAAGCGGACTTCGACTCTCAAGCGATGCGGGAGAAGCAACCGTCTGGCCACGTCCGAGAAACCGCATGCGGTCGGTCTCATAGGACGTCTGCTCGACCTGAGTGCCAGTTGCCGTCATCATGTGAACCATCCAAGGTGGAAGCTCCTCCGCGGATCGAGGCCGACGTGTGCACAAAATGGCTCCTTGCAATGGTAATAGTTCGGTTTGAACAAATAGATTGCTAAACGCTTGATGCGATTCATCCTGGGGTTGAGGCGCCAAGACAACTTCCGAGTAACTGGTAATCTCGATGCGACGAACCCGATCGGAGCGATTCGTTATCTTCGTTCGCCGCACTTCTAAGTCGTCCTCTGACGCAACACTGATCATCGTGTGCATCTCGATTTGCTCATCGATGCGGCGAAACTCCGCTCGAGACTGTGTGAAGATGGCCTCGTACTTTTTCGCAATCGTCGCTGTCGGCTGCCAAGCTGTTGACCAAACCGCATCGCTATCCAAATCTCGGATGTAGCAGAAGTTACCCCAGCAATCTCTCGTCGGATCTTCTCGCCAACGCGTGACTGAGATGCCACGCCATCGGCTATAGCCTCCGCCGGCGCTGCTGATGGCGACATGATACTGGCCATTGGATAGGAGGTGAACATCCGGTACCGAGGTTGTCGGGTCCGTTAGCACTCGCATGGTACCAGACTCTTCCGCTGCCGAAGCACGCGTGGCGTTTGCTTCGTTTGCATGTGGAAAGAGCGGCACAGTCGTCCGCGGAACGCGTTCCTGAAGCAACAGTTCGGTCGATCGAAACGCCAAGTCCAAATTGAACCGTTTCTGCATCGGCTTGTCCAAGAGAACGTAAGCAAACGAAAGCAAGCTCATGCTGGCATGATGCGCCATGTACTGTCGAATCGTGACACTGGTCGTTCCTGGAGGCAATCGAGATGTTGTGTAGTCAATCGCTTCGTAGAATCCGAACCCGCCCGCTCGTTCTTCCCCTGCGAGCCTCTCTAGATTACGACATGCTAAATCTGGAGCAACCATCAATGCCAATGCGGAAGCGTACGGTGCAATCACCAAATCATCGGCAAGTCCCCGTTTTAATCCTAAGCCTGGAACGCCAAATGCACGATACTGGTAGTTGAGATTCAGATCGAAAGCGTGGTAACCCGATTCGGAAACGCCCCAAGGGACACCTCGCTGTCTACCGTACTCGATTTGCCGAGCGACCACAGCCCGATACGTTTGGTCGAGCAGAGTGTAGTCGTACGTTGGCATCACCAAGAGTGGCATCAAGTACTCAAACATAGAGCCGCTCCAACTTAGTAACGCAGGTTCTCCTTTCGTACTCGTGAGCAATCGCCCCAACGCAAACCATTGCTCTTGTCCGAACTGCCCTTGAGCAATAAGAACATAAGTCGCTAGCCTCGCCTCAGATGCCAACAAGTCATAGCAGCCTGAGTCGACTTGATTGTCCGTGACATTGAAGCCAATTGCGAACAGATCTCGCATCTTACTTTCGAGGAAACTGAAATCCATATCAGCGAGTTCCCGAGACTCAAGGCAAAGTAAATCGAGTTCTCTTATCCGACATGAGGCAAACTCAGCCGCCGCAACCATGGAGGAATGCAATGAATCCAACCACACTAGCCCGTCGGGCTCTACCAACCGAATTGCGTCAATCATCGGGAAAACCGTCTTTGGTAGCGACGCAATCATTCGGAGCGTCGGATTTGCACTAACTCGCTCTAACTCCAACTGAAGAGTTTTAAGTAGTTCTCGGCTCGGCTCTGATTGTTTCCCCAACGCCGGATCAGCAGGGATGGCGATGGTGGACCACTGACCCAAAGCCTGCAAATCCAGAAGCTGCTCGTCGCAGGTTTGAGCAACGGAGTTGCACCACCAAATTGACTCGCTTTGGGGCGGCAAGGTTTTTGACAATTCTACCATTTCATTTTTTAGTTTGGGCAAACACTCGAATGCCGATCGCAGGTTGGCCTTTTGATCAGCAAGGGAACCCATAAGCAGTTCTATTCGACGATAACTTGTATTGCCAACCAAGCTCGCTGCGACTTCACCTGTACCAGGTGCGTTCTTCGCCATTTCTTGCAACAAGACAGCTAACGTATCCTGCAGTCCCTCAAAAACTCGAGCCGGAACAACAGAGGAGTCGAGCATCTGTTCGAATCCAGCTGCCAGCACTCGCAAATGCCCAGCGAGATTGCCGCTATCGACAGTCGAAACGTATCGGGGCAAAAGTGGCGCCAAGGTCTTAGTGTCATACCAGTTGAAAAAATGGCCGCGGTGCCGTTCCATCTTCAGAAGAGTCCCTAGGGTGTTTTGGGTCCGCTCGACAAGCCTGGAAACTGAACAGTATCCAAAATCATACGCGGCCAAATCCGCTAAGAATGCCATTCCGATATTGGTTGGACTCGTCCGGGATGCAATGATGGTTTTTGGGTTCACATGCACGTTATCGGGCGGTAGCCAATTATCTTCTGCAGTGACAAAGACTTCAAAATACCGCCATGTTCGTCGCGCCATGCTTCGGAGGAATCTGCGTTGAGGCTCTTTTAGTTGAGCCCCTTGGATTGGGATAATTCGACTCAACCACCAAGCGATCACAGGTGACGCTGTCCATGCAATCAAGAAGGGACATGCTATTGCAAGCGTAGAAGGATTCGCGACCGAAATGAATGCCATTGCAAAAATGGCGACAAGGGGAGCAATGAACATCGTGCGGAAAAAACCAAGCAAATCGGAGCGAGCGCACCGTTCGGAATCGCTTGAAGTTCGCCATTCGAGCAGTCTGTGTTTCGTCCAATGCACACGGACCAACGTACGAACAATTGCGTCGGTACTCATCCAGACATCATATGGTAGGAACACCAATGTAAACAACGATTGGGCAATAGGCCGAACAAGTGCCTGCAGAGCTGATCGCACGTGCGTTGCGACCGAAAGATCGGTAGGCTTGATAGCAAAATCAATCAATGCAGCCATGATCCTCGGAGCAATTACGACCAACACGACAAACCAAGTTGCAGCAAGTGCTGCCGATGGGCTTGCAAAAATCCAGGTGCTTATCAGCAGAGCAACCATCGCAATCGGCATAAGGCTTCGCCGAAGGTTGTCGAAGATTTTCCACCACGAAAGTGCGGAAATAGGATTGCCAATAAGCGAAGACTGGTTGCTTCGCACGCGAGGTAATAACCAAGCTGCAATCTGCCAATCGCCTCGAATCCATCGATGACGCCGACTCACATCGGCCGCGTAACTTGAGGGATGATCTTCGTACAAAGTCACGTCGCTGATCAACGCAGAACGCCCAAAGCAACTCTCGAGCAAATCATGGCTCAAGATCGCGTTCACAGGAAAATCACCGCAACACTTTTCAAAGGTGTCTACATCATAAATCCCCTTGCCGATGAACGACCCCTCACCAAATAAATCTTGGTAAACATCGGACACAACGCGAGTGTAAGGGTCGATGCTTGGATCCGACCCGATCAATCGCACGAACCAAGATCGACGTGAGCTCGCCAAACTGATGGCGACGCGGGGTTGGAGGATTGCGTACCCCGCGGTAACTAGTCCACTTTTGGAATCGATCGTTGGGCGGTTCAGAGGATGCGCCATGGCCTCGACCAACTTACGCGCAGAATCCCGAGGCAATTGCGTGTCCGTATCGAGCGTGATCACATATCGGATGTTCGAAAGATCGGCAAGATTGCCCGCGACATCCGAAAAACGATTCGTTGCTCCTCGAAGAGTTGCGTTGAGGTCGGCAAGCTTACCGCGTTTGCGTTCAAAGCCCATCCAAGTACCTTCCGATTCATTCCATTTTCGGCTCCGGTTCAGAAGGAAGAAAAGATCGCGCTCTTCGATGCCGTAGGTTTGGTTGAGACGATCGATTCCACGTTTGGCATGCGCAACGAGTTCCACATCGTTTTGCATGGTTTCTTGACTTGCGTCCAGAAAGTCGGTCAAAAGCGCAAATTGAAGCGAAGAATCTCGATTGGCCAGGTAGCGAATTTCCAGTCCTTCCAGCAAGTGCTCGATTGAGTCTACACTTGCCAACATGGTGGGGACGACGACGATGGTGCGATGTTCCGGTGGAATACCTGTCCGGAAATCCATCCGTGGCAATGCATTGGGGCGCAAGAGAATCGTGGCCAACCAATTGACCATTCCCAACCCAAACTGAACTCCGCACATGACTACGGGAACGGCGATAATGCAGCGCAGTAAAACCGAGCTCGCGGCCCAATTGCCAAAGCGGCCCAGCGCTTCGATGCCAAGCCATGTGAAGACGAAAACGGCCACTATGTAGATAGATAGAGGAAACGTCCGTCGGAATTTGTCTACCACTACCGAGGTAGTAAGTCGCATTTGCACGAGTCGCTCGAGGACTGTCCGCCCCTGATCAACGAGATAGTAGCCTACGTGCCGTTTACGAGACTTCACGTCGCCAATTGGCTCATTTTCAGAAAGTTGTATCGCGCGAAACGCGACGTCGAACTCAGATACATTCGAACGCTTTGCAATCGCTTCAACTGCGTGCCGATAGCGATTTCGCGTTTGGAAGTCCATCTGTCCATAGATCCCCGAGGGATCGCGATTGAGCGTTTGCTCGACGAGGCTTTGCTTTGCAACAAACTGCGGCCAATCATGCACACTCAGAAAACGCAAACTTGTAATGCTATTTCCGACCGAAATTTGCTCCGCAGCTTGCAACTGTCCTTCGTCCAGGACAAGCTGTTCCGTGGAATAGCCCGAGTCGGTCAGTCGGTGCTCAAGCCAACCATGCACAAGAGTAAAATTCGGATTCTGACCATGAAGATGGCGAGTCAAGTCAGCTAGAAAGGCACCGGATAGCGGTGGATTCGATCTGGCCATATCCGCCAGTACCAGAATCAAGTCGGACGGGCAATCCTCAACCGTAGTGATCATTTTGTCTGCCCACTCGGCCGCGAGATTCCGATCTCGACGTGCGATGGAAATGCGAGCCGCAACTCTCCGCAGGTTTTCAATCAAAGCCAGCCGAATCATCAATGGCAATGCCCAAAGTTCTCCCAGCTGAAGCGGCACAATCGACTGATATGCGGCGATAAAGCCGTCGAGGGCCTGGGCATCTACTCGACCATCGGTGTGAGATATCAGCTCAAGAGATATCCCGTAAACGCGAGGGTAATCCGCTGCCGGCCCGTTGGTCAATCGTGGCAGTTCTTGGCTGTACGAGCGAGGCAAGAGCCGGCGCGTCGAATGAATCTGCTCTTCAAGCAGATAGAAATTGTCGAGCAGCCATTCAGCTGCAGGAGAAATTCTTCGATTTTTAACGACTGCTGCAGCAACCTCATCGTAGGTAGCCTGAAGTATCTTTTCATTCTCCGCCAATCGACTGATCAGCTTATCCGCTACTTTACCAACAGCCAGCTTATGCGTGGCTGCCAAATTTTTCGCGTGACGCTCAAGCTGATCGGCGCTGAGCAACTCATCTCGGAACGGTTGCTCCAATGATGCGGACTCGGGCGATGTCCGTGGTAGCACGCAACTACGATAGGTCGTCAGCGGACTTGATGTTTCTGCCATTGTGAATGCCGAGTCTGTCTTAAGTAGGATTTCCCGACTATTCAACGAAAAAAGCCGACGTGGCGAGTAGTACCTCACGGTACACTGCCTCGTCGGCTTACCTGTTGACTAGCGATCCGAGAAAGACGAATCGCTCTTCTATATAGTCATCCGATTGATTTTAGTTCTGTCCTTAGCATAAGCCCTCGATGCCAAAGAGCAAGAGTCGATTAACAGTCAGCCGTTGGCGCACTTGTTTCTCTTAGCCCAGTGACAGAGAAAGTTACACCAAGATTCGCAGTAGCTGGATTCGCCAGAATTCAGTGAGTTCTGAATTCTGGCGAATCCAGCTACGGTAGTGATCAGCCTGCCGCTCGCTTTAGCGTCAAGATCGCCGCGAGCTGACCGCTAAATGAGGTTCCGATTCAACATAGGTGCGTCGGTCCTTTCGAGAAACTTTCTTCCTTTCTTCATTGCCTTTGTCTCGAATTGCTCTACCATTGCATCCGTTGAGGTCACATCGCCAGTATTTGCGGGCTGTTGTGAACTCGAACACCCAAAACATCGGATGACAGATTACACGGCAGCTTGCTGGTCCACACCGGACCATCGCCAAGAGGCTTGTTACACGTAAGCCGACGCGTTGACGCACCACTCAGGTGCATCCATGCGTCGGCTTTTTTCGTTTCTCCGTAGCAAGATGCTACACAATAGTTGAGGCTCATATCCTATGAAGTGTTTTTCAAAATTCCTATGCGTTATCGCTTTCACTCCAATCTTGGGCTGCAATGAGGGTACGACAGGCGGTCCAGGTGTTGGCGACCCCAAACTCAACAAGTCCGTCACGGGAAGGGCTGACGACACATTCAATTTGAGCGTGCCACTCGTACAGACCTCAGTCCAACAGGGTAATCAAACAGAAGGAATCATCGGAATCAATCGAGCCAAAAACTTTGATAGCGATGTCACCCTGGAGTTCAAAAATCTTCCTGCCGGTGTGACGATACAACCTGAACGACCGATCATCAAGCATGGTGATAGCGACTCCAAGATCTTGCTTATTGCAAATGATTCGGCAGCAAAAGGTGAGTTCAAAATCCAGGTAACGGGGCACCCCAAGCAAGGCGCTGACGCGAAAATCGAATTCCGAATTGCGGTTACGGATCAAGACAGTTTTAGTCTCAATATGCCACTTCTTTCCACATCGCTCAAGCAGGGCGAGTCCGAGCTAGTGTCCATTAAAGTAAATCGGGACAAAGCGTTTATGCAAGACATTACGTTGAGTCTGATTGACCTCCCCACGGGAGTAACGACGGAACCAGTTAGCATTGTCAATCGAAGTGGCGAAAGCAAGACCGAGTTCAAGCTTGTAGCGGCTAAAGACGCCTCCCTAGGCCGATTCGCTGTCAAACTGAACGGTCACCCAACGACCGGTGCAGACGCTTCTAAAGAGTTCAATTTCGTTGTTTCGAAAGACGAATGAGATGAAAGCCAAAACCCACTCCATCCTGACCGTCGTCAACGCCCACGCGGATGTGGAGCGGTCCTTACAAGAACGCTCAGAAGTCGATGCAGACCCGCAAATGGGAAACAAGTCCCTCGATCAGCTACCCACGAGATTGCCCAATCGAATCGAAAAATTCTATCGAGGAAAAAACAACTCCTCGCACCAAGTAGAAAGAAGCATTTCTTGGGGAATACTGTTTGGTTCAGAGTATATCTGGGCGCCCGATATTGGACCGATGCTCATCGTATGTCCAACCAAAGCAACGAACTCACTTAATCCCTACCCAATTGCAATGAGCAGTCCAACGATTAGCAATTGCTGCATACTTCAGTTTGAAAATCGACTTAGCACTCGCAGCTCCTTACGTATTTTTCACAGCTACTAACCAAAACGATTTAGGTACACAATTATGTTATGGACTGTTTTTGTCATCCTCTTAGTACTGTGGGCATTGGGGCTCGCAACCGGCGCAACACTCAATGGATTCATCCACATCCTACTGGTCATCGCAATCGTCGTCGTGTTACTACGTGTCATTCAAGGGCGTCAGCTAGCCTAAACACGCGGCGGCCTGGCCCAGAACGCTTGGGTACCCTGACGAATAGGCGAGGGAAATGGCCGCTTTGTTTAAGCTCCCAGCTTGTTGCTTTGCTCGTTTAACAGTCAGCCGAAGGCGTACTCGGTTCATTGCCCCGTACGCATACGGCTAACTATTAAACGAAAAGTAATTGCCGACGCGAATCCTTCACCCTCGATTTTTTAACTTCCCACCGGACGGCGTGCGTCTATCCGTTTTACCCAATAAAGGAAAACCCTATGGAAACAACTCATCCTTTGATACCAATCTCCTACATTGACCTCAGACAGATCCGCGATCTGGTCCATATGAACGTCGATAGCCGAGATGGATTCGCTTTTGCTGGCAAGCGCCTTGCTGAGAAGCACTCATCACTCTCAATGCGCTTTCACCGCTACTCTCAACAGCGCAACGATTTTCTCGAAAAGCTCAAGGAAATCGCAGAAGTAAACCATGAAGAGTCATCCGA
>CANHVO010000158.1 GCA_947463915.1 Planctomycetaceae bacterium
CTGCCGATAATGCTCAGCGATTTTGGAATCGATCTGGCCAGTCCCGGGATCGAAGAGCGCTGCTGGATTGCCACTCGCATTCTTCGGGCCAAAGGTCGCGAACCAAGAGTCCCATTGCTGTGCCGATGTATTGTCAGGCCCCAATACATCTTCTCCTCGGGACTCTTGTCGAATCGTCATCTCGACCACATCCCCCTTGCGCAGACTAGGCAGGTCCGTTCCTTTGAAGTCAGCATAAAAATTGGGCTGGCCATAGATGTCCACTTTTTGGAAGCGGCGAAAGTCAACTGGATCTGGAGCACTCGACCAAGTTGCACCAAACACGGTTGGATAGCGAGTTGCCAGCCAAAGAGTCGACCAGCCACCCGAAGAATGTCCACGCAAGAGCCGAGCCGATGGTACAGCGATGAGTGGGTACTTGGCTTCTAGGGCAGGAATCAGTTCCTGCACGAGGGCTTGTCCGCATGGGCCGTTGTTGGCCGAGTCGGCAAAGAGCGTATGGCCGTTAGGCCCTTCCGGATCGAGCACGATGCGAAAGGTGTTCCGTGCAAGAGTGGCTGCATCGCTTTTGTCATCTTTACTGGTTGCTCGCCTTCGTTCGGCGTCTCGGTGATCGCCCCCAAATCCTGGCACCTCGTAGATCACTGGGTACTTTCGGGAAGGATTGTAGTCTATTGGCAAAACGACTCCCGCGCGGAGCATGACGTCGCGACCTCGAAATTGCGATAGCAATGTGGAGCGAACTTCGAACCACTCCACTCCAGCTATTTGTTTATATTGCTCTTTGGCCACAACGTTGGAAAGGACCAGCTCAATGGCTTGCTTTTCGTTCGAGGTGGTCACCATAAAGGAGACTTCATCAGACCATAGGTTACCCGCCTCGCGACGCCAGTTGCTGTTAGTGTGTTGCAGATCCAACCTAGCTTGAGCGCGGTATTTCCCTGGTGCCAGCTTGCTTGGCGGGATAGGAAAGTGATCGGACTGGTCGTCTAAGGTCGCGGTGTTACCCGAAGTTAATTTGACATCGGTAGCGAAGAGCGGTTGCGGATCGTCCCAAAAGGGGCCATCAACAGGTTCCGTTTCTTTTGGTACTTTCGAAGAGTCTGCGATCACGAAAACGATCAAGCGTCCTTCAATAGATTTTGCCGGGACGTTCGCACCCAGTTTGACTTGAAAGGTGCGTTGTGATTGGGCCAAGCATGTTCCTGGGATCAAGACCATTGCAATGAGCCAACAAAGTTGGTTGAAGAAGGAATACATAAGCAGGTCGTTACATATCTTTGGGGCAAATGAATAAATTAGCCGGGCGGCTTGTTGCTTTAGTCGTTTAACAGTCAGCCGTAGGCATACTGTCAAACGCACTCGGTACGCCTACGGCTGACCGTTAAACGAAGCCTCATCACCGGACCGCTTGCGCCGTTCCGCTAACAAAGTGAGTGCATTCTAGCTAACGCCTACCGGCAGAAAACACTGCGATTCGGCTGGGATTGTCGAAATGTAAGTAGTGGAATGCAACACGGATAATCAGACCGATTCGAAAAAGGTTCGGCCACGCCACAGCCAGTAGGTGAGCATCGGGTCTGCTTTGTTCTTTGTCGTAAACGGTTCGCAGGTGACTCGATCGTCTTCGGAGATGAGGGCAATTCGGACTTCGTCGTTGATGAGCACTCGGGCTAAAATCCCGAAGTGTTCGAAGAAGCACACGCAGAGTAAGGTCTCAATCAATTCCAGATTTTCCGGAAGGGAGCCCAGCAGCCGGTTCATACGATCCTGGATGCGAGCATCCAATGAATTGGGCGCGACCTCAAAGGCATCGGGGTGGTCGATATCCCAGCCTACGAAAATGGCATAGGTATCGTCGAGTGAAATGTCCGCGAGATCTTGTGAGAATGTATGGCACGTTGGGCCGGAGAAGCCCACGTTGCTGTAGACCGAATCTTTCATGTCGTATTCAAACCGGAACAGGAAGCATTCTTGTTGCTGTTCGAAGCCTGGCCAGCTCAAGGTTCGCTGATCGAGCAATTCCATGCGACTTGGCGAAATCCCCATTTGTTCGTTTTGGGCGAGCCAATTCGCGAGCCTGGATTCCGCGATCGCGGCCGAGTTGGTCCAGCGTTCATCGATGCGGTCTTCGATCCCAAGTTCTTCGGCGTAGGCCACCGCGCGTTGTCGGCTTGAAAAGTCGGCAGCCAATTCGATAAGCAGTTCCTCCCCTTTCTTCTCCCCAAGCTTTGCCAAAGCAAATGCCGCTTCGGTTCGAATGCGGCGATGGCTCAATTTGGTGGCTTGAGTTAGTTTGCCGACAGCCTCCTGGCTGCCGATCAAGCCGAGCGTGTCGCATAGGGAAACGCACAGGGAAACCGAGTCGAAGAGGATCTTTTGGATTGCGGCGACTGAGCTTCCAAATTGAGCCGGATTTTCCTCGAGCATCCCCAATTGGTTCACCAAGCCGCCCATCAGGCGCAACAAAACAGCCAGTTCGCTGGCGGCTGGGTGTTCGGACAAGGAACGGTTTCGAACAACAAAATTCGCAACATCGAGGGCCGGAGACAGCACGGCGGGGGTTGTGCTTTGAAGCAATTTCGGAAAAACGTCCTCCACATTCCAAGTCTTGGACTGCATTAGCGGGGCCAGCGAAAGCGAAACATCTGCCCAGTCAACGGGCGGTTTGGCCAGGAGCAATTCGACTCCGAGATGGATGGCCGTCGAGTGTCCGCTGGCAAAAAGGACCTGGAGGAGGCTCCCTTCGCACCGCTGAAGTCCCCAGCCATGGAGCTTGCTGTAGAGTTCGGCAACGTGCTGAACGAGGACCAGCCTCTGCAGCTGTTCCATGTCGGAATACCCGTTTTTCACAGAGATTGCTTGTCGGAAGTTCCGAATCAGGCAGGTCAAAAACTGTTCGAGTCGAGCTCGGTTTCGGGTCGCTCCGTCGATCTGCGAGCGGATGGATTCCGCGTTTTCACATAGCCAATTGGCGCTCAGGACGGACCAAATCGGGTCGTCTGGCTCCTCCCACTGATCGATCAAATTGCGGCTCGGGCCGTTGGATTCATCGAAACCAGCCTCCAAAATAGCTTCGGAGAGGTCTGCCCAAGCGTAGGCGGAGTCGGGGAGGTCAAACGGGATGGTATCCATGAAACAATTAATTGCGTTAGGGTGTTTTGAACTAATCAGTACTCAAACTGTATCGTAGAATGCTCGTTTGATCGAGTAACGAAAGAGATGGCCACGGCTTGCACTTGGCCTGAACACCATCCATCGACCGGACCATGGAAACCAAAACGCCAGAAACATTCGACGACCTGAAACTCTCCGCCATTACACAGCGGGCAATTAAGCGTCTCGGGTACGAAAAACCCAGCCCAATCCAGGCGAAAGTCATTCCCTGGGCCCTACAGGGGTACGACGTCATCGGCCAAGCCAGGACAGGAACCGGGAAAACAGCGTCGTTTGCTATCCCAATTCTCGAACAACTCGATCCGCTCCGAACCTCACGCTACCCGCAAGCCCTAGTCTTGGTTCCAACCCGAGAACTTGCCGCCCAAGTTCATGGTGAATTCGTCAAGCTCGCCTATGGCTGCCCCACCGAAGTCCTAGAGGTCGCCGGCGGAAAGCATATGACCAAGCAGCTGAGAGCCTTCGAAGGCAACGTGCAGGTTGTCGTTGGAACGCCAGGTCGCGTCATCGACCACATCAATCGTGGGTCGCTGAAGTTGAACAACATTTGGTGCGTCGTGCTCGACGAAGCCGACCGAATGCTCGATATCGGCTTCCGACCCGATATCGAGCGCATCTTGCGTCGTTGCCCTGAAAATCGACAGACGTTGCTGTTGAGCGCAACATTGGACGACGAAGTCAAACGGTTGGCGGAAAAGTACCTGTTCGAGCCTGTTCGGGTCGACTGTTCGCAAAAGGATGTCTCGGTCGACACGATCGAGCAACGTTATTTGACGGTCTCGCCCGATCGCAAGTTTGATGTGCTGGTTGAGCTGCTGACTCGCGAGAAGCCGCCGCAAACGATCATCTTCTGCCGAACCAAACTTGGTACCGCCAAATTGCACAATCAGCTTGAAAAAGTGCTGCCTCGAATCCCTGAGCTCTGCGATATGAGGCTCAGTACGATCCACGGCAACATGAACCAAACCCAGCGTGATTCGGTGTTCAAATCGCTGCGAAGCGGTTCGGTCCAGATTCTGGTAGCCACCGATGTGGTTGGTCGCGGTATTGATGTGACGACCATTTCCCACATCGTGAATTATGATTTGCCCGACGACGTGGATGACTACGTTCACCGCGTTGGACGAACCGGACGTATGGGGCGAGATGGGATCGCATTCACGTTTATGTTCAAGGGCCAGGGGGACTGCTTGACCGAAATCGAACAGCGAATCAATCGTCAGTTGGTTGCCGACCCGCTTGCACAAGACTTTGGAATTGCGAAGAAGGTGATTTCAAGATTGCCAGCGGGCGATGTGGTCGAAGGTTCCGTATCCGAAGTCAACCCGGTCGTCGAAGAGAAGAAGCGAAGTTTGAATCCGATGCGCCGCAAAATCAGTGCGAGACGAAGGCGATAAAGCAGCAGGCATATTCCGTGTGCCGTAGCCAAGTATTTTCTGTAGCGAAAGTCGTCAAGACTTTCGGCGGCCTCGTCAAAACGACCGAAACTCTTGGCGAGTTTCGCTACGTAATGCTTCATAAGGTTGGGAGAGGAATTGCAGATGGCTCCTCGCTTACGCTTCGGGTTACCAATTTGCTCAAGAACAATTGAGACAATTGTTCGACACTTTATAGCGGCCGGAAGGATTGGATTGTTCCGGCTAGCACTTCCGTCACTTCGAGCCGCTCGTTTTGAACGAGGATTGCACCAGCTTCGTTGATGCCGAGGCAGAGCCCTTTTGCGACGCCTGCTGGATGTTTCACTTCTACCCATTGTCCGTCGAGCAAGCTTCGCTCTGGCCAGTGTTCCAACAGCCAGCGAGGATTCTCTCGCTGGCGTTGCTCTAGTCCGATCCAATGATGGACGAACTGCACAAGCACATCTTCGGTGCTAGCTGGGGCTATTGCGCCTGGCCTAGTCCATTCGTGCAGACTTGTCGCGTTGGTTTGAACATCAACGGGAGCAGCTTTGAAATCGACTGCACAATTAATCCCGATGCCGATGATGGCGACCGAAGGTGCAAGCGATTGCTTCGGAATAACTTCGATCAAAACGCCACAGACTTTTTTGCCCGAGATGTAGACGTCATTTGGCCATTTGACCATTGGTTTCGCAGAGGAAAAGTGTTCTAAACACTCGGCGATGGTGCAACCGACGCGAAGAGGGAGCAAAGCCGAACTAACCAAGGGTTCGGTTGATGCTTTTGCCGATGCTGGCTCCGAGCTTTCTATTGGGATGGCCATCGAGAACATCAGGCAGCCATCGGGTGACCACCATTGATGGCTACCACGACCGACACCAGAACTTTGACGATCAGCCACAAGAAGAGCCGGCAGGTGCTTCGATCTCTCACGCACCGATTGGGCAAGCTGTTTATTGGTCGAGTCGATGGATTCAACCCATTCGACCGACTTGAAGTACCCGAGCCCTTCGATCTCGTCGAGCGCGTAGCGTCGCTTGATAGTGAAGATGGGGTTCATATCGGCCTATTGGCTATCGTAGCAGGCACATTCCATGTGCCGTCCGCAATCGGTAACCCGAGGGGTAAGTTTTGAAGTTGCGTTCTTTGAATTGAGGGCCGAAGGCTCGACACATCCTTTGCCGGTACCGTGAGGCACCGGATTTACCAATCCCAAGGATTTTAAGCCCCGAAGGGGCGACACACTCAATCATGTGTCGCCCCTTCGGGGCTGGTCCCTCGATTGGTCTTCTCACCGTGGCTTATCAGCCACGGCTAGGGATATGTCGGCCTTTCAGGCCTAATTTGCGTAACTTCAAAAACCGCAAGCGAGTAGTAAACTGCAATTCCTCGCTGCCTCGCTCATGTGTCAGGATACCAAGATCAAGATACACAGCGTATGCATACTAGGTTCCGAATTCAGGGCGGCGGCGACCGAGTTGTTCTTGGAGACGAACAACAATGCTAGTATGCATTTGGCTAACGCGGCTTTCGCTCAGATCGAGCGTCGCTCCGATTTCCTTCATCGTCAATTCTTCATAATAGTAAAGAATGATGATCAAGCGTTCGTTGCGATTCAGACCTTTGGTGACCAACCGCATGAGGTCGCTTTTGTTGACGCGACGCGTTGGGTCTTCGCTACGTTTGTCTTCGAGGACGTCGATTTCACGCACGTCTTTGTAGCTGTCGGTTTCGTACCATTTCTTATTGAGCGAGACCAAGCCGACGGCCGACGCGTCGCTTTTCATCTTTTCGACTTCATCGATCGAGATGCCCATGTAGGCAGCAAGTTCGTGAGTGCTAGGAGCTCGGCCGTATTTGGCTTCGAGCAGTTTGGTCGCTTCGTTGAGTTTGCTAGCTTTGCTGCGAACGAGTCGCGGCACCCAGTCCATGGTTCTAAGTTCGTCGAGCATCGCTCCGCGAATTCGGGGGACGCAGTAGGTTTCGAATTTGACTCCGCGTTCCATATCGAAGGCGTCGATGGCATCCATCAAACCGAAGATACCTGCGCTGATCAGGTCGTCTAGTTCGACACCTTCTGGCAATTTTGCTCTGAGTCGTTCGCCGTTGAAGCGAACAAGAGGCATGTAGCGTTCGATGAGAATATTTCTCAAATCGACGTTGGAAAGGTCTGCTTTGTATCTAGTCCAAACATCAAATATGTCGATGCTCGATGCTACAGTTGTCGCCATCCGAACCTCCGTGATTGACATGGCAAGGGGATTGATCTCCAGCGGTAACTGGGATCAAACGGTCGTGTATTCTGGTTGTTGCTCCGCGAACGAAGCGAACTTGTGTGTACCCATTCCATTTGGCAACACATGGTTCTCGACGCAGGTCATCATGATCCGCGGCGAGGAATCCGTTCTGGGACGCGAACTCTACCGAGTTGGAACTGTTAATTCCACATCAATTGAGCAAAGAACTTTTCCATTTGGATTCGGGCTTTTCCAGATTGCCTAGCTCTTCAAGCTTCCGGGCTTTTGGGCCAGGATACGTTTTGAAGGAGGCAGTCTAAGCCTGATCAAGCGGCGTCTTTGAGTCTCTCGCGTAGTTTTTCAAACTTGGCCCGATAGTTCATTTCAACGCTATGGCGAACCACCGTATCGGCAACTTGTCCTATTCCTAGTCCGACGATGGCAAAAACCACGGTCGTCGCTAGCGAATGAGTTAAGATGGATTCCGGCATTTCGTCGTTCAAAAGACCAAGAAGGATCGTGGTCGAGAGAGCGATGCAACCAAAGGATGCTGCAAATAAACGTCCCAACGAATTGCTCACTGGGTTCAGGGTTTTCAAACTGTGCGAGCCAGGGTTGCCCCCGGCGGAACGTTGACAGGTCGTGCTTTTCGACCCAAGCGATAGTGGCTTGAATCAGTCGGTACTTCCCGTCGAAAGTACTATCGGCAGCGGTGGGTCCGTTTCTTCACCCTGTTGCAAAATAATTCAAGTTGTTTTCGAATACCTGGAGCAACTTTTACCAAACTACCCTAGCTTCACAAAATCGCATCACAAAACATGGCCAAACAACACTCGCCCAGGTTCCTCGCTATCTCGGCAGAAGCCAAATCTCGCGTTCTCGAATGCACGATTGAGGATCTCAAGATACGAATGGACCAGGGGGAGCAGCTGCTGCTCGTCGACGTTCGCGAAGAGAGCGAATTTTCGGCCGGGCACATTCCCGGCGCGATCCACCTGAGCAAAGGGGTCATCGAGCGAGACATCGAAACAGTGGTGCCGGACCCGAACAAAGAGATCTTGCTGTATTGTGGCGGCGGGTTTCGTTCGGCCCTCTCGGCGGAAAACCTGCAAAGAATGGGCTACAAAAACGTGGTCAGCGTGGACGGAGGTTGGAGAAGCTGGACGGAAGCTAATTATCCAACGGAAAAATAGCGGGTTCGACTCAATTTCCTCCCCCTCGCCCCGATTCGGGGAGAGGGGGTCAGGGGGTGAGGGGTGGAATCGTCACTAACAGTTAGTTCGAAGTTCGAAAGCGATGCAAAGGCACTGCAGATGTAACTAAATTCCAATCAAACCACATCGCAAAACCCCTCACCCCCAGCCCCTCTCCCCTAAAAGGGGCGAGGGGAGCAAAGACAAAAAAGTAGTGGAGACAAGTGTCTCTAACCCGCTGTTTCCTTGAATGCTCGACACTCGAGCTTTCGCAGGAAAATCCGCAGGAGCCCCAGAAGTACACAAAACAGGTGTCGCACAACAATCGATTTAAGACTAAACTACGTTTCAGATTGATTTGAGCAGGGAGCTATCCCGTTCAAAACATCCGGCCGCTTGGTGAAATTGGCAGACACGCCAGACTTAGGATCTGGTGCCGAGAGGCGTCGGGGTTCAACTCCCCGAGCGGCCACTAAGTAAACTTCTTTTGTCCAACCATCGTTGGAAAGTCGGTTTCTGTGACCGATCGATTGCCCAAGCAACCAGCAATCTAACGGGGTTTAGTTGCTTCATCACCTTCGAATCCGGTAGAATATTTGGAAAATCCTCTCGAAAAGAGATCGAAGAATGACAGTTCTTGATTCCGCCAGCTTGCACAAATTTTTACTGCATTTCACGGATACGCTAACCCCTGAACTGGCGGAGCACTTTGTGAAATTGCCTGCAGATCCAGGGCTTGGGTGTTTTGATGTCGTATGCACTAGCGCAAGTGGACATCGAGAAGTTAAGTGATTCGGATGACCAAAAATGGAGTCTGATTGCATTCATGATTGGTTGTGCTTGTGGGTCTCGCGTTCAGGTTGAATCAAGGCGAAATCGAATTGAGGCCGTTGCAAGCGTTCTTTCCGAGATCTTCGATTGGCCCATGGATGCATCGACGAACTTCGTCACGGAAGCATTCGACGGTGCAGACAAGGGGGAATGTCGTGTAGAACTTGAAGCAGGAAGTCAGTCAATGCGAGAGTTCGAATCCGCAGCAGATCGATTGAAAGTGTTGCTAGAAGCGCACGACGCGTAGTGGACACAGCTGGCAGATGCAACCCACTGGAGAGATACGCGGCGCAGATTGCTTTAACGCAGCCAACAGCAGTGGTTAGCCTTCGATCAATATACAGCTTACTCAAATAATGCTTCGAGACTGAGAAGAAGGGCAGTCTGAAACACAAAACTAGTTCTGTTTGTACTGCACTCAAAGCCCGAAGGGCGACATATTCTTGCCGGTGGCGTAAGACACCGGTCTAGGGTAATCATTGGAATTTGAGCCCGGAGGGCGACACATATTGCATGATTCGATGTGTCGCCCTAATGGGCTTTTCATCGCACCTCCACTAACGCACCTCCACTAACCCGGTGGCTTACGCCACCGGCAGAGATGTGTCGCCCTCCGGGCTATCAGACTACAGACCTTCAAGTGCCATTCAGCGGAGCGACATCGGGAAACTGCTTGCGATCGACAGTCGGTTTTTTTCCAGATTGTTTTGGTCGCATCCGGCAGATGCGACCCACTGAGCTCACTCGGGGCATTGGTCTCCGACAAGATGGTACCAGCTGTTTCGGAAACGACGTTCAAGCTCGTTTTTGTTGGCAACTCAGGTTGCTTCGAGACAAACCCCAAGTAAACTGGGGTTTTTCTTTATGTCCAACCATCGTTGGAAAGTCGGGTTCTGTGACTGTCGAATCGATTTCTAGCCCAAGCAACCAGCGGATCAAAGCCGCCAATTCTCTTCGCGATCCGCGTGAACGACGCGATAGCGGCCTCATGATTATCGATGGGGATTCGATCGCTCGGCATGCTCATGCTGGCGGGATCGAGTGCACCGAGCTCTTTATTTTGGAAACCTCCGAAGAATCACACCGCCTTTTGGTCTCCGACTGGCAAGCGTTGGTGCCTGGGATTCGAATCAATCTCATCTCCAAGCCAGCCATGGCCAAACTGCAATACGGCGACCGCGATGTTGGACTGATCGCAGTCGCTCGACAGCCTAGCCTCGCTTTGGAGACTCTGGATGAACGAATTGTCCCGACGAAAAAAGATACCGATACCAAGTGCTTTTTGGTTCTCGACCGAATGGAAAAGCCTGGCAACCTTGGGGCCGTTATGCGGACGGCAGATGCGGCCGGTGTTTCCGCCGTCTTGCTCAGCGACCCGGTCAGCGAAATGTGGAACCCGAACGCCATTCGCGCCAGCCTCGGTGCGTTGTTCCGAGTTCCAATGGCAGTAGGTTCCGCAAAACAAATCCAGGCTTGGTTAACCGAACGCTCGATCGCGATTTACGCAGCCAGAGTGGATGGAACCCTTTCCCACACCGCGCCAAAATATGAAAAGGCAGTCAGCATCGTCGTGGGTAGCGAAAGCGATGGCCTCGGTGACAACTGGGTGAAGCCCGAAGTGACGGCTGTTTGTATTCCCATGCATGGTGCAGTCGACTCGCTTAATGCTTCGGTAAGCACTTCTATTATTTTGTTCGAAGTGCTTCGGCAGCACGGACGTGTTTAGATCGCGTTAGTTAGCCGGAAAGAATGGAGCATTTTTGGCAAAAAAATTGGGTGGCAAAAAGATTAAACACAGTGATGCGATAATTTTTTTGCCCTTCATTTTTTGCCATGTTGTTTTCGGCGTTTCCTATTCAGGTTCCGACTGAAAGCCGGGGTGAAATAGACCTCGGTTCCATTCCAAACTTTCGAAGGTCGCTTCGTGAATTCGGCTCGGTTCGAGCACAGGTCGTTTCTTCCATGATGCCGCCGTTTCAAGACCGAGCTCTTCGCCAACCAAATTCGCGTTCGCTCCAAGTCCAATCGTCTCGCGCGTTCCATTACTGAGCTTGACCGACAAGTAGTCGGTAAGGGTTGTCGCATCGTAAACATTATCCCTCCCTCTTAGATCAATCCATCGAGAGAGCTCTTTGCCTTCGTCGCTTTGACTCCATACTTCCCACTCATCGCATTCCGATGCGTTCCAGTCGATGTACGACTTACCTCCCGAAAAGATGCACTCTTTGGCCGTTCGCACAAATGGAACGGGAAACGGCTGCGAGTTGCTCATGTTGATTCGCATCCACGCTCGCTGAGAATAGGCAGTTACATTTCGGAAATCCATTCTCAACGGCATGCCGGATCGCACTGCGTTCCTGCCCCCATTGAGTTCAAACATTGATCCGACGATCGCTAGCCAGCAATTGCCCATTTGCACTTCGGTTCGAATGGGGCTCGGCATTCGCAACCAATCGCATTGTCCTCGCACCGAAGTCTGATTGCAACCGATACGTGCGGGAAGCTTGCCGGCGCCACTAGGCGAATCCCCAAAGCTATCTTGAACCCCCGAGTCAACAACGATAACCGACGGCAATGCCACAGTCTGAGTCGACGTCAACTCCAACGCAGCGGAGCTAAAGGGATTCGGATCATACTGAACCGTTACCGAGCAGTTTTTGAACTGGAGCGAAGCGTTCGATCGAACCGAAAACAACGAGCGACGACGAGACAACGAACCCGCTCGCCAAACGATGTCCATGTCTTGGAGCACTAGCTCTTTGGTGTGGCACTCAATCCAGGCGAGGGACGATGTAGAATCCGAAGTCGTCTCGGAGCCATCGATATTCCATTTGCAACGATGGCCATCCTCGCTTTGGATAGTCAAGTTCGAATTGATCGAAATGGTTGCCCTGAGAGCGGATATGGAGGTCGAGACCGCTGCGGATTTGATCAGGATTTTGTTGATCTGAGACTGGCTTGCGATGATCTCAAAGGCTTGCTCAAGCGATCGAACCATCAAGTTCCCGCGGTCTCGATCGGTTGCTTCGGAATCAACAACGACAGTATCTCGAACCTTGTCTCGCGGGCTCTCCGGCTCCGTAGCCTCTGGCTCAACTGGGGCAGTCACCTCGATCGTACTCGCTGTACGCGTACCGGTCTCGACCGATGGATCGGGCTTAACTCCACTCGGCACAGAAGGAGAACGGGTGGGCTCTACGTCGGCAGAGACAACGATCCCTTCTGGGTACTCCACGCGGGGGATCGGAAACGTCGCGCTCAAGTAGCTGCTGCTTTGCAACCAAAGCGTGATTCCAAAAATGGTCCCGAGCGAGATGAGAAACGGGAGGAACGCTTCAATCCATGTTCGAGAAACCACCGCAGGGAGATTGGTGGTGGTGTCCGACTCACTGGCCCAGACCAAACCCTCCAGCTCAGCCAGCGTTCGCAAATCATGGATGAGATCGATTGGGATTTGGTATCGGTCCGCTGGCTTCTTTGCCATCATCTTGCGGAGGATGGAAATCATCGAATCGCTGATGTCCGATCGAAATACCCGTGGGTCCTCGGGCATCTTGGTTCCGTGCATCAACAGCTTTTGTAGCGCCGTCCCTTCAGGAAACGGGGGTTGGCCGGTCAGCAAAAAATAGAGGGTGCAACCCAGCGAATAAATGTCGCTGCGAACATCGGCCTGCCGAGGGTCATGAGCTTGTTCTGGCGATATGTAGTCGAACGTGCCAAGGGTGACTCCGCTGGCCGTAAGATCATTAGTTGACTTGTCGAGCTCGGTGGTTCTGGCCAATCCCATGTCAACCAACTTGGCTTGTCCCAATTGTGTAACCAAAATGTTGGACGGCTTGATGTCGCGATGGACTACTTTTCTTTCGTGTGCATGTTGCAATGCTTCGGCAACTTGGCGGGTCAGGCACACTGCATCGTCGATAGAAAGCAGGCCTTTCTTAATGACGAGTTCGCGAAGGTTTGTCCCCTCGACAAACTCAAATACGATATAGCTCCAATGAGCCGTCTCGCCAACATAGTAGACGCGAGCAATATTTGGGTGGTCTAGTTTGGCAGCGCTTTGGGCTTCGACGCGAAATCGCCGCATTCCATCCGCGCCACGGTCAGCGATCGGAACCACTTTGATCGCAACCTCGCGATCCAGCTTCATGTCTCGGCCGCGGAAGACGGCGCCCATTCCACCGGTTCCGACCAAAGACTCGATCAAGAAATGATCTAACTGTTGGCCGAGTAGATGCGAGGCCGACTGGCGAAAACCAACTATCGAAAACGGCTTGTCCGGGTCGATCGGTTGTCCAGGGACCTCCAACAACTCGTCCTGTCGAATGACGGTCTTCTCCGGATCCAACGAAACGAACTCAGGCCCGTGATTGCGGTCAGGCAAGCTTTCGAAGGTGGAGTCGATGGAACTGGACATGGAGACCCGTCAATGGTTGCAAAAGCCGACGCGGCAGGAACACTCCTTATTCTAGCCTAGACGACCCGCGAGTGAGGTTCCAACACTGCCCGCCAAAAGAGGAGTCGAGAGTACAAAAAAACCGTCGAAATCGGATTTGTCGGGATAATCCGCCCGCTTTAGTCACCCTCCCGCTGGGAGGGTGACTTTTGGGAGCTTCGGTTAGGCACCCTCCCGCTGGGAGGGTCGAGCGTAGCGAGGGGAGGGTGAAGTGCCTGCGCGGTCTGCACCGACACTTCACCCTCCCCGGCCTAAAGGCCGACCCTCCCCGAGGGAGGGTGACTTTTGTTGTAAATCCCTGCAAGTCAAATCGGACGATCTTTGGAGCGAGTGGGAGGAAATTTTGCTATCCCTCGCTTACGCGTCGGGTTACGAAGACCCGTTAACCGACGGCTTTCGCTACCAAGAGCGCCACGCAGGTCGCTTCGCACAGTTCCCCTCGACCGATTTCTCCGACTCCTTCCCCCGTCTTTCCTTTGATCGCAATCTGCGCTGGCTCAACTTGGAGAATTTCGGCGATCCGTTGCTTCATCTGTTCTTTGAAGGGGGATAGCTTGGGGCGTTCCAACTGCACAACACAATCCAGATTATTGAGCGACCAGCCAGAATCGCGTACCGACTGCATCGCAATGGCCAGCATGTTCGCCGAGTCGCGGCCTCTGTTTTCCTCAGCCGTGTTTGGGAACAATTGACCTATGTCGGGCAACCCAGCTGCACTGAGAACTGCGTCGGTGATCGCATGCAGTAAAACATCCGCATCCGAATGACCGACAAAATGCATATCGACATCCAGCTTCAAGCCACCCAAGATCATCGGCCCACCTGCTGCGATCCGATGTGAGTCGAGTCCCAATCCGATGCGCAGTCCCGCGATATGTCCACTGTGCCCGCTTTGACTTGCCACTATGCAGAACCAGCTGGGTTAAAGTACTCAGGTTCGCCGCCGTTTTTCCACTTGATATTGCATCCAATGCTAGGCCGTTGCTCACTCGCAACCGACTCGCCCGCCAATAGGCTATCCAACGCCGAACGAAGATCTTTCCCGGTCAACGGCTTGTCCGTCTTCGGTCGCGAATCGTCCAATTGCCCTCGGTAGACCAAACGATGCGACGAATCGAAAACAAAGATGTCCGGCGTGCAAGCGGCCTTATAAGCGACCGCCACCGATTGATCTGCGTCGTAAAGATAAGGAAACGCATAGCCCTGTTTAGCCGCCTCTGCCTTCATCATCTCAGGACTATCGTCCGGGTGCGCTACGATATCATTGGAGCTGATCCCGACAAAGCCCACACCCTTCGGCATGTAGTCGTTCGAAACGCGAGTCAGCTCAGATGCCACATGCTTTACGTACGGACAATGGTTGCACATGAAG
Source organism: Planctomycetaceae bacterium (assembly GCA_947463915.1). GTDB lineage: Bacteria > Planctomycetota > Planctomycetia > Pirellulales > Pirellulaceae > JBKCUI01. The sequence continues at coordinate 14,667 of CANHVO010000158.1, forward strand.
ATTACGACCAAGGCTTTCTTGCCTTGGAAGTCGGATAGCGAAACAGTTTTTCCATCGATGTTGATCAACGAGAAATCAGGTGCTTGCGTCCCCAGAGGAAGCATAGTGCTGGCGGTTCGAACCATTTGGAGTTCTTTTGTTTGAGTTTTGAGTTGGGAGTTGGGTCAGTCACCCTCCCGCTGGGAGGGTCGAGCAAAGCGAGGGGAGGGTGAAGTGCCCACGGCAATTGGACAAGTCAGTTCACCCTACCCGGCCTCTGCCGGCCTCTGGCCGACCCTCCCGGAAGTAGGGTGACTTTGTTTGTGCTACCGCCCTTTGCCCGTATACACCGCGTCTTCGGTAACGACCTTGTCCATGTAAATGTCATGGCTCTCGGCAGGGATCTTTTCAAACATTTGGCATTCAAAGGACAATGCGATCAGCGGAGCATCGAGTCGTGCATGCTGCAGAAGTTTGTCGTAATAACCTTTGCCGTGTCCGGTTCGGCCAC
>CANHVO010000159.1 GCA_947463915.1 Planctomycetaceae bacterium
GCCCTGCCTGTCCTGGCTACCGTTGGGAGCACAGTATCTAGTGCTGGTGCGAAAGCCAGTGTAAAGCGATTGTCCTCAATCGCTTGTGCGTCACTCGTAGCTGGATTCGTAAGAATTCAGCTGGTCCAGCATTCTTACGCATTTAACTACGGCAACCTTTTGCTCGCTTACTTGTCGGGTTTCCTACGACTTGGGAAATCTCCTTGCCCAAGCCCAGAAGATCGCGACAATCATAGGGCGTGAATCGCGAGTCCCGATTTAGCTAGCACGAAGCTCGCTAACTGCAAACCCACATCCTCGATCGAGTGGCTTGATGACTGATAACCGACGCCGAAGTACTCTTCAACTGCTGAACTCTCTGTACTTTTGCATTGCTGTTTTGCAATTGTTTTGTTCGGTCGCTTTGCAACCCAGGACGCTTTTGGCTCAATCCGCGGCTGGTGCGGTGGAAGCGATCGCTTCGGAACCCTACGGAGTGGCGAGGCTCACGATTCCCGCTGGTCAGCTTTCCCCCGAGACGACACTCAGAATTCTCGTTAGTGATCCGAGCGATCGCGTGATGTTTCCCGCGATCGATTTCCTGACGAGCCAGCCCCCGGCAGTGCATACCGCACAACCAAGTGACCGGCCGCGACTAGGTAACGGCGCCCTGATCGGCCGCATCCGTAGCGCCATCCAAAACGCCAAAGAACAAATCGATCCACTTGAACTCGTCCGTGTCCAATTTCTCTTTCGCGGAAGTGAGCCATTTCAAGTTCGTCTGTCAGGCGACCTTGAGACGACCATTGATGTCAAGCCAATCAAACTTCCAGAACCGTCCCCCAACCTTGCACCCAAAGGGGCCACGCAAGCATTGCATTCGTCTCCTCAATTCCAAGCATTGATGCGATCGTGGTGGGACGGATATGTTGATCAAGCCAAGCGGCAAGTGGAACGAAGCGACTACCCTGCCATCGTCGAAAGCTATTTGACACACATGCTGGCTTATCGATATGGATTCGAATTGCCAGAGTTAGTCAAGAAAACCACTTCCAAGAGAAAGCAAACAGATCCGTTGCCGACCATCGCTTTGGTTGCCGGTGTGGCCGAACTTCGGGCCGAACTCTTTCAGGAGTCACTGCGCAAGACGCCTCCTCAAAACCTAAAATTAATGCCAAGACCCGAGCCGCCACGATGGGTTGAGGCACAGGTACCTTTCACGCCTGAGAATTTGGCTATCGAGCCGATTGCGAAAGTCGTACCGCCCGAGTGCTACTACCTACGCTTTGCAAGTTTTTCCAATTATCTGTGGTTTCAGTCGCTGAGCGAAACACGCGGCGGTGATCTCGCACAAATGGCGGTCCTTCGAGGGTTCAACTACGAAACCAACAAGAGAATGGAACGATTGCTGAACACAAAAACTTCGGCAGTCGCCAAGCTGTTCGGCGATTCCATCATCGGCGATATGGCAATCATTGGCCAAGACTTGTATTTGCAAGAAGGCCCTTCGCTTGGTGTCGTTTTCGAAGCCAAAAACGTTGCCCTTCTCAAGAGTTCACTGAACGCCGACCGAGTTGCAGCCGCCAAAAAGATGTCGGATCTGGGATGCAAATTGGAGGACGTCGTCGTCGGTGCCGAAAAGGTCTCACTCCTCAGCACTCCGGACAATCAAGTTCGCTCGTTTATGGTCGAAAAAGGATCGTACATTTTCTTAACGACAAGCCGTCGACTTGTTGAGCGATTTTTGGAAGTCAACGGTGGTGGCTTGTCGTTGGGGGATTCCAAGGCATTTCGTTTTGCCCGGTTGATGATGCCCGTCGAGCACAAGTATGACATCTTCGTTTACCTTTCTTCCGAGTTCTTTCGCAATCTCGTTTCTCCTCAATATCAAATAGAGCTGCGACGAAGACTCAAGGCCATCGCTGCCATCGAAATCGCCGAACTCGCCAGTTTGACATGTGCAGCCGAGACCGGCATCAAGGACGCGGTTCCAAGTATTGAACGACTCAGCGTCGATGGGTATTTGCCTCCCGGTTTTCAAACCCGTGTCGATGGCTCTCAGACGTTATCCTTTGCCGGCTCATGGCATGATTCCTTGCGGGGCAAAAGGGGCAGTTTCTTGCCGATCGCCGATGTCGAGATTAACGATTGTTCGGTCGAGGAAGCCCAGGCATATCGAGACCAAGCGAACTTTTACGCCACTCAATGGCAGCAGACGGATCCACTTATGGTTGGAGTGCGGCGTTTTTCGCGGGAACCAGGCGAGCGAGTGGAGCGTCTGGCTCTCGAAGCGTACATCGCGCCGCTTGGGCGAGAAAAGTATGGTTGGCTCTCAAGTATGTTGGCACCTCCGGTTCGTACGCATATCCAACTACCCCCTGACGATGTAATCAACTTTCAGGCTCACTTAGCTGGTCAAAGCACCAACCGATCGTTTTCTCCGGATCACGTCATGTTTGCCGGCTTAAAGGATATGGTTCCACCTGTTCCGGGAGAGACGAAAGGATTGCTTGCAACGCTTCGGATGTTGCAATCGTTGCCAGCCTATTTGGGTGGTTGGCCCCGTCCAGGTTATCTGGATCGACTACCGTTGGGACTCGGAGGCGGTCCTCCGGACGCCTTTGGTTTTTCCAAGTTGTTTATCGGCGTTTGGCGATGGCAAATGGGTGGCTTTAGCGTTCTCTCGTTTGACCGTTCGATCTTGGAAAACTGCGCACTCTACTTAAAGCCCATCCCTGCCGAAGATTTCGCACAAGGGCGAGCGAAGATCGGTGATTTGGAAAAGAGCAAGCTGTCCGCTTGGTTCAATACGTTTTGGTTTCGACGTGCGGCGCAAACCACCCGAGGTAATTTGATGTTGCTCGATTCGCTTCAACAGCAACTCAAGGTTGAGCCGCAGCAGGCGCTCGCGTCGGCGGAAAGACTTTTGGATGCCAAGCTGCAATGTTCACTAGCAGGTAAGTATTTGCTCGAACCCGCTCAAGAAAGCGGAACGGAAGTCTGGACGAGTACGGCTTGGCCAAAGCAGTTTGCAATGATGAACGGAAAAACGACCGCATTGGGCTTTGACGCAACCATGACTCTGCCACCCGTCGAGTACAAAGCGCCGTGGCTGCAATGGTTTCGCGGGGCCGAATTGCATTTGACCCAGTTGCCAGAACGCTTGATTGTGGTCGGTACAATCGATATTGAGCCCCTCCCGCCGAGTGCCGAGAGTGCGGCCGCCGAGAAATCGGAAGCCACTTTACCAAAGATGGAACTCGATCTATTCAATTTGCCGTTCCAGTTCTTCCAAGGGGACAAGCCCAAGAACGAAAAAGGGAACGAGAAGAAACCAGCCGAAACACGGAAAAGTTTCTAATGTCGAAAAAGAAGCTGGTGATCGGAGTGGATGAGGCCGGTTATGGTCCAAGCATGGGGCCGCTTACGATCTGCGCGACAGCCTGGCGAGTTCCAGTCGACTTGAATGCGTCTGAAATGACAAGTATGCTCGAGCCTGAGTTTTTGGCGAAACCGATAAAGCAAAACTCAAGCCATGTCCCAATAGGTGACTCGAAAAAGATTCATCGGGATACCTACGCCGTCGAAGGATTGATCTTGGGAGCAAGGTTTCTGAGTTTTGCGATCGACGGGAAAGTGCCAACGGAATGGGATGCGCAGATTGCTGCGTTTGCATCTGAGGATTGGAAGCGCCTGTCTTCGATTCCATGGTATGCCACGCAACCATCTGAGCACTCCAATGTCCTCGATAACATTTTCCCTAAGCAAGCCGATTACTTTCATGCGGCGATAAAGAAAACCCAATCGCATGGAATCCAATTGGCGGGTATTCGGATGCGAGTCATCGATGAGATTGAGCTCAATCGGCAAGTGGATCGAACCGGCAACAAATCGACGTTGCTCAGTGAAGCATCATTGGGCCTGGTCAAACAAGTGATACTGGAACTGGGTGAAAAGGGAGAGGATATTGAAGTGTACTGCGATAAGCATGGCGGGCGGAATCGCTACCAAGCTATCCTGACCTATAGTTTCGATGAAGAATGGTTTGATATTGAGATAGAGAGTCGGGGCTGTAGCCGCTACCAATCGAAATGGGCGGAACATGCGATGCAGATCCAGTTCAAGGTCGACGGCGACTCGATTTTCCCGTCAGCAGCTGCCTCCATCATTGCGAAATGGACACGCGAGGAACTCATGAATCGGCTCAACGGCTTTTGGCAAAGCAAAGTCGTCGACGGACTCAAGCCAACGGCGGGTTATTATGTCGATGCAATGCGATTTGCTAAACAAATCGACGGTGCCGTTAAGAATTTAGGATTGGCCACAGATCAATGGTGGCGGAAGAAATAACCGTGGGGCACGCCTGCCGGCAACGCGATGAAGCATCTTCCGATGTTAAAGACTGGCTTGTCTGTAGCGAAAGTCGTCAAGACTTTCGGCTGAATCGCTTAAACGATCGAAACTCTTGACGAGTTTCGCTACGAAGTACTACGCAGCATGAACGAAGAGTGTACACCATTACGGGAATGGTATTTCATGCTAGTTATAAAAAGTGACAAGCCTCGAATTGGAAGTGATTGCATGTAGCAGGCACCTGAGCCAATTCGAGGCTTGTCGCGTATCAGACCTGAGTTTAACCTCAGTATTGGGAACGATAGGTCAAACGCTTGGGCTGTATCCGGATGGATAACAGCTTGGGCGGCTGTCCAGTTAGGGACGATCTTCCTTCAGGCTATTGAGTTCAGCCGGTTGGATGTGGTTCGCTTTGCGATTTTCACGTTTGATCGCCTCATAGACTTCTTGTCGATGCACAGGAATATCGTTTGGGGCTTCGATACCAAGCCGCACTTTATCCCCACGAATGTCCACAATCGTGATAACGATGTCATCACCGATCATGATGCTTTCGTCTCGATGTCGCGAGAGTACCAGCATTGGAGACTCCTTTTCTTCGTTTAGGTTGCATCCAGTGCAACAGGGTTGGGTCTAAACAAGTGGGCTGTGTCGTGTTCTTAGGCTACTCACCCAAACTCACGCCACGACGAGAGTATCGGCGGGAGAATGCTGTCGAATCACCGAGACATAATGGTTTCCGTGGACGACTACTGTTCTGACTTTAACGGCGCGTGCAAGTTTTTTTTCACTTTCATCTGAGTGAAAGTCGGCGCGGCAGGAAATCGTATTCTTCGCAAAATCGCATAGTCCGAATGTGCCGTGCACGACTATCACCAACTCAAGGTTTTGCCAACCGTTAAGGTTTAACATCATCTGAAATGGTAGTAGAGTTCGATACGGTGCTGTGTCCAAGCAATTCGGTCTCGTCGACTCCAACGCGAAACCGACTCCACAATACAACTTGCTTGGAGCGACATCTCCAATCCGTCACTCCCATATCCCTAGAAGCTTGCCAACGTGAAACGCCGGTATCCATCGCATCTTCGGCTCCATCTCGAAGATTCCACATCCAATGCTCCGTCGACCGACCTCAATCACTCGAGTACCCAAGCAGGACTTCCCAGTGATGAGGTCCATGAGGTACTTCGAGCATTTTCCAACGCAACCAATTGGGCCGTGAGCGAGCGCCCAATGCAATCGGATTCCCGAAAAGGAATTCCGGGACACCATTTGGCCAATCAGAACGGGATGAGCAAGCGTTGGCGTCTGCTTGAAACGATTGTGCAGGATAACGCGATCGATATCGATGACTCGACTGAGTCGCCGTTTGTTCCAATGGACAAAGCACAGCAATTGCTCGCCTCCATCGAACGACTGGTCGCTCGATTGGACATCGCGGAAGAAGCCGTTCGGCGACAAGAAGCGGAACTAGCGACCACGATGGGAGTGACCAGCCATAGCGATCGCGGCAGGGAGACTGCAGATCGCTTGGAGTCGATTTTGGATAGTGTTGCACGTTCGGTTGGAGCGGTCGCCGGAGCTCTGTACATGCTCGATGACGACACCTCTGCGTTGAAGATGCGAGCCTGCATCGGACTGCCCAAATCCCGCCTGTCGGATCCGGCAAGAGATTTGCCCGGCTCGCTGGCTGATTTGGAAGCTCTGTTGGGAAATGCGGTCTTGCTGAGCAATATCGAGATGATGCCCAATTGGCCAAGCCCGGAAGATTTCGCTTCAGCGCTGGTTGTACCCGTTGGATCGACTACCATGCCGCATGGAACCATGTGGTTTTGGTCTGACAAACCTCGTTCGTACAGTGCCACCGAAGTCGAAGTCGCCAACTTGGCCGCAGGTCGCGTGATGAGCGAGATCGAACAGTCGATCCTTGGGCACGAAGTCCATCAGTCGCGGGTCATGCAAAAGCAAATCGATACCGCCAGCCTGATCCAAGCCAGCATGCTGCCTGACAATCAGATTTTGCACGAAGACTTCGACGTCAACGGCTGGACGTTCCAAAATGGAAGCATCGGCGGAGGATTCCATCACTGGGATGTCAATCATCAAGAAATGATGACCATCTCGTTAGGGAATGCGAACCAGCCTGGACCTGAGGGGGCACTCGTTGCGACGAGCATCCAATCCATCGTTCGGACGATGTGGCAAAGCAACAACAATCCCGTGTCGATCATGCGTACCGTCAACGACACACTATGGGGAATGCAGGACGCAGACTGGACCGCCTCCATGGGCTTGATCCAAATCAATCCAGTGACCGGTTACGGCTCGATCTGCAGTGCAGGGGATATCCAATCGTTCGTGATTTCGCATCGCGGTTTCCGTCCGATCGGCTCGTTAGGCTCGCGAGTGGCCGCACAGCCAGACACTTTGTTCAACAGCAATCGATTTTGCTTGCAGCCAGGTGAGATTCTTCTAGCCTTTACTTCGAACATCTTGGACAATACGAACGGTCCAGCCTTGCCTCAGCAGAAGAAGAAAGGGGCGAGATCGATGAGCTATTCGACGCTTGACCAGAATTCGATGTTGCAGATCGTTCGAGACATGGCGGACGAAAAAGCCTCGGATATCGCAGGCTATTTAGCTCGCACGCTGCCCACATTCCAACGAGATACGTACGGCGGCACAGACCGGTCGATGGTGCTCATTAAGAATGTTCGGAAGGTGAAGTAGGGATTCGCGACGTTTTTCAGTGCAAAGGTCACTCTCGGCAAGAGTGACCCACGGAAAGAAACGCTCGGAAGGCTCGCTCGGTGTCTTCGCCAATGTGATGCTCTAGACCTTCTGCATCGATCTCGGCGCTGGCACGTGGCACACCGATCGCAACCAAAAAATCGACAACCAACTGGTGCATCCCCTGACTTCGATTGGCGAGGACACGCCCTTTTTTTGTTAGTCGGATTGGCCCGTAAGGCTCCGACTCCATCAATCCGATTCGTTTGAGTCGTCCAATGGCACGGTGAGCCGAAGCATTGCTGATTTGAAACAGCTCAGCCAGATCCCGAAGACGGCATTCCCCTTTTTGTTTCGAGATTAGCTCAACCGCCTCCGCGTAATCCGACGCCGTTTCCGAAGTGTGGTCTTCACGCGTTCTCTTGTAGCTATTCAAGAGTTTTGCTGGTTTCTTTGCCATGAAAAGTTACTCTCGTTCCAAGGCTCTGCCTTGGAACGCACTGCCCACTTCTTATGAGTTTGCTCCCCTCGCCCCTTTTTAGGGGAGAGGGGCTGGGGTGAGGGGTTTTGAACTGATGTTATGAATGAATTTTAAATTACCGTGGGTTGGAGGCTAGAACCAATCGCTGGACAAAGTTCTTGTGACTGGCGATTCTACCCCTCACCCCCGACCCCTCTCCCCGAAACGGGGCGAGGGGAGGAAAAACATCTTGTTTCTTTGACGCTCAGCCCAATTTACTCGGTCCACACACCGCGAGGAATCCCCCGCTTCTCAAATGTGGAAACCATCCACTATTCAATACACCACTCGATTGACGATTGAGCCGAACCAATTGCTCTAGCCTCAAGCCGCTTGCCTTCAAATCGCTTCGTAATTCGCGTTCCGAGTAGATATGCAAAAACATAGACGGCAGGCCGCGATAGGCGTATACACTATCGCCTAGCTCCCAACTCGAATCCCGCTTTGATCTCAACCAATCCCAAAACGTACGCCGCACTCCGCCTGGATCCCGTAGCCAAGAACCGCGGTTGTGAACATGAACAAAGAACTTCCCTTTTTCAGTCAGAATTCGATTGGCATGTCGCATAAAGGATCTGCGATTCGCGCGCCCTTGTACCATGCCGAGTGAACTATACATGCACAACACCGCGTCGGCAAAACCATCTGCCAAGCATTCCATGTGCGCCATATTCCCTCGAATCGCTACCGCATCTGATTGTGGCACCGCTCGGGCTTTGCTCTTGTACTCACGAAGCATGTCCAGGCTCAGATCGACTCCTACGACTCGCCAGCCTCGCTCCGCCAAAGGAACCAAATTGCGCCCCGTTCCACACCCAAAGTCGATTGCTATGCGTGGGGTGCCGTCGGCTCGCAATGGAGACTCGCCCAAGTGTTCGATAATCCATTTCCGATCCATCTCCAGCAACGGATGGCCCGCATGAAATCGATCGTAATCGGTGGCGATGGCAGATTCGGTAACGTAGTCCCACGTCCCCCGCGAAACACCTGCTGGTAATTGCCACGAAGCTCGCGTTTTGTCTGTATTGCGATTCTCGTTGCTCGTCATCGCTACTTTCGGAACTCGAACGTCGCCATGACAGGATGATGGTCGCTTATGTCTCGCTCAGCGCGATCTTTGGAGTAGCGAGTATCCCAATGGTCCATGTCGGCGTTCTCGCCTCGAATGTTGTACTGACTTAGGACCTCAATCGATTTGAACTTGATCCCTGGGCCAGATGTGGACTGCAGCATCGGTTTTGAAACCAAGATGCGATCGAATTGCTTCTCGAGAATGAGGTGTGTTTGACGCTTTCCCTCGGGGGCAAATTCTAACAAGTCGAAGAGATCGTCTGATGTCTTCTCCGTTCGCCGGCCCATCAGATCGAACATTCCATCGCCATCGGACGAAACGCTACCTGCCATCTCCTCGACATTAAGGTCGCCAAGAATGACACGGTTCTCTCCCGCTTCGATGCCCGCACTCATCCAAGTGTGCGCTAGTCTTGCTTGCTGACGACGGAGGTCGGCTGCATCCGCTGTTGCTCGCAAATGCAGGACAAGCGCGGTAAGTGACTCGGTCTTACCATTGGCTTGCCATTCGAATTTGGCGAACATGTGTTTAGAGAGGTTGTAATACTCTTTCGACGCAAACATCTCTTGGGTTTGCTCTCGCCGAGAAAACTCCACCAAGCCAGATCGGTAAATGATTGCAACATCTTGCTCGGTCGAGGAATCATAGCCCTCGATGAATGCGACTCGGTAGGTCAAGTTATGCTTGTCTTTGAGCGCTTTGGTCAATGCGTTCATGACCGAACGATCTTCGATCTCTTGAACGGCTAGAATCGTCGGCTGAAACTTGGCGATCGCTGCGGCGACAGTGTACAGTTTCCATTGCCACTCCTCGGAACTGGGTGAGGACTGTTCCTTGGCAACATTGCTTCGATTGTTTTCCTTGAAGTCATCGAAGAACCATTCTAGGTTCCAAGTGGCGATGGTTAGTTCGTCTGGGGCTTTGTCCGCTCTGGCTAATGTTGAGACTACGAAACAAACGACGACAAGTGCTACTGCACGTTGAAAAATCATATGAGTTCTCGGATGGGCTGATAACCATCATCGACGAGGTAATGCGGACGGCCTGTTAAATCCATGACGGTGGTCGTTGATGCGTTGATACCAAGGTTGTGGTACAGGGTCGAAATGACTTCTTGAAAGGTTACGGGCCGAAGGATTGCTTCGCCTCCCATTCTATCTGTCGCACCAATGACTTGGCCTGTTTTCATCCCACCCCCGGCCAACAATGCGCAAGAAACGTTCGGCCAGTGATCGCGACCGCCGTCCTTATTGATTTTCGGAGTCCGTCCAAACTCGCCCCATGCGACTACCGTAGTATCGTCGAGCATACCCTGCTCATCCAGGTCCTCGATGAGAGTCCCGAGCGCTTGATCGAAGTCCGGTAAATTCTCTTTGGCAATCTTGAAGTTGTTGCCGTGCCAGTCCCAAAAGGAGTAACTCAACGTAACAACGCGCACGCCCGCTTGTACGAGCCGGCGAGCAAGCAAAAACTGCTCGTTCAACCTCGGGGCCGCGTCCCCCTGTTCTTTTTCTGTTCCTTTACCATAACGTTCACGCAATTTTGGATCTTCTTTGGAAACGTCTAACGCGTCCAACATCCGGCTCGAAGTCAATATTTCGAACGCCCGCTCCTGGAATGAATCAAACCCTTCCATGGCTCCGTTGCCATCGAGCCCACGTCGAAACCTATCGATGCTCGTCAACAACGACTTGCGATCGGCGAGACGTTGCGGCGTGATGCTGCCCAGTACCATATCATCCTTGATCGCACCCGATGGATTAAAGGGTGTGTGGGCATGGCCCAGAAAACTGGCTCGACCGTAGTTGTAGGGCGTATGCCGCATCTTGGGTGACAAGTTGACATACGAAGCCAAGGTCGGGTCCTGTGTCCCCTGCAGCTTGGAAATGACGGAACCCATCTCAGGCCATCCACCCGGAGGATTGCGTTCGTTGAGTCGACCGGTCATGCACTGAAACGATTCATGTCGATCTTTTGCTCCGACAATCGATCGAATGATCGCCAGTTTGTCCGCTAGCTTGGCAAGCCGCGGAAGATGTTCACAGATCTGAATGCCAGGAACATTGGTGGCGATTGGCCTGAACTCACCCCGAATCTCGCGAGGCGCATCCATTTTGAGATCCACCATATCCTGATGCGGAGGCCCCCCAGGCAGATAGACCATGATTACCGATTTATTGGAGCTGCCCGTCTTATTGGCCGCTTCGGCACGCAATAATTGTGACATGGATAGCCCACCGATACCCAGCGAACCAATTTTCAAAAAGTCACGACGAGCAATGCCATCGCAAAAGCGATTTCGAGATCGGCCTTCGATTGTGAACATCGATTAGAAATCCGATGAATTAGGGCAGGAGGTTTTTGGTGGGGAGTCGCAGGACTTCTGATCTTTGCATCGAAATTGCCCCTTGTCAAATGCGGAAAAGGTCCGTTGCCGCTGTAAACGAGTAGAAGAGGGCTTTTCTTTGGTAATTTGTTGCTTGTGAGGGTGAGGCCACCGCTGCAAACATGTTCTGCTCGAGTTTACCTAACCAGATCAATACTCGGGAGGGCGAGACTCGGGAGGGCGAGACTCGGGAGGGCGAGACACGGGAGGGCGAGACACGGGAGGGCGAGGCTCCTGCCGAGCCATAGCGCCGCCAGCTCGGCAGGAGCCTCGCTCTCCCATGGAGTTAGGGATTCATCGCAAACGAAACCAGTTGAAGCCGCCTAAAGGCGGGACACCAGCTTGGGATCGTTTGCAATTTCGTCAATGGAAACGGCTCGATGCTCTTGCGCAGATCGATAAGCTGCGTCGATAAGTGCCATCGTTTTCAAATTGTCTCGGCCATTGATCTCTGGCTCTGTATTGTCTTCGAGAGCACATAACAACTGAGCCATCGTGCCGACAAATGCGTCTGGAAACCAAACTTCGGACCATCTTGGCTGCTGCCAAATTGGTCCTTGCTTTATGGTGGTGTAGTCAAGTGTACTCGGAGTCGGCTTGGGGTAATCGGGCCAGCCGATGGTTCCCTTTGCCATCCCCTCAATCCCTTCGACACGCCATCGAATGTACGAGTCCGAGGCTGCGCCCTCCAATGCCGGCCCTGCCCAAACGTCATCCCAAGCTGCCGCTCGAAGACCATCTTCATATTCTAAAATATAGAGGCAGATTCCATCTCGGTGTTCAAAGTGCTGCTCGGTTCGCGGGTCCGTTCTGACACTCGCAAAAACTCGTACGGGATCGCCAAACCAATAGCGGAACGTATCGAGATGGTGAATGCTCATGATACGCATGGTGACCCAACCTTGACGCTCTTGCCAAGGCATCCAATGTGGAATGGCGCGCATATCGATGGTTGCCAAGACCGGCTTGCCGAACGCATTCTGGTTGAGCAAACTCTTTAGTCCTCGAACGGACTGATCGTACCGCATGTTTTGATTGACAGCGAGTTTGAGGCCGGCCCGTTCGCAAAGTTCGACAATCTCCAACGCTTGTGCGTAGTTTACTCCGAGCGGCTTCTGCGCAAGAATGCCTCGGATACGATTGGGACGATTAGCGATTTCGCGAATGACTTCCAATTGAATGTCGGGTGGCACTGCGATATCCACGATCTCGACGTTTGAGTTGTCCAGCATTTCACGATAGTCGGCATAAGCGTTCTCTATGCCATGCCTTGCCGCAACTTCACGTGTTCGCTCGATATTGCGAGCTGCAATGGCAACCGGATGGAAGCCTGCATTGCGGTACGCGACGAGATGGCAGTCGGCCATGATAAAGCCAGAACCGATACAGCCAATGCCGATCGATTTATCGCGAGGCATCTTTGGTAGATAGTCAACTTGGTAGGGCACGGTAGTTTCTTCTGGCTATCTTTTTCTGGGAATAAGCAAGTTTTTGTGGTGAATGGACCAAATAGCGGCGTCGTTACCTATATTCGGCTTTGCTCCCTTCGCCCCTTTTAGGGTAATGCTGTGTAAAGCATTTTGTAGCGAAAGTCGTCAAGACTTTCGGTTGTTTATGCCATGCCGCCGAAAGTCTTGACGACTTTCGCTACAGAAAAGCCTGTTTATAGCAACGGAAAATGCATCGCTGACGCATGGCGATGCGCTTACTCCTGAGTTGCGCCTTGAGTCCGATCGCGTTTGGCTTCCAAGAACGATTTGTTGGTCTCGCTGCCCCGAGCTCCCATGGCTTTGATAGCGCTATCGTCCAGCTTAACCAGAGGCGTGTAACTTGGATGGTGTGAGTCCTTGTACGGATTGTTGTTGCGAGTGTTGTAACAACAAATCAATCCCCAACGAGGTTTGTCGCTCAGATTTGCGTCCGAGCTATGCAGCGTGTTCCCATGAAAAAAGACAGCGTCGCCAGCCGCCATTTCGCAATAGACTCGTTCCATTCGTTGCATTGCTGCTTCGACGCGTTCCGGATCTGCGCCCGTCTGCGAACCGAAGCGGCCATGTTCTACGCGCCCCATGCGGTGTGAACCACGCAAGAGTTGCAGACAACCGTTTTCTCGCGTCGCGGGATCGAGCGCGATGAAGACGCTCGCGAGATCAGGAAAGAGGCAGCCGTTTTGATACCAATAGCCGTAATCTTGATGCCATTCCCACGCCCCGCCCACCTTGGGTTCTTTAGCGCTAAGCTTAGAATGGTAGTGATAGACTTCGTCGCCCAAAAGCTGCTCCATGGAATCGACGACGCGACGGCTTCGGCAAATCGCACCATAGATATCATCGCCAGGATGATTCCAAAGAGAAAGGTTAGTCGTTCTCCCTTTCGTATCGATAACCGACATCGCATTGACGCGGATCGCCTCGTCTTGCCGAGCAGCTTGCAGAGTAAGTTCTGTCTCCTGCTCGTCTAGTAACTGACGAATGACGAGATAGCCATCTTGTAAAAACTGATCGATCTGTGCTTGGGTGAGAGGACCTTGCATCGTCGGACTCAATTGGATTGAATGGGGATTTAGAAACGTGTTTGGTAACCCGACGCGTTAGGATTCGTTGAGTTAGCCGTTTAACAGTCAGCCGAAGGCGTACTTAATGCATTCGCAGTACACCTACGGCTAACTGTTAAACGAAATACATCTTGGCAAATGTTAAATCAACAATCGCTCACGCTTCGGGTTGTGATTTTTATGCTTTAACGTGCGGCCGGCAGAAAACTACCGTAGCTGGATTCGCCAGAATTCAGATCGTACTGAATTCTGGCGAATCCAGCTACGAATTGTGGTATGGTCTCTCCTGCCGCTCGCTTTAAGCCACAAACTCTAGTCCAAACGTTCGGGCGACGGCTTGATTCGTTACCGTTCCTTTGTGGATGTTAAGTGAGTCTCTCAAGGCCTTGGAGTTCACGATACACTTATCGACCCCGTCTTCGGCGAGTTGGACGATCCACGGCAGCGTGACGTTGCACAGGGCAAACGTACTGGTTCGTCCCACTGCCCCTGGCATGTTCGTAACGCAATAGTGAACGACATCGTCGACAACATAGGTTGGTTCGCGGTGCGTGGTCGGTCGGCTGGTTTCAACGCATCCACCTTGGTCGATCGCGACGTCGATGATCACACTGCCCGGCTTCATGAGTTTGAGGTCTTCTGCTTTGACAAGGTAGGGTGCTCGTGCACCCGGAATCAAGACCGAGCCAATCACCAAGTCGGCGCGTCGAAGCTGCTCACGAATGGTGTGCCTATCGCTAAAGAGTGCGTTGACATTAGGCGGCATGACATCGTCGAGATAGCGAAGACGGTCCAGGTTCACATCTAGAATCGCGACGTCTGCTTGGAAACCAGCTGCGATTCGAGCCGCGTTGGCGCCCACTACGCCACCGCCGAGAATGGTGATGTGCGCTGGCGCAACGCCAGGAACCCCACCCAGCAAAATACCGCGTCCCATCTGAGGTTTCTCTAGATACTTGGCTCCCTCCTGAACACTCATTCGGCCTGCGACTTCGCTCATCGGTGTGAGGAGCGGCAATCGTCCTTGGGTGTCCCTGAGGGTTTCGTATGCCAAGCAACTCGAACCTGAGTTAAGCATGGCCTCTGTCAATTTTTGATCGGCCGCAAAGTGAAAGTAGGTAAAAAGAGTCTGGCCGCGGCGAATCAACGGCCATTCCGAAGGCATCGGCTCTTTGACTTTGACGATCAAATCCGCTCTTTTGAAAATGTCTTCGCCGGACGCGCAAAGCTCAGCGCCGGCCTGGAGATAGTCGTGGTCGGCCAAACCCGAACCAATCCCAGCATTGACTTGGACAAGTACTTTATGCCCGCGAGAAACCAATTCTTCGACACCGACCGGCAAAATCGCGACTCGGTATTCATCTTGCTTGACCTCTTTCGGGATTCCAACGATCATCGACGCTCGCTCCAACTGGCAAAATTCAAAGTGGATTGTGAAATAGCGGCTCCGCCCAACCGCGAAGAGATCGCAGTGTACCGAACCGGCAATGATTTTGCCATGAAGGTTGTTTTGCTAACTACCGAAAAACCCGTCTTTGCATCTCTCGCC
>CANHVO010000160.1 GCA_947463915.1 Planctomycetaceae bacterium
CTCGCGAACTTGATCGTCGCATCAACTTTTGGGTGGATGTCGTCCATAGACATATGTGTGGCGATGGAATCGACGGAGTCGGCATTCGCTTTTCGGGCGGGGGCTGCTACAGTCGATATCACACCGATTGCGGAACGTTCTATCGTTGCCGGAGGTTTTTTGGAGGCTCAGTCCTCTACGATTCATGATAGGCTCTTCGTTCGCAGCATTGTTCTCGATGATGGGGTGTCAACGATCTGCTTAACGGTTGTCGACACTTGCATGATGACACAATCGCTCATCGACGAAGCGAAACTGTTGGCCAACAAGCAATGTGGCATTCCAATTTCTAACATGATGGTTTCAGCAACGCACACTCATTCGGCGCCCGCGGCCATGGCCTGCCTGGGCACGCGTTTGGACAAAGCGTATGCGGAGTGGTTGCCCGCCAAAATTGCGGAATCGATCGTCGCTGCTCATGCGAAACGTGAGCCTGCCAGAATTGGCTGGAACTCGGTCAACGACTGGGAGCACACTCACAATCGTCGTTGGATTCGTAAACCAGAGAAAAAAATTGTCGATCCGTTTGGAAACGCAACTGGATTGGCGCACATGCATCCTGGCTACCTAAGCCCTGACGTGATCGGACCATCGGGGCCAGTCGATCCCGAACTGTTCCTGATTGCGATACAAGCCACGGATGGACGACCTCTTGCGGTTTTTGCCAACTACTCGCAGCACTATTTTGGCGCCCAAGCTATCTCGTCGGACTACTACGGACTGTTTTGCAAATACATTGCAGAGTCCCTGGGGGAGTCGGGCGAAGGCAATGGTCCATTTGTCTGCGCTATTTCTCAAGGGACTAGTGGCGATTTGATGTGGATGGACTACGGTGTTCCAGCCAAATCGATATCGATGGCGGCATACGCGGAGTCGGTTGCAAGGTATGCGGAGCAATCGCTCCAAGCCATCGCCTATCGGGACTTCGCTCGCCTAGGCATGGTCGAGCGGACATTGGATCTCAACTACCGCGTTCCCGATTCGAAACGACTCGAATGGGCCAGACCCATTGCGGACCGCATTGAGAATGATCTCGCCAAGAATCTGCAAGAGGTTTACGCCCAGGAAGCGTTGATACTTCACGAGCGACAAACAACGCAGCTAAAACTTCAAGCGATTCAAATCGGAGATGTGACGATTGCGACTCTTCCTAACGAGGTCTATGCGCTCACGGGGCTCAAACTCAAAGGGCGCTCGCCGTCGCCATGGCACTTCAATATCGAACTGGCCAACGGAGCGGAGGGCTACATACCACCACCCGAGCAGCATACCCTGGGCGGTTATACGACTTGGCCTGCACGGACCGCAGGGCTTGAAAGCCAAGCGGAGCCAAAAATAGTTGAGTCACTTCTCCAATCTTTAGAAGAAGTAACAAAACGATCGCGGCGATCGATGGAAGACGCCCACGGTCCTTACGCACGAGGAATCTTGGACGCAAAGCCAATTTCCTATTGGCGTTTGGATGACGCGGACGGAAGCATTGCACGCAATGCGATCGCAGGTGGTCAACCTGCCCGGCTCAGCCCAGGTTACGCTTGGTACTTGCCAGGTGTTGGTAGCGGAACCGGCATTGGAGCAGGCGAAGAGCTATCGACATCTACTTTTTCCGGCCCTGATCAGATCAACCGAGGACTGCATCTAGCTGGAGGGGAGCTTGCATGCGAATTACCGCCGGGCTCAGAAAACTATTCTATCTCCTTTTGGTTCTGGCTCGGCGAACGCAGCGGCGCGAGTGAGAGGCAAGGTACACTCTGCGTCGGCCCCATGGGAGAATCTCTTGTTGCCAAACAATTTGGCGATCACACCGTGCAGCTGGAGCTCGATGGTGTTTTTCGAAGCGAACGACTCGCTGCGGATCAATGGCATATGGCGACTTTGGTCCGGGAGAAAGGGACGATTGGCTTGTGGGTTGACGGTGGAACCGAGCCATTCTTGAAATCGAACGCGACACCCGGTGGCGAAAACAGGCAACTGCGTTTTGGACTGGGGTTGCAAGGCAAAATCGATGAGATCGCGTTCTTTGGAAGACCTCTTTCGATGGAAGATGTTCAATCGTTTTGGACCATGTCGGCTGTCGGGAGCCAGGGCGAAGTTGACATCGCGAAGCGAAAACGCTTTGAAGAGCGAGGCCTAAGCGGTGCTAGTACCATCGCCTTTCCGGCTCCCTACGCGGACGCGATCGCATCGCTGAAGCCGACTGGGTTGGAAACATTCGCAGCTGCTCCCAAGGGAATGGACGCATTCGGAAGCGTTCACTACGCGGCCAATTCTTTCGCCTCTTTTCAATCGGGAAGGCTCGCGACGACCTACGAAGCGATTGGCGATACCTACAGTGTTGCGTTTTGGTTCCGCAACCAAATCACGAATACCGTACGTCCCGTGACGGCCTATCTTTTTTCACATGGTCCCGACAAGGAGCCGCGAGCATCGGGCGATCATCTCGGAATCGGTGGGACGTATGACCCTAAGATGACTGGCAAGCTGTTTTGGTTCAATGGCAATGATCGCAATGAAGTTGCGATTGGTCGTACCAGCATCGCTCCCAACACATGGAATCACGTGATCGCGATTCGCGAGAAGAATCATATCAAGCTCTTGCTCAATGGCGAAACGGTCCCTGAGTTGGATACCGATATTAAGGTGACAACCGATGGGAGCAAGCCGTTTTTTCTTGGTGCTCGCACGGATCAGTTTGCACCTCTGCAGGGACAGCTTGCTTATTATGCGATCTTCAATCGAGCGTTGACAGCCGACGAAGCCAAGCAGCTTCACACAGCATCTGGACAATCGGTAGGCACGCCGGTTCCTGGTCCTGAACTTGCAGAAAAAAAGCCGCTACCACTACCACATAGCGAACCGCTTTCGGCGGAGCGTTCCCTCTCAAAGATTCATGTTCCCGAAGGCTTTCGTGTCGAGCTCGTTGCGTGCGAACCGCAAGTCATCGATCCAGTCGCTTTCGATTGGGACGCCAAGGGAAGGTTGTGGGTTGTTGAAATGTCGGACTACCCGATGGGGATGGACGGGCGGGGAAAAGCAGGTGGCCGAGTTCGAGTCTTAGAAGATCGAGACGGAGATGGTCGTTATGAATCCAGTTCACTCTTTGCTGAGGGGCTCAATTTTCCGAATGGACTTTTGACTTGGCGGGATGGCGTTTTGGTTGCTGCGGCTCCCCAGATCTTGTTCCTACGAGATACGAACGGCGACGGAAAGGCCGATACCAACGAAGTGCTGTTCGAGGGGTTCAACGAAGGCAATCAGCAGCTTCGGATGAATGGTTTAAGATGGGGGTTGGACAACTGGGTGCATTGTGCCAATGGAGGACACCATCCCAATCATGGATTGAAAACCGAGGTGAAGTCGAATCGCAACGGTCTTACGTACGCCATTGGAAGCCGCGATTTTCGGATTCAGCCGGATTCTGGCGAACTGGTTATCGAGTCGGGGCCATCGCAGTTTGGTCGCAATCGAGATGCATGGGGCCACTGGTTTGGGACGCAGAATGCCAAGCCGCTTTGGAACTACGTGCTCGCCGACCGCTATCTCGCGAGAAACCCATATGTGCCAGCGGCAAGTGCCATTCAATTTGTCTTGCCACCCAATAGTCCAGAAGTTCATCCAGCCAGTCGGCCTGAAAAACGCTTCCATAGCTTTCAGGAAGCAGGGCACTTTACCTCCGCTTGTGGAGGCATGATCTTCGGCGACAGCCGATTGTTTGGTCCAAGCGAAAAGATGCACGCATTCACATGTGAACCGTTTCACAACTTGGTCCAGCATAATGTCGTGACCGATAGCGGTGTTAGTTTCACGGCGGAGCGTCCAACTGGCGAGGGTAGGTTTGATTTTTTTGCCAGCGAGGATCGATGGTGTCGACCGGTAATGGCGCGCACTGGGCCCGATGGTGCGTTATGGATTGCCGATATGTATCGCTACATGATAGAGCATCCAGACTGGCTACCACCGGAAGGCAAGGAGGAGCTATTGCCGCACTATCGCTTGGGGGATGACCGAGGACGCATTTATCGCGTTGTACCGATTCAAAGGCCGTCGACCGCATCTCCTTGGGAGCTGCTATCTGGCGATACTGCCGCGATCGTCCAAGCCCTAGAGTCTCGAAATGATTGGCAACGAGACAAAGCGCAGCAAATGTTGCTTTGGTCGAATGATGTATCGGCAGTTCCGATCCTGGAACAACTAGCGACCTCAAGTGCAAGTCCGCAAACGCGAGTTCAAGCGTACGCAACGCTCGATGGCATGCGGCGGCTATCAAACGCCATGAAGATCAAAGCCTTGGGCGATAGTCACGCGAGGGTTCGAGAAAACGCAGTGCGAATGGCGGAAGTATCGACGGACGCTGCTGTTCAAGCTGCAGCCATTCGGCTGGTGAATGATCCTGACGAAAAGGTATGTCTTCAGTTGGCATTCACGCTCGGCCAATGGCCAGGTAACGTCCATGGCGAAGCGTTGGTGTCGTTAGCAAGGAGATTCTATCGGGATCCAATGATCCAATCCGCGATCATGAGTTCGGCATTGGAACATGCGAGCACCTTTGCGATTGGCATCGCCCAAAGCGAGTTGCAAGTTGTTCAGGCGTTTCGGGAGCCGATTGTGCGACAGTCTGTAGGGCTTAAGGACACCAAAGTACTAAACGTACTGCTAGTCGATGCATTGAGTTCTGTGGGCAAGGACAAGACACAAAAACTCGACGAATTGCTTTGGACATTACAACGTGTGGGAGTGAGCTTCGAGGATTTCCTTACATACGATGCGGATCAAAAGCTGCTTGCCAGTCTGAAACAATTGGAGACTGCATTGCAACAGTTGTCTGTGAATGCGAAAAATGATCGGTTGGAGTGGGGTGATCGAATCGCTGCCGCGAAGCCATTGTGCAGGACAAAAAAGCATCGATCGCAAGGCCTTTTCATACTCTCGCAAGGGTTGAAGCCGAGCGTTGCGTTGGAATTCCAGCAACAAATCCTCGCGATATTTCTTCAAAGTGGCCATGACGAAGCTTTAAAGTATTTAGCATCTGCATGGCCTGAGTTTTCGCCAACCCTTCGCACGCAAGCGATCGATGTTTGGTTGTCGCGCGCGCACTGGGCTCGCGAGTTACTTGACCAAATAGAACAGGGAGTGATCCATGCCAGCGGTTTTGAATTTGGGCAGCGTGATCGGCTTTTGCGATACCCTGACCCGGCCATCGGAGAGCGCGCAGCCAAGCTGTTTCAATCCAAAAGCAATGCGAAACGGCAAGACATTGTTGTAGCCTATCGGCAAGCGTTCGAGCTTCGCGGTGATAGAGTCAAGGGCCGCGAAGTCTTTGAACGAGCCTGTGCAAGCTGCCATCGAAAGGGCGAACTTGGAAATGAAGTTGGCCCCAACATGGCGACCGTCATCGAACATACCAATGAAAAGCTACTGGTCAACATTCTCGATCCCAATGCAGACATCCAGCCAGGCTTTCAAGCGTATAACGTCTTGCTCGAGAGCGGCGAAGTGTTGACGGGATTGCTTGTGGGTGAGACCGCCAACAGCGTTTCTATCAAATCGGCCAAAGGAATCACGCAAACGGTTTCGCGTCTCGAAATCGAGCAGCTTCGCAATTCGAATATGTCACTGATGCCTGAGGGGCTGGAGTCGATTCTGACCCAGCAAGATCTAGCAGACGTTATTTCATTCCTGCGATAACCTGCAATCGCCCCAGCGACCAAGGCGCACCGGTTTGGGTAACGGGAGCGGGCTGGGATACGTGGCCAAATTTTGGCGGACTAGAACAGCCGGAAGAGGTTGTGTCATTTGATCCTGCGGTTTGTCCTTAACTGCGGAGCAGTGACATTTGATAGCCACGGATGAAATCCGTGGAACATATAGCATTGAGTTGGCGAGAGTCGCGTAGCGACGGCATTCCCGGACGGGTGCGTAAGGAACACATTAAACAACGTCACATTGAATGGCGGACTTTGCGGCCAGTGTCGCTCCTTCAGAGCTCTGTCTCAGGTGGGGCATTTTACCTGGGGTTGCGTTCGCGATGCGAACTTACCCCAGGCTATTAACTGCCATCGCATTCGCGATTGAATCGCAGCCCAACTCGCTCCGGTTTGACACGCCGGTGCGGGATAACGGAAACCGAGTAACGGCCTTGCGTGACCCGAGCGACACTCAGAGACTGATGGATGTTGAGAGACGGGAAGTCTTGAGTACCCGATAGGTGCTGTGCAATAAAACAGCCCAGCGGGCGACACATCTTTGCCGGCGGCGTGAGCCGCCGGAGCCCAATCGGCAAAGCCCGGAGGGCGACACAATGATCGTGATATTCACGCACTAATTCAGGGCATATTCAACAGAATGATCAGCGTGCGTCTTCTGAACCTGATCCAGAAAGCTCTCTTCAAATGGTGCTCACTTTGGCTGTCTATGTGTCGCCCTCTTGGCTTGGAAACAACTGGATCAGAATCCGGCGGCTCACGCCGCCGGCAGAGATGTTCCGCCCTCCGGGCTTGCCAATATCACAACCCCAACTCGCTCCGGTTTGACACGCCGGAGCGGGACACGGAAACTGAGCAACGGTCTTGGGTGACCGGACAATGGTAGCTTTCAGGCAGTTACTCGACTTGGATCCGTTACGGTTTGACATACTAATCTAATCATGTGCTGGCTTGAGTTCGCCGGCCGCGATTTCGATATCCAAGTGATTCTGTTTCGGTGGTAGGGGGCAGAGTGTATGAGGTGAAAAAGCGCATGGTGGATTGTAAGCCTTGTTGAAGTCGAGAATCACTCGGCCATTGACTGGAGCCTCAGTGGTCAAAAAACGTCCTGGCGCATACGTTGTCTTTCCGCTGGTACGGTCCTTGAAAACAAGGAACAGTGAATCTGGGGATTCGGAAAACGCATCCAACTGAAGGTCCTTTTCCTGAATTCGGAACTTCAGCGAACCCACGACTTTCGTTTCAACAGAGTCCCCTTGGATGTTGACGATTTGTATGCTTTTCACAGGCTCATAGGGTGTAAACGTCGCCTCCACTCGATATTCAGGACGCGGCGCATGCCATTTCTTTCCCTCGAATTCCTTGAGGAGTGAACTCTCGCGATCTCGGACACGAATTGCAAAACGCCCGACACGACGTACCAATTGCAATCGTATTCGATCGCCAATCGTGATCGTGTCGGAACCATCCGATTCGGCCTCCGATGTGTCAATCGTCAGCGTCATTTTTGGCTCCGACTTGCCGTTGATTTGAATTGGCGAGTTTGGCCCGGTTCGAAATTCGACAGTTCGACCCTTCACGAAAATAGATCCGCTCGTGTGGGGTGCCAAATTCTGTGGGAGCTTGATCTGAGAGTTCGCTTCTGAACCTACCGAATTTGTTCCTTCTTGCAGCCAATAGTGACCGGTCAGCGCGAGCCAGCCGAAGGGATCTTGAAGTCGCTTCTCATTGGCTGCTTGCCAGTCGAGGATTTCTTTTTCATAAGAATTCTCTGGCTGTTTTGGAGTGACATCTTGAGCGTTAGCTAAGTTGATTGAGTTTGGAAAGCTGGACGACATGCAGATAATGATACCAATGGTACGGGTCGCCAATGAAAGTGTCCGTGCAGCATTATCATTAAAGGACATGGATATGAGTTCCGACGGATTGAGGTTGAACACGCAAAGCACAGGTCTTTCCCTGCTAATTTCTATCGCACGAAGCGGCGGAAGTCTACCCAGCCGGCGATGGGAAGGTTGCGGGGTACATGCCCCCTCCCGAATGTCGCTGAAGGCTCCATTCGACCTCCCCCAACTGCGTTGGGAGAGGTGGCTGTGTCACCACTCCCTGCGAAGCTGCGGGAGGTCGGAGTGAGCGTAGCAAGCTTCCGGAGGGGGCGTTCCTCTACGATGAAATGCATTGGCGAGCGAGACGGCAGTCTAGGACGCAGGGGCAACGTTCAAAGCCCGTGGAAGCTTGCCGAAATCATTTGTCAACTCGCTTTAAAATGCCGATAATACGTTAGACTTTGGAATTGAGAGTTCCGTCATCACGAAGGCCTCGCTGAAGTTGCGTATGTTGAGTTAACAGGTTAGGGAGCGAAGAATGAGCGTTCAAACGATTTCACCAAGTCAATTGGGAGATTTAGTCAAAAGTGGGCGGTCGGTTCATGTCATCGACGTTCGAACGCCACTTGAATTTCGCGAAGTTCATGCGACTTGTGCAAAGAATATTCCACTCGATAAACTTGATCCCGCAGAAATCGCCAAAACGCGCAACGGCTCCAGCGAGTCGCTCTACGTCATCTGCAAATCAGGTGCGCGAGGCAAGCAGGCGTGCGAAAAGCTTGTCGCTGCTGGACAATCGAATGTCGTCAATGTAGACGGTGGGACTGCCGCATGGGAGCAAGCTGGGTTGCCTGTCGTTCGAGGCCAGAAAGCAATGTCGCTTGAAAGACAAGTTCGCATCGCCGCCGGCTCCATCGTCTTTACAGGTGTCCTGCTAAGCTACTTTGTGCATCCCTACTTTATTTGGTTGTCAGGCTTTATCGGTGCTGGCTTGGTTTTTGCTGGTGTAACCGATACGTGCGGGATGGGCATGGTGATCGCCAAGATGCCCTGGAACCAAGTTCGCAGTTGATCCGTGGCTCGCATCTGCCGAGTGGGTCGCATCTGCCGGATGCGACTGTGAATCCGCGCGATCGGGATCGAAAGTCACTCTCGGCAAAAGTGCCCCACTAGAAAAACGACCTTTTCGCTGTGGAATTGCCGCGAGCTATTCTCTGGACCACTTCGACCAATCGGTCAACTTCTTCATGCGTGTTGTAGATTGAGAACGAAGGGCGGACCGTCGTTTCGACGCCAAACCGGCGAAGCGATGGTTGCGCGCAGTGGTGACCGGAACGCACCGCGATTCCGGCCTGGTCAAGCGCCTTGCCAATCTCTTCCGTTGAATGTCCATCCAGAACGAATGAAATAACGCTGACCTTTTCTTTGGCTGTACCGATGATTCGGAGCCCTGGTATGGCTGCAAGTTTTTGGGTCGCGTTCTCGGTCAAGGCATGTTCATGGGCTGCAATGTTGCCTAGTCCAATTCGTTGGACATATTCGAGCGCTGCCCTCAATCCAACGGCGTCAGCAATGTTAGGGGTACCGGCCTCAAATTTTGCGGGTGCCTCGGAGTACGTTGTCTTCTCAAAAGTAACATTCTTGATCATGTTCCCTCCACCTTGCCATGGCGGAAGAACATCGTGAAGTTCCTCCGTAATGTAAAGAGCGCCAATGCCCGTCGGCGCAAAAATCTTGTGTCCCGAAAAAACAAAGAAGTCACACCCCATGGCTTGAACGTTGATGGGCATGTGCGATACCGACTGTGCCCCATCGATCAAGACTCTGGCGCCGTAGCGTTTCGCTAACGCCGTCATTTCCACGACAGGCAAAATGGTGCCTAAGCTGTTGGAAGCGTGAGTCAGAGAAACGATGCGAGTCCGTGGGTTGAGCAGCCGAATGTACTCGTCCATGATGATCTCGCCACGATCATTGACTGGAATGACTCGGATCTCAGCCCCTTTGCGTTTGGCGATCATTTGCCATGGAACAATGTTGGCGTGATGCTCAACCATCGAAAGAAGGATTTCGTCACCCTTTTTCAGATAACGTGCCCCGTAGGTGTTGGCGACCAAATTGATAGCCTCCGTCGTTCCCCTGGCAAAGACAATGTCTTTGTCGCTCCGAGCGCCAAGAAACGCTGCAACCGTTTGGCGGGACTGTTCGTACGCTTCTGTTGCGCGAGCGGCCAGCGAATGGGCTGCACGATGAATGTTCGAATTGTCCGTCGCATAGAAGTGGCTGATGGCATCGATTACCACTTGCGGTTTCTGCGTGGTGGCAGCGTTATCCAGCCAAGCCAGTGGAAATCCATGGACGCGTTGATTGAGAACGGGGAAGTCTTTGCGAACGGACTGAACGTTGAGCGGTCCGGAATTGGCCAAAGGGATACCGCCGGTGCCGTTGTGAGCAGTTGCAAATCCGTTCGGCTCTCCACCGAGGCAATCGTCGCGTCGAACAGGAGCCTGCGTACGAACACCGTGCACAAAGCGTTGCAATCCATCTTGCGTCATTGGAGCTGCTCGGCGAGGTGTCGCAAACTGCGAAGAAGCAGGCGAGGAACTTGACGGTGCGTATTGTTGATTGGCGTATTGTTGATTGGCGTATTGTTGTGCACTCGGAGCCGCGTTGAAGTTGCTGATGGAACCGGCGGAAGCTGGCGCTGCCTGAGTGACTGCAACCGGAGCCTCGGATACCAACGAATGCGGTACGTTTGCGTTGGTTGGCAGAGAACTGGCCGATATGCCGTGCAACGAATGCGGGGCACTAGGTGACATTGGTGCTGAAGGCACGCCAGGCTGCGTTGGCAGTCGTTCCCGGATTGTGCCCATAGGAACACCCGGGGTAGAAGGCCTGTTAGGTGGACTTGGTTCCGGCGTGTGCGCCCCCTCGCGAAACAACTTCGTCGCAATCTGCGCGATGAGATCTGATGAAAAGGGTTCCATGTTGAATGCCTATTTCACTTTCGCAGGTTTGTGGTCGTAGTCATGGTAGAACCCGACTTCGACGTTCTCGAGAACCCCTAATGCATCGTCCGTCAATACCGCGCAGGAGAAGTACGATGTCAAGAGATACGACGCGACTCCAAGACTATCGAGTCCCATCAGCCGAGCAGACAAGCTTGGGCTGATTTCACCGGGAATTCCAGATTGATGCAGGCCAACGACACCTTGGTCCGCTTCGCCAACGCGGACCAAAATTATGTTGGTCGTGCCAAGCCATTGATTGGATTGGAAACGTCCCTTCAATTCCAATTTGTCGCATGGTACCAACGGTACGCCACGCCAAGAGATGATCGGCGATCCGAACAGGTCCATCGTCACCGGTGGGACACCGCGCCAAGTGCATTCTCGCTCGAAGGCTGCGATGGCCTTGGGGTGAGCCAAAAAGAAAGCCGGCTTCTTCCAAACAAGAGCCAACAACTCATCAAGATCGTCCGGTGTCGGGGCTCCATAGCGTGTGCTGATTCGCATGGAGGGATCGACCGAGTGGAGCAAACCGAATTTTTTGCTGTTGACCAGTTCCCATTCTTGTCGCTCTTTGATCCCCTCGATTGTTAAGCGCATCTGCTCCTCGAGTTGATCGTACGGTCCGTTGTAAAGATCGGACACTCGAGTGTGCACACGCACCACGGTCTGAACGCTCGACAAAGAATACTCGCGAGGAGTTGAGGAATAGTCTACGAACGTTTCTGGGATTTCGACGTTCTCTGCAAATCCTGAAACGAGGTCGATATTGCGTTCGCCATATCGATTCACGGTCGATCGCAATTCCATGTGCTCATTGATGGTCTTGCGAAACTCTTCGGAGAAGTTTGGCAAGCCCGTGAGAATGCTGTCCAAGTCTTTTCTTGAAAGAGTTAGCAGAACACAAGGCGTAATCGTACGAACGGAAACATCAGAAGGCTTATCCGAAACGAGATCGGTTTCGCCAAAGAACTCTCCCTCTGTCAGCAGTGCGATGCGAAGGTTGCTGCCGTGAACCCCTTTGCTGAGGACTTCGACTTGTCCCTGAGCGATAATGAAAAATTTGCTGCGGTCTTCCCCTTCGACGATCAGTTGATTGCCGAGCGAGACTTCTTCGATTTTGAAGCCGGTCGTCATGCGTGAGATGATCGACTCGGGAAGCTTCGAAAACAATGGCACACTTCTCAGCGCTTCGGCGGACAACGAAACATTACCAGCAGAAAGGTCGACCTCAATTCGCTCTGCTTTGCTGAGCTCGACTTTTGTGCGGTTGACTCGATAAGTACCGCCATCCACTTGGACCCATGGCAACATGCTGAGCAGGTACCGAGGGGTGATCGACATCATCTTCGGCGATGTCTTGGTGGTACTGGCCAAATTCCTGGCTACTGCTGTGGTTACACTCCGTTGGAGCAGGCTGTCCGTCATGTTTGTTGTTTCCTTGGTTGAGTTTGGTTGTGCACTAAGTGTTGGGAAGTTGACTTAAATCTAGATACCGAGTCCATACTCGAAACCGTGAGATGCTCGCATATTGTAGTCGTGGTAATAACCCACTTCGACATTTTCAAGCACCCCGAGTGCATCATCCGTGAGCACTGCACATGAGAAGTAGAGGGTTAGCAGATAAGAAGCGACACCGAGGGCATCTAGCCCCATCAAGCGGGCAGACAAGCTAGGGTCGATTTCCCCCGGGATGCCTGACTGATGAAGTCCCACTACACCTTGGTTCTCTTCACCGACGCGGACCAACAAAATACTGGTTGTTCCTGTCCAACGATTGGATTGGTAGTGGCTCTTCATTTCCAGCTTGTCGCAAGGAATGATTGGTACTCCACGCCACATGATGACGGGGACACCGAACATTTGACTGGTGACCGGCGGAACGCCGCGCCAAGTGCACTCCCGAAGGAAAGCAGCAATCGCTTTGGGGTGAGCTAAGAAGAAAGCGGGCTTTTTCCATACGATCGAAAGCAGTTCGTCCAGGTCGTCCGGTGTTGGTGCGCCGTAACGGGTACTGATCCGCATGCTCGGGGCTGCGGAATGCACTAGGCCAAATCGCTTGCTGTTGATCAGTTCCCACTCTTGCCGTTCGCGAATTCCTTCGATCGTCAATCGCATCTGCTCTTGCAATTGATCGTATGGGCCATTGTAGAGGTCCGAAACCCGCGTATGAACTCGTACCACCGTTTGAATGGAGGAAAGACTGTATTCGCGCGGCTCCGATGAATAGTCTACGTAGGTTTCTGGAATTTCAACATTTTCCGCAAAGCCAGAGACCAAGTCGATATTGCGTTCTCCGTACCGATTCAACGTCGACCTAAGCGCTAAATGTTGATCGACTGCACGCCGAAACTCTTCGTACAAATTGGGTTGCTCACTGAGGCTTGCGTCCAGATCTTTCCTGGTAAGAGTCAGCAGCACACAGGGGGTCAGAGTACGAACAGAAATTTCTGATGGTTGATCGGAAACCAAATCGGTCTCACCAAAGAACTCTCCTTCGGATAGTAGGGCCAATCTCAAGTCGCTTCCATGGACCCCTTTGCTCAGCACTTCCACTTGCCCCTGAGCCAAGATGAAAAATTTAGAGAGGTCTTCCCCTTCGAGAAGCAGGTTGTTTCCGAGCGAGACTTCTTCGACGCGGAATCGAGTAACGAGGCGCGCAAGCACAGCTGCCGACAAACCCGAAAAAAGAGGAACACTTCGCAGAGCGTCGGCTTGCAGCGAGCCGTTGAGGTCATTGAGATCGAGTCCAATTCGAGCAGCGCTAGGCAACTCGACTTTCGTTCGGTTCACCCGGTATGTACCGCTTTCGACTTGCACCCATGGAAGCAATTGCAGCAACCACCTGGGAGTGATCGACATCATCATCGGTGATGTCTTGGTCGTATCGGTCAGATTTCTGGCAACGGCGGTCGTTACGCTTCGTTGTAGCAAATTATCGGACATTTTTTCAAGCGTTCTGTTGGATTGAGGCCAGTGGAGCTTAACGGGTAGGGCTAGGGCAATTGACTAAACGTCTTGAAACAAACCGGTGGACAGATACCGTTCGCCCGAGTCGGGAAGAATAACGACAATGGTTTTGTTTTCCATTTCGGGTCGCTTGGCAACATTGAGAGCGGCTTGCATTGCGGCTCCACAACTGATGCCGCACAAGATGCCCTCTTCTCTCGCGATTCGCCGGGCCATCTCGACGGCTTCTTCGCTCGTTACTTTTTGAATTTCATCGATAATAGAGCGATCCAGAATGTCGGGTACAAAACCAGCGCCGATGCCTTGGATCTTGTGCGAGCCAGGAACGCCGCCGGATAACACTGGGCTCGTTGCTGGTTCCACGGCAACCGACCAGAGGCTCTTTCCCTTTTCCTGTTCAAAGTAGCGAGAAACACCCGTGATCGTCCCTCCGGTTCCAACTCCTGAAACCAGGACATCGACGTTTCCGTTGGTGTCGTTCCAAATTTCAGGACCAGTCGTCCTAAAGTGAATCTCTGGATTCGCTGGATTCTTAAATTGCTGCGGCATAAAGATAGAAGGGTCTTCGGCGATCTTTTCCGCCTCTCGAATAGCGCCTCGCATGCCATCCGTCGCAGGGGTCAGAACAAGCTTGGCGCCAAGTCCTTTCAACAACTGCCGTCGTTCGATCGACATCGACTCTGGCATCGTCAGCGTTAGCGGATAACCCTTGGCGGCACAGACAAAAGCGAGAGCGATTCCGGTATTGCCGCTGGTCGGCTCGACAACGCGTTTCCCCTCATGAAGCAGACCTCGCTTCTCTGCATCCCAAATCATGGCCGCGCCAATCCTGCACTTGACACTGTAGGCAGGATTTCGGCCCTCGATCTTCGCAAGCAACCTCACGCGCAGACCGCTAGTCAGGCGGTTGATCTGGATAAGCGGCGTGTTCCCAATGGATTGAGAGTTGTCGAGATAGATAGACACAGCGACTCCTTCCTAGCTGCCATAGGCAGACAAGGCGAGCCTCACAGTTGTCTAGTCAGCGCGCGTTTTGCTTTAATATGTTTCGTTTTGCCGACAATTTGGCTGTCGATGACGACCGTAGACGTTTGTCTATCGGAAGAGTTAGCCGCGTTCATTCAATCGAACTAAAATAGTGGCTCAATTGAGGTTCGAAGGCTGGCGTTTCAATTCTCCACCGGTCAGATTGCAGATTCTACCTAAACTACCTGTCTTGCCAAGTATGGGCGTGGATAACGCACAGCGCTCACATCTTTGCGATGCCAAGTAGCCACCGTCGCCAGACGGTGGACTCTCTAACTTTCCTCAAACCTCTATTGTCAAAACGGACTCGATACCGTCGGGCACTCTTGCCGAGAGTGACGACATCATGTCGATGTGTATCGACTTTCTTTTGGGGGCAAACAAATGGACCTAAAGTGCCCGCCAAGCGATTGAGGACAATCGCTCTACAATGGCCTAAGCGATTGGGACAATCGCTTTACAATGGGAAAGCAGCCAGTGCTACACAGTATTTCGAAGCTACTTTTTTCGTTCGTAGGTTGCGACCATCATCGGCTCGCCAGTC
>CANHVO010000161.1 GCA_947463915.1 Planctomycetaceae bacterium
GTTCGGCTACGGGCGAGTCTGCAGCTGGCTTCGAAGGCTCGGCCGCAGGCGGTAACTCAGGAGATGGTTTCGCAGGCTCCGCGGCCTTGGAAGCCGGCGGAAGATTTGATGCCGCAGGTGAAGATTCTGTTGGCGGTGGTGTGACAGCTGCCGGTGTAACAGCTGCCGGTGCAGCTTCGACTGCCGTTGGTTTGGTATCTAACTCTGGCGTGGTTGCTGGCGGAAGGTCTGGAGATACCGATTCCAGGCCACCCTTGCCACCAATTCCCGTTTCAGCTTTGGAATCTGCTGTAATGTTCAAGTTGTCAGGCAGGTACCAAAAGCAAGTAAGTGCACAAAGAACAATCCAAAGAAGAACGGCAACTGCGGTAATTCTGGTGAAGATGTCTCCGGCTTTGACGCCAAACGCACTGGCTCCGCCCGCTCCTCCCAACGCCCCTGTCAATCCGCCTCCACGACCGCGCTGAAGCAAAATAATGAGAACAATAAAGAGGGAAAGAAGAAATAATGCTGGGCCAAAAACATATTGAGACAGCATCGCCAAAGGGAAAAACACGGCTGAAAATCTCCTCGCCAACGTCGAAAAACACAAAAAGTCACCAAATGCCTCGATTGGGCAACCCGGAATGTAGCAAATTGCTTGGTACTTGTTGAGAGCCCTTTCCGCTTTTTCGCCCTGATATGGGACAACTTTGAATGCTAGCGATTGAAAACAAGGGTTGTTGACAGGGCTAACGAGTCTGGTACGCTTGCATCTTACCAATTTTACGCAAAGCCCCTAACCGGCAATGTCTACCACAGTAGGTTAACCACGGTCGACAATGCGGCACGGAGCGCCAGAGTTGTTTCTGGCAGATTAGGTCCATAACTCAGGAAGTACATCGTGGCGTTGCGTGGATCCATGTTTAGTTCTCTCGGGAGGAAGATTTTGATGAATAAAGTACGATTGGCATCGCTCGCGTTGGCTGCATTCGCAGCTAGCTTCGGTTCGGTAGCAATGGCAGATTGCGGCGGATGCGGCGGTCGACAAGGCCTTTTGGCTAAGTTGCACGCAAAGAAGGAAGCTGGATGCCATGGCGGCGGACTGCTTGCTAAGTTGCATGCAAAGAAGGCCAGCGATTGCTGCGCTCCAGAACCAACTTGCTGCCCAGAGCCAGCTCCAGCTCCAACTTGCTGCCCAGCTCCAGCTCCAGCTCCAACTTGCTGCCCAGCTCCAGCACCAACTTGCTGCCCAGCTCCAGCACCAAAGTGTTTCAAAGGTCTAAAGCTCCGCAAAGCAGCTCGAAGCTGCGGTTGTGCAGCTCCAGCTCCAAGCTGTGGTTGTGAAGCACCAGCTCCAGCTCCAAGCTGCGGTTGCGCAGCTCCAGCTGCAGCACCAAGCTGCGGTTGTGGCGAAACAGTTGCTGCTCCAGTCGCTTCGTCGGGCTGCAGCTCCTGCGGAACAACTGTTGATGCTGGTACTATCAGCACCTCGACAGTAGTTCCTCCAGCTCCAGCAGTTGCTCCAGTAGCACCTGCTGCTCCAGTAGCACCTGCTGCTCCAGCTTCGGTCAGCGACAAAGCTCCAGCAGCGTAAGCTGTTAGCAAACCAGCAAACAAGTCATTTGTTTGCAGAAAACTTCGAAAACCGAGCCGGATTTCAATTGAGATTCAGCTCGGTTTTTTCGTTTTCATCTCGCTCGTTTGAATTAGACTAGCGATCCTCTCCTGTCACCGCTTTCACTCGACTTCAATGGCAAGTCGGTAATCCATCTTCATGACTAAACCGATTCGCGACAGAAATTCAGCTCCCCAGGCCATTCCTATTCAGTGGCAATGGGGGCTTCGAATCTTGATTCTGATTCACTTCCTCGCGATTGGATTGACTTATTCCGCCAATTGGCGACGTTCTGCCGTCCAAGACAACACGCTCTCTTGGCTACAGCCCTATCTGATTGGCGGTAGCTGGTATCAAGAAATGCTGCCAGTCGAATGGATTTCGGATTCCATTGGCCTGAAGACCGTGCGAATATCCATCCAAACGGTAGACTCGTCGCAAGACTGGACGCCAGCCCTTGACTCTTCCGCAAAAGGGATCGACCAAGCACGAACGCAGAGATTGCTCCATGTCTTAACCGAATTGGCGATCAGTGAAGATACGGAGGGATTGACCAACGTTCTCAAATCGATCGTGTTGCATTTGGAAAGCGATCCGGCTCGCCCTCAGCAACTTGTTGGCATTCGATTGGAAAGACTCCCTGAACCTTTGGCAGCCCCCGAAGCAGAGTCTATTCTCTACGAAGCCTCATTGGCTCGATTCCCAAGCGGAGAATTCGGTTTTGTACCGAGGGTGGAAAGCCACCGATCCGTTCGATCCCTGAATTCAAGCCGAGGGAAACCATGATGGCAAATTGGTTTATTCTCCTCTCACCCAAAACGATATCGATCATTCGTATCCTTTGCGGGCTTATCGCTGCGATCCACTTCCTTTTATTGCTTGCCAGCGGAACGACTTGGCTGGGACCACAAGGCTTGCTGAATACGGAAAGCGGCCGCTTCTTGATCGGCGAATCGGTGCCTGGGACGGGAAGCTTCTATCGTTGGTCCATTCTTTTTTGGTATCCGGAAGCGATTCCTTGGGTCGCAAGTGCAGGACTGCTGGCCAGTTTGGCGGCCATCGCCGGACTTGGTTCTCGCGTATCCACATTCATCGTTTGGTTTTGCCTGAGCACCTTCCATCATCGCGCACCTCTGCTGACGCTATTGCATGAACCACTTCTTGTTGCCATGTTTGCGTATTTGACAATCGATCCAGGCCGCAACTCCTGGAGCCGCCCCGGTTTCTCAAGCGGAACTGATCGGATCACTGCGAATGTAGCGACTCGGCTCATCTTTTGTCACCTCTGGATTTGGATCGCGTTCAGTCTCGCATCGATGTTGGCTACTCCGCTTTGGTGGAACGGCGATGCTGGATCGTTATTGCTACAACAAGGCAGGGGGTGGCTTCATCTTCCCCAAGCCTGGCAATGGGCAAGTCAGCTCCTGACACACTTGACTATTGCTACCCAAATTGCCGTCCTTTGCTGCATGCTGCGAACCGATTGGAGCTGGCTCAGTCGATGGATGCTATATCTTTTCGTCATCTGCGTGCTTTTGCTGCTCGGCGACTGGATGTATGCTTCAGTGTTGTTAGCTGCAAGCCTTTGTCTAACCTCCAACCATTCTCTTCCCAAAATACACCATGGCGCCAGTAACTCCGCAAACATCTAGACGACAATTCAACCAGGCGGCGATGGCAGGTGTGTCGGCCGCACTTGTTGGTATGGCTTCGACGCAAAGTCACGTAGCGGCTATTGAGCCATCTCCCACCAACTTGACAAGGACGAACAAATTGAAGTACTGCCTCAATACGAGCACCATCCACGGCGAAGTCGTTCCGATCGTTGACCAGATCGAAATCGCTAAGAAAGCTGGCTACGACGCAATCGAATTCTGGTTGCGAGATATCAGCAAGTACACTTCACAGGGTGGCACGCTCCCCGATTTAAAGAAGCGAATCATCGACGCAGGGCTGACCGTTGAAAGCGCGATCGCATTTGCAAACTGGATTGTCGACGACGAAGGAGCGAGAAAGAAAGGACTTGAGCAGGCTCGTAAAGACATGGACATCGTGACCGCAATCGGTGGTATCCGCATTGCGGCTCCCCCCGCTGGTGCGACCGATTCCGGACCACTCAATTTGGAACAAGCTGGAGAGCGTTATCGAGCACTCTTGGAAGTGGGTAAGTCTGCCGGTTGCATCGCGCAGCTCGAAGTTTGGGGCTTCTCGAAAAACCTGTCGAAGCTATCCGAAGTGCTCTATGTTGCTGCTGCGGCTCAACATCCGGACGCTTGTGTTTTGCCCGACATCTACCATCTGTACAAAGGTGGTTCCTCCTTCAATGACCTTAGCCTACTGTCAGGCAAACGCATTCATGTCTTCCACATGAACGATTACCCTGACATAGTCCGAGACAAGATCAACGACGCAGATCGCGTTTACCCAGGTGATGGTATCGCTCCGGTCAGCAAGATCCTTGCGACGGTTTTTGCAAGTGGGTTCGACGGTGTTTTGTCCTTAGAGCTTTTTAACCGAAGCTATTGGGAGCAGGATCCAAACGCTGTTGCCGCCAAAGGACTTGAACGCATGAAACTAGCGGTCGCTCAGGCCAAATGATCCCTACCAGCGAAGCCGTTGCGGTAACTTCCGATTGGCTGGTCCCTGTAGATACGTCCCCCATTCCAAATGGCTTCATTGTCATCGAAGACGGGACAATCCGGTTCGTCGGGAAAGAGCTTCCGACCTGTTACCAATCCGTTCGCTTAGTTCGCCTACCCGGCTTCGCGATCTTGCCAGGGCTCGTCAACTCGCATTGCCATTTAGAATTCAGCGATCTCGAGTCCCCGATTCCGGCTGGCAATTCGTTTCCGGACTGGATTGGCAGCTTGCTAGCCTTTCGCAGGGCAAAGAACAACGCTCCTGAACAATTGGCTTTGAATCG
This sequence comes from Planctomycetaceae bacterium, assembly GCA_947463915.1. Classification (GTDB taxonomy): domain Bacteria; phylum Planctomycetota; class Planctomycetia; order Pirellulales; family Pirellulaceae; genus JBKCUI01. The sequence goes on from CANHVO010000161.1 coordinate 4,521, forward strand.
ACAAGCGGCAATCGCTTCTGGAATTCGAGAGTCCTATCAGGCCGGCGTGCGTTGGGTTGTGGACATGGCAACGGAGCCTTGGTCGGCAGCTTGGATTGAAAACGAAGTGGCATCCATTGCCGCTATGTCACCTGTCGCCTTGGCTCCCAAAGCGCCAATCGTTGTACTGCCATGCATCGAACTCTTGGACATCGTCGAGAACCGATTCGAATCGACACTCGCTCTCGCGAACAAACACATGGCTGCACCGAAGTGCACCACCGGTGTTGGGCAAATTGGTTTTGCTCCACATGCACCCTACACGGCATCTAGGAAGGTGACGCAGTGGTGTGCTGGATTGCCGCTCCGAGAGAAACGCCTTGTTACGATGCATCTAGCGGAATCAAAAGAGGAATTGCAGTGGCTACAGCATCAAAACGGACCGTTTTCAGAACTTCTTGCTCCGATCCTCGCCCACGGCACCACAGTAGGTGAACAAACCTACTTTGATAAGCTTGGGCAAGTTACTGAGCATGTTGCGTTGTTGTCCAAGTCTTGGCGAGCAACGATCGCTCACGGAAACTACTTGTCGCGGCAAGACTTGATCAGCCTCGCAGAACGTGCCTCCACGATGGGAGTTGTTCATTGCCCAAGAACGCATCGGCATTTCGGCCATCTCCATGATGCCAGCCAGTTCCCACCGACAAATCGCTATCCTTTTGCAGAGCGAGTAGCCTTGGGGGTTCGCCATTTCTTAGGTACCGACTCACGCGCTTCCAACCCTGATTTGAACCTATGGACTGAAGCGAAACTGGTTCGAGCGGAGCAAACTGAGTTGAAGTCGGAACAAATTCTGAAGATGATGACCACTGACGCGGCAGAATTTCTTGACCTCGGCGATGAGTATGGCGCCATTCGAACAGGAAGTCCCGCGGCCTTGACCGCGATTAAGCATGATAGGGTAATCTCTCGCGATGGTCTGGTAGATGATGCAAGCACTCTCTACGACGCACTGTTGGAAGAGGGTACGGTTTCGGCTCCTCTGGAATGGGTCATGGCTAATCTGCAAAGTAATGTCCGAACGAATCTGTAGCCATTGGGCGAGAGGCGGGTGTCAAGATACCTAGCACGACATACCTAGCACGACGCGCAAGCCAGTGAATTGGGTAGTAGATTCACTAGCTTGCGCGTTTTGAAGTTGCACTATTTTGACTTAGGGGCAAAGCCCCGGTCTGCAGGGCTTGTCATTACCCACATCCTTTTGACTTTGCTCCCCTCGCCCCTTTTAGGCAACGCTTTGAAGCATTTTCATCAATCAAATGAACGTGTTCGGGGACTTCCGCCTCCCGTTCGGGCTCGGGGCCTGTTGATTTAATGGGTTTGACGCAAGGCAAAGTTTCTATCACAACCCGAAGCGTAAGCGAGGGGCAAGGAATCCCTGGCTCACGCTTCGGGTTAGGATTAAATCAACAGCCCGCTCGTCCCGACGGAGGCAACAATTGGCTGCTAGATGCTTGATCGTTTCGTCCACGCTCTCCGCCGAGTAGCTGCCAATTATCGCCCCACTGGCATGAAGCCAGTGGTAACGAAAACTCAGGGGAAAATGCTTCACAGCGTTGCCCCTTAGTCTTTAGCATTCTTGATTAAGATATCTCGGGTCACTTCGTGAATCTTTTGCTGACGGCTTGCAAGATCCTCTAGCTCTCCCAACAAACCGGGGTCCCCGATTTGGCCAATCGAATCATCTGGGTTGTTCGTTTGTTTTGCTAGGGACTGTGTCCTTCGGTTGATACGTAGTTGCAGCGTCTTGAGCAGTTTTAGCTCGGCAATGGAATCAACCAGAGGCTCTTCCTCTTGGTTGTTCGATTGTTGTTGCTGCTGCTGATCGGGCTGCTTCTTTTTTTCCTCACGCTTCTTCTGAGCTTGCTTGAGTGAATCAAGCATCTCTTCTAGTGCACCGATAATCTCATCTTCGACGGCAATGGTCGTCGCATTGACAATGGCTTCCGTCAACTTTTTGCTAACGACTTGAGCATCTAAGTTGACTTGCTCCAGCGCTTCGGGAAAAGCCGTGCTCGAGCCTTCGTCTTGCAACAAGAGAAGCGCTTTTTGGCCTTCCATCACGACCTTCGACTGTTCGATAGACAGCTTATTGGCTTGGAGCTCTAACGTTCGATCCTTGAGGTCGCCAGTTAAATTGCCAAGCTTTTCTGTTTGCTCACGTACGGCGCGTTGCAAATCGAGCATTCGCCGAAGTCGTGTTTCGACGTCGACTAGGGACCGTTCGATTTCTTCTTCCCGTAACTGTCGCAGAATACGTTCCAATTCGTCGATGGCCTCTTGCAATTCACGCTCCGCTTCACGCTGCTCATCAACCGCCTCTTCCCGTTTTTCTTTCTCTAGTTTGTCTTGAGCGTTTTGCATACGCTTACGAGCCATTTCAACCCGTTTACGAGCCTTGTCCTCTCGCGATTCAGGCTTGGGTGGGGATTTCTTTTTCGAGGACTTATCCGACTGTGATTCCCCGTCGCTCGGTTTGGAGTCTTTGGAATCCTTGGCCTCTTCATCTTTCATTTCGGAGTCCTTTGAATCGGGCTCTTTCGAATCCTGCGAATCCGAGTCTTTTGGATTTGCGTCTTTCGGATTTGACTTGTTGTCCTTTGGATCGGAAGGCTTATCGTTGTTCTTTTTTGGCTCTTCTTTGAGCGCGCCATCCTTTGGCTCATCCTTTTTGGGCTCGCCATTTTTGGGTGGTAGCTCCGAAGAATCCTTTGGCTTAGCCTCATTGTCTTGTGCTTCTTTTTCCGGTCCGTCAGCTGGCTTCGACGGATTGGCTTCGCCATCCTTCATCTTGCCTTCTTGAGGCTTTTCGTTTTGCTCTTTGCCGTCTTGCTTGTTACCCTCTTGTTTGTTGCTCTGCTCGCCATCTTTCAAATCTTTGTCTTTTTTGGCATCATCGTCGGTTTCTTCTTCGGATTTTCCCTCTTTACCGTCGTTGAGATCTTTGGCGACTTTTTCGAGTTGCTCCTTGATGTCTTTTTGGTCACCGGCAGCTTGCTTGAGATCTTGCCCTGACTCTGTTCTTGCTGTCTGTCCACGTTGAATTTGCTCGAGGCGTCGAATTTCCTGTTGGATCTCTTGAATTCTGGCCCGTTCGTCGCGAAGTCGGGTCGACCTGTTTTCACTTTGCAAGAGCTCAAGCAATTTCATGAGATTCTCTCGGCCTGCTTCTTGCTCTTGTATGGCTCGAGTGAATTGCCCTTGAGAAAGCAAATCCCCAGCCACGCTCAATCGCTGCTGCGTAGCGAGCTGTTTGCTCATCTTCGCGGCTTGCATCAGCAATCCAGCCCGCGTTGGATTGGCTGCCGCCTCCAATTCGCTCATGCGGATAAAGAGTTCTTCCAGTTTCCCGAAACGTTGTGCAAGTTGTTTCTGCTGTTGCTCTAGTTCCTTAACCCGCTCGGCGGTCGGCTTTTTTTCTTGTGCGGATGCCGCATGGGCACACACACCAAAAGTGATGACTGCAATCATGAAGCCATAGCGCGACGCGCGAGCTAGTGAATGCATTGTATAGATCACTAGCTTGCGCGTCGTGCCACCAAGCCTCGTGCCACCAAGCATCGTTGTGGATAGATCAAAGAACCTGGATGTGTTTCGAGTGTTCATGGCAAATCCAAAAGTTGTTTTTTCTGTTCCTGCTTGGTCTTTTCCAAAACCTTGCCCTGCTCGTCGATGATCCCACGGACCATATCCAAGACTTCGTTGAAATCCTGGATATTGATCATGTCGTTGAGTATCTCTGATAATGCAACGATGATTTGATTGCTCTTGTCGATCGCGTTTGGCAGCAACTCATCCGCCTTAGAATCCGTCTTGATAGACTTGGAAAAGCTCTTTTCGATTTCACGGACATCGCTAGCCATTGGTCCCCAGGATTGATCAAGTACCACTAGCAATGGCTTTCGAATTTTGTCTTCTAGTCTCGTTCGTCGATCGACGCTGTCGATTCGGTTGTTGATCAACTCCTGATTGATTTGAGTGATCTCGCGTTCGACTCCCCGAAGCTCACCTTCGGATTTTGTCATTTGCGATTCGGCCTGCTGAGAGCGGAGCATTTGCATGCGCTCGCGCCGAGCAGGTGAGTTTTCCTCAGCTTCCGCGGTGATTTCGTCCGCAGACTTATCGGCCGGCTTCTCCGAAGCCGAATCGGTCTGATTGTCGCTTGCCGCGGGAGCAATTGCAGGAGCTTTGGCCGCCTTTTGCATGTTTACCAATACGTCTCTCATCTGTGATAGCTCACCAATAATCTGCTCCAGTCGAGCTCGCATAGCAAGCTCGCGGCGTTCCAGCAGAATCAAGAGTTGTTCCGGTGTGACAACACTCAATTGAATAGAGCTTGCACGACCGATGTGCGGTTCGTCTCGAAGGTTCAAATAGTCCTCTGCAGCAACCGTCAGCCCGAGTGTCGAACCTACCTTGGCGACGAGTTGCCCTCCGTCACGCATGACTTTGAGATCCAACTGATGGGTTGCCTTGCCGTCCGGTTGAACCTCAAGCGGCGTCTTGAGCAACGGATTGGTGTCTAGCACGGTTTCGACCCATGCACCTTTCACATCGTAATCGTCCTTGATCTTGCCAGTGATCGGCAACATGGCATTTTCTGTAATGGAGGTACCGATTCCTTGCAGGGTCAAGTCGACCTGCGGTGGTTGGTCCGTGATCGCTGAAATGACGAATTGTTGAACGCGGCTCGAACAGATCCCATCGGTATCCCATAATCGCAATTCGATGAGAAGATTGCCGTCCAACGCCCCGAGCGGCATTTGAAACTCAGATTGCTTGTCCTGGATTGCTAGGGATTGTTCTGGTAGCGAAGCTTTGTCAACTGAATCTCCTGCACGCACGAGAACAAAGTCGCATTTCTCAACCGACTTGTTCGTTTGCATTTGCAAGTTCAATTGACTCCCCTGTGGCAATCGCATTCCCGTTCGATAGGGAATCGTTTCGTTCCCCCAAGTCGTAGTGGTCGAGCGTTGCAAATACTCAGGGTAAGTGACGTTGATTTGCAATTGGGTAACCTGTGGCGCCTCGACGCTGTTGAGTTGCAAATTCGAAATCCTCGCATCGCCACCGGCGACGCTGAGCCATAGCGACTCATTAACGGACTCGAGCGGCGGGCCATCCAATGCAAATGATTGCCGCGATTTGTCCGCTGTCAACCGACGCATATTGGCTCTGCCTCGATTGCCATTGATGTCGCGGTAGTAGACTGTGCACACTTCTGGCACGATCTTGCCCGAGAGTTTGGCCCAGGTTTTGAGTTGGCACGCTTGCCCTTTGGGAACGGAGGCAACGCCATCTCGAAACGGAACTAGGTAGCGTTGCCGATTGTTGCGTCCCGCGAAGGTAGGCACATCCATTTCGATGCCTTCCACGCCAAGTTCCGTTAAGCGTGGCCAAGGCGCATCGGACAAAGCGAAAAAACGTTTGCCCCAATGCAATGTCCAGTTGGGTTGCAGGAGAGCAAACACGCAGCTCGATCCAAGCAAGACACCAAGAGCAACCAATTGCATTTGCAGTGGCCGAAATCGCACCAACTCATTCACATCAACATTCTCAATTAAGTTTACTGCCTTCACACGAGCGAGCTCCAAGAAACCGGAACGCTGTGGATGCTCCTCGATCGAGGTATCGATCATACTGGTTGGAGTTGCCGCCTGGACTGTTGTGACAAGCGAACTTTGGAATTCAGGGTGTCGGTTCTCGATAAGCAATGCAAGCGAGGAATCGCTCCAGCGAACTTTCCAGCGATGCCAAAGAAATCGATAGATCAAGTAAACAGAGACTGAGACGAGGAGAATCAGCATTACGATTCGGACGGCTCGAGGCGATTCCGCAGCTCCGAATTTGGGTGGCAAATAATCCAACAACCCGAATGTCCAAAACGCGGCAAGCAGCCAAATCGCTAAGATAATCAGCGACTGGCTTACCACGAAACGTGAAATGAGCCCACGAAGATCGACCAGTTTCTGGCCAATCGACAGGGGAATGGAATACGCCGATTTCTGTTTGGAAGGGAGAACGCTTTGCATTCCTCTATTTGTAGCAGATTCCGCCCCCAAACGGTTAGTGGAGTTCCCCACACTTTGAGCCGTCTCGAGTACAATGAGGGGCTGCGGAGATTGCAAATCCCAACTTTCCTTTAATAGTCAGCCGTAGGGTACTCTCAAGTCGCGGGGGACATCTTCGGCTAGCGGTTAAGATGAGCGGCAGGCGGAAAACGACCGTAGCTGGATTCGCCAGAATTCAGTACGCTCTGGATTCTGGCGAATCCAGCTGCGAATCTTGGTATGTTCTCTCCCGCTGCTCGCCTACCCCCACCACTTCCTTTCCCACCCTCCTCAGCCAAAACAGACTCTCCATGAGCACGATCTATCGCCGGTTTAGCTTGGTTTTCAACTCCACCCTTCTGATTTTGCTTGCATGCAGTTTTGCCTCAGCGCAGCAACCAGTTGTATCCACCAGTTCCGCACCTGCCAAGAAGAACCTGGCCGTGCTGCTGGTAACGGGTGGCTGCTGCCACGATTACGAATTCCAAGCTAAAGCAATGCAACTGGCGGCCCAGCAAAAAGGTATCCCAATCGACTGGACAATCGTCAACCAAGGTGGTAAAGGGACCAAGGCCATGATCGACCTTTACAAAAACCCGAAATGGTTCGAAGGATTTGACGTTGTCATCCATAACGAATGCTTCGCAGACACGGACGACGAAGCCTATATTCGCAGTATCACGAAACCGCACTTCGAAGGGGTTAATGCCGTAGTCATCCACTGTGCAATGCACACGTACCGCTCGGCCAAAATCGATGATTGGAGAGAATTCCTTGGTGTCACAAGCCGCAAACACGACCACCAAGCCCGCTATCCAGTGACCGTTACCAAAGAAGATCATCCGATCATGAAGTCCGTTCCTAAAGGCTACACCTCCGCGATGGACGAACTTTACATCATCGAAAAGGTCTGGCCCAACACCACGGTTCTCGCTACTTCGAAAAGCGATGTGGATAAGAACGACCATGCCGTTTTCTGGACAAACCAATATGGCAAAGGACGCGTTTTCGGAACGACTTACGGGCACTCCAACGATACCTTTTCCGACAAGGTCTTCTTGGACACCCTCGTCAACGGAATCATGTGGGCGGCCGGAAAATAGTTGATTTGGCGCCTGTGAGGTTCCTTGTTTTATCGTGCCTTTCCGAAAGTAACTCTCCATGCTTTCATTCAATCACTGTCGAACAGGTCCGCGAGGTACAGTTGCTCATGGCGCAACTCTGTGCGATGGGATATCGCGTCGTGAATGGCTCCGCATCGGCGGCTTGAGTGCACTGGGTATTGGTCTCCCGGAACTCATGCAAGCGAGAGCGAATGCCGCTTCGCCAGTACTTTCAGCTACAGCATCAGGCTCGTTTGGCAAAGCCAAAGCGTGCATCGTTTTATTCATGCTCGGAGGTCCACCTCAGCATGAGACATGGGACCCAAAGCCAGATGCACCCAATGAGATACGCGGCGACCTGGGGACGATTGCGACAGCCACACCGGGATTGCATGTCGGCGAGCTAATGCCTCGGACAGCAAAACTGACCGATCGAATCGCCGTGTTGCGAGCCATGGCGACAGACGACAATGCGCACTCCTCCAGCGGTTACTGGATGCTCACGGGTTATCCCCACACTCCCAAGAACAGCGAGAATGCATTGCCTGGCGCGCCCAACGATTGGCCGAGTATCGCATCGGTCGTCCGCCATTTAAAAGGGGATGCAACGAGCTTGCCCGGTTCCGTTCGATTGCCGGAGGAGATTTGGAACACTGGTCGAATCGTGTGGCCTGGACAAGACGCTGGCTGGCTCGGCGATCATGCCGATCCTTGGCTCATCGATTGCGAACCGCATAAGAAAGACTTCCGCGTTCCGACTATCTCTTTGCCTGCAGATATTTCGACCGACCGACTCCTGGCGAGACGAACTCTGCAAGAAACCATGAACCGTAGCTTGGACGCGTTGCATAGCACCAACTCAGCCCAACGCTGGGCGGTTTGGCAAAACAAAGCCATCGATTTGCTGAGGACCAACACGGCGCAAAGGGCATTTGCCATCGAACAGGAATCGGATGCAACTCGCGAACGTTACGGCACCAACCGGTTCGGCCAAAGTGTGCTACTCGCTCGGCGTCTCGTGGAGTCAGGAGTGTCGCTGGTGCAAGTCAACTGGACGCGAGGTGATGCCGATGACAACGTTGCACCAGCGTGGGACACGCATGCCAAGAATTCCGAGCGACTCAAGAACGCATTGATGCCGCCGATGGACCAAGCGTACTCAGCGTTGCTGGAGGATTTGGAACAGCGGGGACTGTTGGACGAAACTCTGGTCGTTTGGATGGGCGAGTTTGGTCGCTCCCCAAAGATCAATCCAAGCGGAGGGCGGGACCATTGGGGCCACGTTTTCTCAGCAGCTTTGGCGGGCGGAGGCGTACAAGGTGGCGCAGTATACGGTCGTTCGGACCGCCAAGGTGGTTTTCCTATCGAAGGTCGAGTGGAACCTCAAGATCTCTCGGCAACCATTTTCCATTGCCTCGGGTTCGCCCCAGAGACTGAGTTGCGGGACCGATTTGATCGTCCTCTCGCGATCAGCAAAGGTCATCCGATCGGTCAGATATTGACGTAGGGCTAGGCGGCATTGGCGTGCGTTCTGGTATGCAATCGCTAGATGGGCTTTATCGCCATGCTCGCGATCAATGGTTACGGCAGCACAATCGATTCCGCTAAACATTGCCGAAGGTAATGGCAAACGCAGCTTGAAAGATCGAGCGAGGTTTCTGGATATTGCTCGAGGTTCAGCATTGACGTTCTAGAATCCGGGGCGCTTGTACGCAATCGTCGCGGAGCGACGAGCGACAATGTCGCCCTTCGCTCCGCGAAGGTAGCGTGCGGCAAGTGCGATGTTGACTCGGATGGCAAGCACGAGCACCGCGATGCTGAGCACGAGCACGGAGAAGATCGAAAAAGCAAGTACCCTGATTGATGCGTTTCCGAGCGAAGGAAAGGGCCTGTTCTGCCGCACGCCTAACTGCGGGCCAGTTTTCTCAAAACTTCGATTCCTCGATCAAGCGTTGCATCCGGTGCGGCGAACGAAATCCGGAAGTGCGTGTCGCGGGCCGAAAAGATGTTACCCGGAATGATCAACAGTTCATGCTCGATCGCTCGGCGAACAAAATCAGCACCTGTTCCCTTGGGGATCTTGGGGAACACATAAAACGCACCGCCTGGTTCCGTAAACTCATAATAATCTCGAAGGCCAGCGACGATTCGATCCCGCTTTCCTGCATAGTCTTGGTAATATTGGCTCATGTCGTGATCCATTGCTGCAAGAGCACCCCATTGCATCGGCGTCGGTGCGCAAACGAACGAATACTGTTGGAGCTTGATCATTGTCTGGATGACTTCGCTCGGGCCGTGCACATAGCCCAATCGCCAACCGGTCATGGCATGACTCTTTGAGAACCCGTCGATGACGATGGTGTTCGGATTGAATTCGGCTGGCGAACGCATGGGGCCGTCGAAGTGAAATCCACTGTAAATTTCGTCGGAGATCAAAGCGATATTCTTCTCGGCACAGAGCGTAGCCAACCCCTGAATCTCTTCCAAGGTCGCTGTAACTCCAGTCGGATTCCCGGGACTGTTGAACAGAATCATTTTGGTCTTAGGAGTAATCGCATCTCGAACTTTGTTCATGTCGATTCGGAAGTCCGGATACGTATCAATCAAGACCGGCACGCCGCCGACCAATTGAATCAGCGGAACGTACATGACAAAGTAGGGGTCGAACACAATAACTTCATCGCCAGGATCGACCATCGATAGCATGGACAAAACCAAACCGCCGCTAGTGCCAGAGCTAATAAAAACTTTGCGGTCGGGATGTTGGTACTTGCGATCGATGTCCGCTTGGAGTCGTTCCCGTAAAGGCCCTATGCCTTGCGTGGGAGCATAAGCGTTTTTGCCTTGCTCAATGGCCTCGATGCAGGCTTTTTTGATGGGAGCAGGAACGTCGAAATCAGGTTGACCAATAGAGAGATTGATTGGGTTTTTAAGCGAAGCCGCCAATTCGAAGACTTTTCGGATCCCACTGGAATCAAAGGCTAAGGTCCGCTTTGCGATCCAGGAGGGCTGCATTTTTGGCGACGTATTCGAGTTTGCGTTCATGAAACAGGATGGTTCGGGGAAATCTGGCGACGAATGACAAGCTTAATATACGGGACTTCTCAGTGAACACCAACCGGAAGTAGAGACGACGGGACGATTGCCAAACGGCAATCCTTTTGTTAGCGGAACGGCGCAAGCCGTCCGGTGCGTTTTCGCACGCTACCTTCGCGGAGAGGCTGACATTCATTTGCAAAAACGTGTATGACCATGTTCGCCAGAGCGAGTTTTTTAAAATTCGCGTTGTCGCTTCCGGCTACGCGCCGGACATGGTCACCCCCAATCA
>CANHVO010000162.1 GCA_947463915.1 Planctomycetaceae bacterium
CAGAACACGATTCGTAGCTGGATTCGCCAGAATTCAGTTCGTTCTGGATTCTGGCGAATCCAGCTACGTTAGAATTCCGCGAGCCGCTCGCCTAATGACAAAGTCTTCGGTGAAACAACTCTAGGACCATTGGGAAGATCAATTGAGCCAACGCGGGATCATAGCGATGACCTTCATCGCGTAGAAACGCGTGTTCGCCGTTGAACTCATGCCAAGTGAAGTTGAGATTGGCTTGAGTCATCGCATCATAAATGATTCGGCGACCTTCGAGCGGAATATGTGGATCTTGTCGGCCCCAAACCATCATCATCTCGGCGCTGATCTCGGTGAGCCGATCCAGGGTGTTATCGTTCAGCCCTTTGCCTAAGCTTCGTTTGTGAATATCGGTTGCGTAAAAACAGACGCCAGCTTGAACGTTGGGATTCATGGCGGCGCGGAAGGCGAGATGGCCGCCTAAGCAGATACCGAGGGTTGCTACTTTTCCGTTCGAATCGGAGCGTTGTCTCAGATGGTCGATCAAGGTAGCGGCGTCGGCATCGTAGCTCGCCAATTCTTTGGTGATCTTCAAGTCGTTGCCTCGGTCTGTTCCCGACTTGTCATAGGCGAAGACTTCGCCTGGTGTTGCGAACTCGTGATAGACCTCAGGTACTGCCACGAGATATCCCTGGCCGGCAAGGAAGGCTGCCGTTCTGGCAATTGGGCCGGTCATTTGGTAGATCTCAGAAAACAAGGCGACGGCCGGGTATTTGCCATTCCCTAACGGCCTGAACAAATGCGTTCGCATCGGCCCAAATGGGGTTGGCAGATCGACAAACTCAGTGGGGTGGATTCGCATGGTGTTGTCTAAGTGGGAGATCGCCATCTCGTTTAACAGTCAGCCGAAGGCGTACTCGCCCCTGCTGAAGGTACGCCTACGGCTGACTGTTAAACGAGTCTGAATCAACAGCGCAAAAGCAAAAAAAAATCGGCTCGCCACAATTTGTGACGAGCCGATTTTTATAGATCATGTCTGACGACAAGCTGTCCTGAATTCGAATTAACGAATTCGGGTGCTGCTTGCTTGAATGACATGACGCTTGGTGTTCATGTAAGCGTGTGGATCAACAACTGGAGCTGGTGTAGCAACAGGAGCGGCTGCTGGAGCCGATACTGGAGTTCCGCCACAGCTGCTGCAGCCGGCTGCTGGAGCCGAAGCGCAGGAGCTGCACGAAGGAGCAGCGTCACAGCTTGAAGCATCGCAGCTGCTCTTGCACTTGAAAATCTTAGCGAGCAAACCACGCTTGCCAATTTTCAGGCCACATCCGCTGTCGCAGGATGGAGCTGCACAAGGATCGCAAGCACTGATTTCAGCGCCACATGTTGGAGCTGCGCCGCATCCGGAACCGCACGAAGCGATTTCAACGCCGCATGTTGGAGCCGAACCACAAGGATCGCAAGATTCAACGCCACAGCTTGGTGCATGGCAAGCAAGCTTGCTCTTTAGGCCGTGGAGCTTAGCTTTGAGAGCTGAAAGGATAGGACGTCGTGGTCCACAGCTTTCAACGCCACAGCTTGGAGCTGCACTGCATGGATCGCAAGAAGCGATTTCTGCTCCGCAGCTTGGTGCTGCGCCGCAACCGGAACCACATGGAGCAGCGATTTCAGCGCCACAGCTTGGTCCAGCGCCACAACCCGATCCACATGGTGCAGCCATTTCGGCTCCACACGATGGATCACTAACCGATGTATCGCAGCACGAGCTGGAAGCTCCGCAACCACGACCACCGAGCAAACGATGCAAAAGGTCGCCACCAAAGCTCTGGCCACAGAGGCTAGCGCTCAGTAACATCGACCCTACTAGAATGTTCATTTTCATCGAGCCAAATCTCCCTACGTATATTTTGTCACTGACTATCGTGCACAAGTCGACTTGAACGGTTGAGTTGAGACCGGTTTCGGCGCACGAAGTCGCCGCCGAAATCGCCCTCATCTGGCGAGGCAAGGTGCGACTTGCTTTCGCTTGTCGCCTTTTGACTTCGTTAGCCTCGTTTCCAAAATCCTAACCTTCCTGCGAAGCTAGGATTCTCCCGTTGTTCGTCGTGTTCCAAGCGACCCCTCAGTCCCTCGAAACAACACTTTAGTTGCCGGTCGAATATTCCTGTTATTCGATCAGTTCCTGGGTCACCGGCAATTCATTGGATCGCATCTTTCGCTCTTGGTTGCACGTACAATCAAGGTAAGATGCGTCGTTGAGTGAAGGTATCGGCCAAACGATGAAATGCCCTTGAGGATGCCATTCCATTTTTTGAAAAATGATGCCTGATAAGAGTTTACGTAAAATCTAGGGATAGAATTGGTCATCCGTAACATTCCGATTGCGACACGGAATAGACTACCCAAACCACCGAGCCGCCCCCTTACTTCTTAAGCAGTCGTCAAAGTCTTCCAGGCTTCCGCCTCTGCTAGAGCACTTACGTAGAATTATGAAAATAGCTTACCTCACTGCCGGGGCTGCCGGAATGATCTGCGGTTCCTGTTTGCACGACAACGCACTTGCCAAATCGTTAATCCGTCTCGGTCACGATTGCATCTTAATCCCTGCATACACCCCAATCCGCACAGACGATGACGATGTCAGTATTGACCGTGTCTTTATGGGAGGCATCAACGTCTATCTCCAACAGAAAATGCCCTGGTTGGCTTACCTCCCGAATTGGTTTGATAGCGTTCTCAATCAACCCTGGCTTATCAAACCGCTGACAAAGAATGCGGGCAAGACCTCACCCAAACTGCTTGGGGCTCTTACGATCTCGATGCTGCAGGGAACGGATGGTCGACAGAGAAAGGAGTTTCGGCGACTTCTCGATTGGCTCGCGCGCGATATCAAGCCGGAAGTGATGGTGTTTACCAATCTGCTTGTCGGGGGCGGAATTCCAGAGGTGAAGCGGATGGGCTCAACTCGCGTTTATGTCACGCTCCAGGGAGACGACATTTTTTTGGATTCCTTGCCTGAAAAATACCGGTCGCGCGCGATCGAGCTTATGCAGGGGCTGGTTTCCAAAATCGATGGCTTCTTGATCCATTCCGAGGACTACGCTGTTCGGATGGGGACGCTCCTCAACATCCCTGAGAAAAAGCTCCATGTGATCCCGCTCGGAATCGACACAGCCGATTTTGAAAGCAGGAGCCGACTGGATAAACCGAGCGACGAGTTTGTGCTCGGATACCTTGCACGAATGGCGCCCGAAAAAGGCTTACATCGGCTCGTCGATGCGTTCATTGCGATCGCAGGCCTTCCAGAAGCAAAACATGTAACGCTGAAACTCGCTGGTTGGATGGGACCTCAGCATGAAATGTTTTGGTCGGAGCAGAAAGCCAAATTGGCCCAAGCTGGCTTAGACAAGCGTTGGCAATATCTCGGTAGCATCGATAGAACGGAGAAGGCGAACTTTCTGCGCTCCATCGATTTGTTCTGTGTACCCACAACCTACACGGAACCCAAGGGGCTCTTCCTGTTGGAGGCCATTGCAGCCGGCACTCAATACGTCCAACCTAATCATGGAGCGTTCCCTGAGATCCATCAGCGGCTCGAGTCGATTGCGGGGGGGCGTCATTTGGGAACCCTTTTCGAAGCGGACTCGCCAGCTGATCTTGCCGCCAAGTTGATGGAGGGCATTCGAACCAATCAGAAAAATGAACCAGCCGCAATTGACGTTCTTACTGAAATAGGAATACAACAGCACGCGCAACGAGTGCTTGCTTGCATTGGTTAGGTTGGTTTCAGTCTCTTGGGGTTCTACTTTGACTTTTTTCAAGTCGATTGAACTCAGTTAGCGCCTCAGGCTCACTTTTGCAGGCTGCGTTCCTAAGAATTAGGTCTGATCGAACGTGTGTCACAAAGGACTGGGTGTCGTCGGCTAAACCTAGGACCTTCAAGCTTTCAACTTCGTAGCCAATATTCGCATTGTGTTTGCGAACTCCAATCACCTGAATTGAAAATCAACTTGATGGCAAATGGTGCAAGGAATTCCAAAATGAACGCATTAACTATTGTCCATGATCACGGTTTTGCGATGATTTTCGCATTGATCGTCTTGTTGGCGGCCGCTCCAAACGCTTTCGGATTTTGTCAGAAAATGAAGCGAACACATCGGGACATGCAGTTAAAATTAGCAATGCTCAAAACGGGATATTCCGCGGACCAGATCGTCCGAACCCTTTTGCGTCAATATGAATCCGACTCAACGATCCAAAGAGCCTAATTGCAAATGAGCACGGGAGACGTTTCAGCTTTTTTTGTTTATGGCACTCTGAAAAAGTCCTATCTTCGAGGTGGTTTATGGCCTCGCAAGCCGCTCCGAATATTGGCAGGCACGATCCAATCGGACTTGTTTGACTTGGGGCCTTATCCAGCCGCGGCTCCCGGCGACCATTGGTTGTTGGGCGAAATTTGGGAATTCATGCCCGAAGACATGGATCCAACGATCTCGGAGCTGGACCAGATTGAGGGGTATCATCCGGGCAGCGAAAACAACGAATATGTTCGACAGATCGTGACTGCGGAGTTTATGAACCAGGACGCATCCAAAGAGCAGGTACGGGCCTATGCTTATTTCGCTGCGCAGCCAAAGCGGCTGGAGACGGCTCGCAAAATTCGTCCGTTTTCGGAGTTCATGGGTAGGCCTGTAGCCTCTTGGCCGGACTCGATTTCGCGAGTACCTTCGAGTTTTTCGGAAGAATAGTCGTCCATTCCGAACTTTCCTCCGTATTCGCCTAGACGCTACAATGGCAATTATTCCAGACTGGGTTCCAGTTCGAGGAAACGAAGGTCGTCGACGCTCCAAACATGATCAGGTTCAAAAATGATTCCATCGAAAATCAGCCCTACTCCTTACTTCGGCACCAACTTGGTTGCTCATCGCCGTCGTTGGTTTGCGAGCCTATTGTTTACTGGCACGCTGTTTCTTGCTGCTCCTGCTTACGGCCAGGACACAACTGCCCAACCCCCTGAAACAAAAAAGCCAACAGAAATCGTCCTCCCCGAATCGTTCGATGGTGACGAGGACTTTGAAGAGGCGAGTCGGCTACGGCTTAATGTCGAATCCGTTGATACGCTCAAGGAGATCATTGCCCTTGCCAAGTCCGCGATCAAGAAGGGGCTTAACAAAGCGGACATAGATACCGCGAACAAACTCATTGCATCCACCTACCTGCAGAAGACGCAAGAGATCGCTCGTACTATTGCCCCAGGCATGTCGGTTTCGCGACGCAATAAACTTCTCAACGACTTGTTGGAAGACCTGGGTGAGGCAATTGAGTACGATCCATTGCTTGCCGATGCGTACTTGGTGAAATTCCAATTGCATGCCAGCCGGAAAGAAGTCGAAGCAGCAAAGACCGTGGCTAGCGAGGGCATTGCCGAATTGGGACCTTACGTCGATTCGAAGAAAGCAGACCCAGATACCAAAGTTAAACTCAGTCGGTTGCTGATGCTTCGAGCGGGCACACAAGCCGACGTCGAAGACGGTCTCGCCGATCTCAAGCGATCCATCCAATACGACGCTGCAAACCAAGCTAGCGTCGCGGCGCTTGGCAAGGAGCTCATCCAGCAAGGTCGAACCGAGGAAGCGATCACGTTCTTTCAAGAGGTACTCGAGACCAACCCTGAAAACGAGACGATGATTCTTTTCACCGCCGAACTTTTGGCTTCCAACCAAGAACGCATGTCAGAAGCCCTGGAGTTGCTCAACGCTAAAATCAAATTGCTGCCGAACTCGACGGCGCTTTTGAAAACCCGAGCGAGAGTGCATGCCAGCAATAAAGAACCCGAATTGGCTAAAGCGGATTTGGACAAAGTCTTGGAAATGTCCAAGGACGATGTCGAAGGGCTTCTGCTGAGAGCTCGAGCCGCGATAGATGCTGACGATATCGAAGCAGCCCGCAAGGACATCGATACCGCCCTTGAAATCGCGCCGGATCGAATCGATGCCATTCTTTTGCGGTCAAGCGTCGCCGCGGAGCAGAAGCGGTTTGGCGATGCCATTCAAGACATTCGCATGATCATCAAAGATCAGCCCAAGGAAAGTCCGAACCCAGCACTACTAATCCAATTGGGGCTGTTGTATTCCATGGACAATCGTCCTGCCGAGGCGATCAAGGTGTTTAGCCAAGTGACGAAACTCGATTCGGAAAATTGGCAGGCGTTTCGCATGCGTGGAGACACCTTTCTGGCGATCAAGGATTACCCGAAGGCCATCGCCGATTTTGAAAAAGCCCTTGAGCTCGCCCCTAAGGACAGAGAAGAACGTTCTGGAATTCTGAATAACCTTTCCTGGACCCTTTCGACGAGCGTGAACGAAGACGTTTTGGATGGAAAGCGAGCTCTGGAGCTTGGGCTGGAAGCCTGTGAGTTGACAGACTACAAGAAGCCACACATTTTGAGCACGTTGGCTGCCGCCTACGCGCGAGTTGGCGACTTTGATAAAGCCGTCGAATGGGCTTCCAAAGCCGTGGAGTTAGGGACCGAAAGCAAGGAACCACAGCTCGAGCAGCTCAAGGAGGAACTGGAGAGCTATCGCAAAAAGCAGCCGTGGCTAGAAAAGGCCGAAACCAAGCAAAACAAAGTACCCCTGGCTCCAGGCGGTTCCGGCGTTGATACTTGATGCGGCATTCATGAAAGTCAGCCGGTATCGCCCCGCCTATGGCGAGTGTAAAACGATTGTCGCAAATCGTTTCGGAAGTGCAGACCACAATCGCATTCCAATTGCACCTTCAAGTCATGGCTTCTTTGTTCTGCTGGGCGAGCTGACTGTTGATTTTGCGATTTTCCAAATGCATTTCGTTTAACAGTCAGCCGTAGGCGTACTGTCAAAGCTGCAGAGTACGCCTTCGGCTGGCTGTTAAACGACTAAATCAACAGCCCGCTCGCCCCGCAGCTACGAACTGTCGCCGCTATCGTTCCTAAAATCGGAAGATAAGATCAGCGGTCAAACGATTGTCTAAAACTCCGCGGCGTTGAGTCATAGGGAATTCAAATGCGACACCGGACTCGATATTGCGATTCGGTTTGATTTTGAAGCCCCAAGCGTTGGTGACGATGTTGTTCCCTTTTACGCCAGGTGAACCAAGATTAAACAAGTCGCCACCCTCAATCGGTGCGGGGAATGCAGACGCGTCTTTCATGTAGTTGTACCAATTGAGTTCGCTGAACGCGTAGAACTTGTTCCCAAATCGGCGATCAACGTGATTCGACCAGTAGAACATTTGATTTTCAGCTTGGCTATCTACTGGCAAGATAAAGCCAGAGGTCGTCAGGTAATGTGAACGACTGCCTAGTCTCGTTCCACCCGACAAAAAGAAGTCGAAAACGCCGTCGCCGTTTCCTTGAAGCGAAGCGCGACGACCTGCAGTAGTCTCAAAACGAGCACCAGCAGAAAGGAGTCGTCCATTGGTTGGGTCTCGGTACAGCGAATACTTCAAGCCTGCTCCGATATCCGCCCAACCACTTGCGATCAATGGACTGGAGCTGTCTATGTATCCATCTTTGACAGCGATCAAGGACAATCGCTCCGTCAGTCGAAGACGCACTTGCATGGCGTACACGCGAATCTCGCCGGCAGGATTGCCAAGAAGAACGGGCAACTTGTGATTGATAAAGATGCCTCGCACTTCGGTGAGTTGTCGGGGATCTTCAAAGTAGGCCGGATTGGTCATCGGGCTGATGAAATCATCGTAGCAGCCTTCGCTCGGCAAAACAAAACCTAGTCCCAACAGACTCGTGTCTTTGCATCCGAGAGAGTCGCAGCTGTTGGATGAATTGCAACTCGAGTTGTCGCATCCTTCGAATTGCATTGGATTGCTCAAGTCGAATTTGTCACAGGCCGCGTTTCCATGGCATTCGCAGGAAGCAGGAACCACTTCGGAGTCGATGGCTGTCTGCAGTTTCATAGGCTGCTTCAAATCAGACCCAAAGTAATCTGCGTTTCCTGCTTGCGCCTGGAAACTCATTGATGCGGCCAATAATCCGGCCAAAAGCGCTCTGATTTTCATTTCGAATCCATTCATTAAAGAGTCCACTCAATTGTTCGTGCTACCTTGCGCGAATCACCCTAACTGTTCAGTTCGACTCCCTCACAGAAATCGAAACGACTCGCACAAAAGGATAGGAGTTCCTCTGTTCGATCAGCAAAGGTAGCAATCGTCTGTGACACACGTGTGCAGCTTACGCAATTCTTGAAAGATCAAGTTGCAGATCAAAAACACCCGCCCTAACAGGGTGTATTCGGTATGGATTAACAGAATCGTTTCAATCTCGCATCAGAATGGGCTCTATGAAGAGTCAAGCTCAAGAGAAACCGCATCCTTCTAGCAATAATGTGCATGGGAATGCAGATTGCTGTGCCAAATTCGCACATGTTGCAGCGAACCAATGGCGGAAGCCTCTAGGCATCCTCCGTCTGGGAGGGGCGGCCTGAGGCTGAATGGCGTTGAGGTAGCAAGTAGTGGAATCTCGTAAGAGTTCCTGAATGGGAGTGTTAGACAATCCCTGTCATCACCGATTTTTAAGGCGCAGCTGCAAAGAGCTTGAGCAACCGATTTTTTTCTTCGGTAATCAGCCAAGGGTCGAGGGTTCGAGGCCGAAGGGCACTGTATGGCTTGCCCGCCTTGCCGGCATTGAGCACCAAACGAACGAGTTCCAATTCCGACTTAATTGGAGCGATCGACTTCCGCAGGTCAGCATTCCCACCTGCGTTTTCTTTTTTGATGTCTTCGATTTCATCAAGCTTGGTTTTGGCTTGTGCAATTTGCGACTCAAGTTCCCTGCGTTGATCCGCAAGTTGGTTTCGACGTTGCTCTTCGCGTTTCTTCCATTCCGTCAAATTCTTTTGGTACTGACTGTACAAAGCCATCATTTGGTTATACGAGTTTAACTGTGCATTATAAAAAGAAAGTTGTGTCTGGTAGATCGAATTCCTCTCGGATTCAATGTCGCGTGAATCTCGCCTCGTTTGAATTTGCCGAGTGACTGGCTGATTGTTGACGTACTCCGTAATGGTTTGAAGGTAAAAGGGGTCGACATAAATTGCGTTAAAGTTTGGAGGGACTGGTGGCCCTTGGGGAGGGAACATCGGAGCTGGCATACCAGGACCATTGCTGGCTCGTTCCACTTCGATGCGTCGAATTTGTTCGCGTAAATTGGTAATCTCAAGCCGAACCGATTTTGCTAAGGCTTGGTTCTCGCTCGACACTTCGCGAGACTCCTTGACCGATGCCGCAAGGATCTCCTCTAACTTTCCAATTTCCGCAGATAGGCTTGTTTCCAATTCCTGCATGCCCGCGTCACCCAATTCACCGTAGCGCTCAAGCATTTTGCGAACTTCGTCGGCTCGGGCATGGGATCGCGCATACTGAGTTTCGAACGCTTGACTAAGTTTGGTTTCAGCAATTCCAAGTAGCGATTTTTTTGCTTTGGCAAGCAACTCAATATCGATTGGCGACTTTGACTCGACCGAATCCAAACTTCCGATGATTTCACCCATCCACTCACAAAACGTTTTCCGCAAAGCAAATGGCGCCGTCTCACGCTGACAAGCATTCAACAGGTCTTGGAACAGTTTTGTTGCAAGCGGTCCGTCGTCCAAGTTGATAGCGCACAGCAACTGAATCCTGCCAGTTGTCGCCCGAGTGAAATTCGCTTTCGCACCCAAGTTCGATCTTTCTATGGACTTCAGGGCATTTTCAAACTCCTGCTTACGAAACTGAATGATCGACAGCACACAATTTGCCATCGCATCGGTTTCGTTTTTGGCGATGCTAGCCTCGAGAAAAGCAGTAACCCATTCAACCTCTTTATCCAATGGGGCGTCGAGCGCACGTGTGGCATCGAGCACCGTTCTCTTGGTCTGTGCGAATGCAGAATTCGCGTTCCCCAAAAGCGTTGCAAGAGAAATAGCGATTCCGAAAGCAAAGGCATTTAGACTCAAGAAAGAAATCCGGCAGCGATTCATGATCGGCCCCAAACAAAAGACGAAAAGATAAGACCACTTCTTTATACCCGGAAGCGTTGCAAGAATAAATTGCGAATCATCAAAAAACGCTCAGCAAGAAATCCCCCACCGCGGGCCATCGTGGGTCGCACCTGCCGAGTGCGGCCATAAAGTGGCACCACTTTGTTAGCGGCACGGCGCAAGCCGTCCGGTGAGTGCCTAGTAAACCGCGAAACCGGAGTGCTCGCGCCCTGCCGCAGCAAAAACTAGGGAGGGTGAGGCTCCTGCCGAATCTTTGCCCGCCGGCTCGGCGGGAGCCTCGCCCTCCCTAAGGGTTTTCAGTGGAATTAACTTTGCAAAAGTGTTTACAGCGGTGGCCTCACCCTCACAAGGCGACCTTGCTCGCTCCGAATCGCCAAAACCAAACGACCGTTTTTGCTACAATTTGTGTCTGTGTTGCAGGAATCCCAGCAATTTGTGGGCTTCTTGACTTCTAGTTCCACGATTCGAAGCGAGACCGAGCCCCCATGACCACTTCAAGACTCCGGAGACGAGGACTGTCCCACTCCCTATTCCAACTGGGACTAGGTACGGCGAGCCTCGGAATGCTGTGTGCCTTTGGCGTTTCGATTCAACAGCTGCCTCCTCAGGAATCGCTTCCAAAATCGCAACAAGAAACCGTCCCCCCGGCCGTTGCCCCCCCGCTATCCGTCCCTGTCGAGGACTACACTAACGATCCCCTGTTCCTGGAAATTAAGAAAATCGTTCAGCAGGGTAGTACACCGTCGGCGGCTGTCGCTCCATCAAACACGCAAACCGATTCCGTGAGCAATTCCCGTTGGCATGCGGTCGAGTCCATTTTGGCAGCAGCTCGAATGCTAGAACAAGAAGTCGCCGAGTCCATCGCGCGCAACGATGCCGAAGGAGCAGCCAAAACGCAAATGACGATCCGATCCCTGCGGGCACAAGCTCTCGAATTGCTCCATTGACCGCCATGCCGTTTCGTTTTCGATTGCGAAGCTTGCTGCTCCTGACCATCGCCATTGCACTGATGGTCTTTGGCTATGTGTCCTACCAGCGTTACCAACGAGAACATATCTTTCTAACGGTCGTTGATCAAACAAGCGGCATCGCATTGACTCAGTTTCGATTCCGTACGACGATCCGAACAGAGTCAGGCGAAACCACGAGTCAATGGAGCGAGTGTCGATCTCCAAAAGGCTCAACGGCAATCGCAGTCCCGATTCATTGCCTCGTATGGCTGGAAATCGAAGCGAATGAATCAGGAAGCTATCCAAAACAGACCGAAGAGTTTCTTGTGTCGCCTGATGCTCCTCATGCATGGACTCGTCGGCTAGCCAAAAAGGTGCCGCAGATTGGCGAACCTTTGAACGGCCAACTTGTCGACCGCGAATCCAAGCGACCGATCGCAAACGCAAAGATCTATCCGCTTCCCGATATGGAAAATCCCGTAATTTCCGATTGCGATGGAAGGTTCCGATTGGAGCACGTCGGCGTGGCTGGCTTCATCGTGCATCACTTTGAATACGAACGGTCAGGCGTCAGAGAAGGCGAAACGTTCCAATTGGAACGCTGCAAATCGATCGAGGGCAAGGTGATCGACGAGAACGGATCGCCTGTCCCCAAGTGCACTCTTGAAATCAAAAAGATCGCAACACATGAAATGCCGAGAGCGGTTCAAACAGATGTGCATGGTCAATTCGCAATCCCCCTTACTAAATCGGAGATCCAATCGAATCGACTTGAAGCCAGCCGTCCAGGGTGGATAACGGAACGCATCGATACGCAATTGCATTCCGATTCCCCATTGCTCATTACCTTGAAGCGGATCAAAAACACTGCTGAAATTTCCGAATCGATTGCGTTGGGCTCTCAACCTCAGGGCTACACGGTTCGGGGCAAAGTATTGGCTAGCCCTACAGAACTGCGACACATTCGTGTCCGACTGCGAACCGAGGAGGAGATGCGCTATAAATTGCCTTGGAACATTGGTCCGTTCTCTTACGAAACACGGCTTGATCGTTCCGGCAACTTTCAAATCCAGAGCTTAGCCGAAGGTCATTATGAGTTGGTGATCGATTGGAATAGCCAGGTCTTTTGTCGACGTCCTGTTATTGTACAAAGCGAAAGCTTGACTCTCCCCGCGATTCCATTACCGGAACGAGGTGACGTGCGAGGTCGAGTCCTATCTAAAAACACGAATGAGGTCGTTGCTTTTGAAGACATGTGGTTCAGCGATAGCGGCAGAACGAAAACCACTCGCTTTTTCACCAATCAAAATGGCGAGTTCAAAGTCGATGGGCTGTTGCCTGGCAAGTGGTTTATTGGCCAAGGAAGTCCAGAGGCATGTTCGGTTGGACACGCAGGACATGACGTCACGGAGATTCGCGTGACATCGAATCAAATCACTCGTTGCGAATTCACAGATGCCGATCCGTTGACGTTGAAAATCCCATTTCAACTTGAGCGATTCGATTTTTATAACAGTCGCCTCCCTGAAACGGAGCAACTGATTGTGGGTAGCGACGTATCGAAGCAATTCCTTTTGGCGTTTCCAAATAAGCGTCCGTCGCATGCGGAGCTTCTTGCCAGCGCAAAGAATACGCGACAAATTCGAGTGACTATGGCGGCAGGGTTGCAGGCTTGCGAAACGGTTCATCGCGAATTCGAATTCAAGACTCCGGGCGAACCGCTTCAACTGCGTAAGCAGCCGGCCACCGTGTTTATCTCCATCGCCCCCGTCTCGAATACCAAGGACTTGTCTCCGGGGACGGAAACGCCGAGCAACACTCCAGAAGACCTGTGGGTCACTTCGTTCTCTCAAAACCGAATAGAGAAAGTTCGCATTGCCCAGTACGGCTCCAATGTAATGACGTCAATGCTAGAAAGAGGGGACTATGACGTGATGATTCATCATCGGTCAGGCTGGGCACAACTGAAATGCGCCGTTACGGGAGAAAGGTTCATTCAACTCGGGCCAGTTCCGATTCAACCTGGCGCGAGTATCGATGGCCGAATTTCACTCTCCGACAAACAAGCCTATCCGACTGCCGTTCGAATCACTTCGCACGACGAATTTGTACTCGAACGAGATTTGCTCGGAAGACACGAAGAGCATTTTCAGTTTAGCGGCCTACCTCCCGGAAAATGGAAAATCGAGCTCATCGACAACAACGCCCCACGCGATCGTGAAGTCATGAAGAAGAGCTCGATTGAACTGAAAGGGACCGAGTCCGTTTCTGTCGTTTTATGAGCCTCTTCTAAAGCTCACGTTTTGCTAAATGCAGCCACACCGGCGACTAGCCGTTCGTTTTCTTCTTCTGTCCCCATGGAAATGCGCACGTAGTTTGGCAATTTCCAGCGACGGCCTCCGCTGATCAGTACATCGCGTTCCGCAAGGAAACTCACTAGCGGCGTCGCGTCTTGCCCCACGTTGACCCAACAGAAGCACGCTTCACTTGGTGTCATCTTCCAGCCAGCGGCGTGGAAACATCGCGTCCAGAGCTCAAGCGTCTTTTGATGAAGCGATTTGGTCTTGGCCATATGCTGAGCGTCATCCATTGAGGCTTCCGCGGCTAACACTCCCGCCATGCTGAGGGATAGTTGCCCCAACATAAACGGTCGCAGCCGATCGATGATTTCGGTTGCTCCCAGTCCGTATCCAATACGAAGGCCAGCCAGTCCAAAGATCTTCGAAAACGTTCGGGCGACGAGCACATTTTTGCGAGTCTTGGCTAGCTCCATGGCCGAAACCTTGTCGGCATGCGGCAAGAACTCAATGTACGCTTCGTCGACTAAGAGCAACGCATCTTGTGGAATCGCGTCCGCCACAGAAACAATTTGGGCAAGCGGAATCGTTGTTCCGGTCGGGTTGTTCGGGTTGCAAATGACAACGATCTTTGTATCCGCATCGATGGCTTTGATCATAGCAGCCGTATCGAATCGATTGTCGCTATCGAGCGGAATGATCTTGCGCTGCATCTGAGAGCCAGGGATTTCTGCGACAGCATCGCCAACCGCGGAATAGCTCGGATGCGCTTCCACGATGTTGCCTGATTTGGAACCATAGGCCCATGCCACCGCCTTTAAGATTTCGGAAGACCCAATCCCAAGCAGTAGATCGTTTCCACCTTCCAATTTAGGTTTAGGACCGAGCGACAATTCGGCTGAGGCTTCGCGATAGCTCAGGCCGTGCAGTTTGCGAAGTTTCATCTCAAGGCGCGGTCCCTCCGAAAGCGGGTACCGGCCGAGCATCGACGCCGATGATTCAATAGCGGATACGGCAAATGGCGATGGTCCGAGAGGATTTTCATTAAAGAGGATCCGGGCCTTCTTGAGAGCCAAGGGAGCATTGGCGAATGCGTTGGCTCGAATTTCACCAGCGAAGTTCGACAAAGCCAGCGCTGTTGCCGCCGAAATGCCCGCTACAAATCCACGTCGAGAACTTTCCATTACTGCGATCCTCTCAAAAGAAAACAACCACACCAAGGAGGTTGCGACATCAAAACGGCCTGAGAGGAAGCTTCGAATATAGGGTACTTACAGCGGCAAAGCAATCAGTTTCCGTGAAGTACGCGTGACGTTTGTCTTGGGCATGTGTGCATGCAGCCTCTAGCACGACTCGCAAGCTAGTGAATTTACTGTCCAATTCACTAACGCCGTTTTCTCTAATTGATCTTGATCTAAAAACTTGAGTTTATTGATGTGGGATAGGCTTCCAGCCTGTCAACCGCAGTACCGACAGGCTGGAAGCCTATCCCACGTCAACTAAGAATCGCACCACTAGCTTGCGCGTCGTGCTAAGGTAGTTTTCTTGCTGTTGCTCGCCTTAACCAATTTCAAGCCAACGCTGGATGAAGCGCCAGAGCGACGGATACGATTGAAAAATCGAAGGTGGAGTGGCCTGCGGATCACCATGCTCGCGAAGCTCCTTCACGGCGATTTGAGTTCTGCGGTCGAAGAGCTGTTCGATCGTAAAACGCTTGCCATCTTGCAAGGCTTTGGTCAAGTCTTCGAGAATCGAGTC